>JBAUYT010000146.1:0-32800 GCA_049584935.1 Steroidobacteraceae bacterium
TAGGCGTGAATGTTGTCGGCGTCCTGTTCGCTGAGCAGGTCATCGAAACGCTCCATGCCCGCGCCGCCGAGCACGCCGCGCAGCACGATTTCCTTGAAGGCGTCGTGCAAACCCGGGCTGAGCCGCCTGAGATCTGGCGTCGAGCTGGGCCCGAGCACGTGGCAGCGCGAGCATTCCTCGACGAATTTGACTTCGCCTGCCGCAATGCTGGCCGGGCTGGCGGTCTGCGGCGGCGGCTGCGGGAATGGGCCGTCATCCCGAGCGGCCGGCAGCGGCACCGGGCCGCCGCCGAGTTTGAAGGCGATGATGCGGTTGACGTTCTCATGGGTGAGGGCAGCGCTGCTCGGTGGGATCGGGCCGACGGTGATGGCAGCCCCGCCATAGCCGGCCTGCACGGCTACGTACTGCTCGCCGTCGACGGAGTAGGTCATCGGCGCGGCGAGAATGTGCACGCCGGTGGGAACTTTGGCCAGCACCTTGCCGCTGTCGGCGGCATACACCCACAGCTCGCCGCTGCCGCGGCCCTGAAACACGAGGTTCCCCGCGGTCGAGAGAATGCCGCCGTCGTAACCGCGGATGCCCGATGAGGTTTCCACCTCCCAGGCCGTGCGTCCGGTCAGCGGATCGAAGGCGCGCAGCAGTTCGCGCGTCGGTTTGCCGTGGCGGGAGGCCTTGATGGACGCCAGGTCCGGCAGCGGGCCGTATAGGCGCTTGAGCTCCGCGGCGTCATAGGTGTCATCGACGATGACGCCATTGACGGTGAAGAAGCCGTCGATGAAATGTACCGCACCGCCGTTGTGCAGCAGGTCGACCCAGACGGCAGGCACGTCGATGACTGGTATGTACATCAGATGCGTCTGCGGGCTGTACGACATCGGATTCCAGGTGTGCGCGCCAGACCAGGATGGATAGATGGTCTTGGGTTTGGCGTACCAGTTGGCTTCCGCCGTGACCACCGGGCGGCAGCTCTTGAGATCCACGTGCGTTGCCCAGTTGATGTAGGCAAAGGGGTTGGCCGAGATGAGCTTGCCGTTGCCGCGGTCGAGCACGTAAAAGAAGCCGTTCTTGTTGGCCTGCATGATGACGGCACGCTGCCGGCCGCCGATCTTGAGATCGGCGAGCACGAATTTCTGCACGGCGTCGAAATCCCAGCTGTCACGCGGAGTGGTCTGGTAGTACCAGGCCATGCGGCCGGTGTCGGCGTGCAGCGCCACGATCGACGCTGTGTATAGGGAATCCAGGTGTTCGCTGCCGAGCTGCCGCAGATCGTAGGGCGCGGCATTGGCGGTGCCGAAATAGACCAGGTTGAGTTTCGGGTCGTAGGCCATGCCGTCCCAGACTGTGCCGCCGCCGTTGAACTGCGGCGGGCGGTGCGCATCCCAGGTCTTGTCGGCCGCGGCCAGTTCCGGATTCTCGTACGGCTGCCCCGGTGGTGGCGGTACCGTCCAGAAGCGCCATTTGAATGCACCGGTCGCAAGGTCGTAAGCCGCAATGTAGCCGCGAACGGCGATGTGACCCATGTCGGCGCCGCCGTTGCCGATGATGACCACGCCGCCCGCGATCTGCGGCGCGCCGGTGCTGGCGTAGGGCAGCTTGTGATCGACGAAGGTATCCGCGTCCCAGATCTGCCTACCCGTGGCGGCGTCGAGCGCATGCAGATGACCGTCGACTGAGGCGACGTAGACCTTGCCCTTCCAGACCGCAACGCCGCGATTGACCAGGTCGCAACAGGGATTGCGCGCGTAGAAGTCATCCATCTGCGGGATGAAGCGCCACAGCTCGTGGCCGGTGGCCGCGTCGACCGCATAGACGTAGCCCCAGGTACCGGAGGTGTACATGACCCCATCGACGACGATCGGGGTGGCCTCCTGGCCGCGATTGGTCGACAGGTCGTATTGCCAGGCAAAGCCGAGCTTGTCGGCGTTGTCGCGGTCGATCTGCTTGAGCGGTGAGTAGTAGGTGCCGCCCGTGTCCCGGCCGGCCGTGAACCAGTTCTGCGGCTCGCTGTCAGCGGCATCGAGCCGCGCCTGATCGATATCGCCGGGCGGGCGAGCAGCCAGTGCGCTGCCCGCGGCGACGCCGGCCAGTGCTGGCAGCAACAGCGCACTGGCCCGCAGCCACGCGCGCGCGGAATTCATGGACACGTTCTGCTCTCCTCCCCGGGGACCCGGGGAATCATACGGCTTTTACTGGCGCAGGCGCAGGCTCTTCGGATCGTACAGCGGTGCCAACGAGGCACGCGCCGGGATGCGGCGCGTGTCGATCTGGATCTCGTAGCGGCCGCTGCGAACGAACTCATCGCTGACGCCCTGCGGGTGCTCGAGGTAGCCGAGCGCGACCGCCGCACCGAGCGTATGCCCGTACATCGCCGAGGTGGTGTAGCCGTTGCTGCTGCCGTCGCGAAAGATCGGCTCATTGTGATAGAGCAGCGCGCTCGGATCCTCGAGCTGGAACTGCACCAGTCGCCGGGTAGGCGTACCCGCCGCGCGCCGCTGCAGCACTGCCTCTCGGCCGATGAAACCACCGGGCTTGTCCCAGGCACAGGTAAAGGCCAGGCCAGCCTGCAGCGGATCATCGTCCGGCCCGATGTCGTGCGACCAGTCCCGATAGGCCTTCTCGATGCGCAGCGAGTTGAGCG
This sequence comes from Steroidobacteraceae bacterium, assembly GCA_049584935.1. Taxonomy (GTDB): domain Bacteria; phylum Pseudomonadota; class Gammaproteobacteria; order Steroidobacterales; family Steroidobacteraceae; genus FEN-1191. The sequence goes on from JBAUYT010000146.1 coordinate 2,639, forward strand.
TGTGATAGCCGCAGTGACGCAGGCCGTGTCGCGCACCTTCGGCTACCAGGGCATCGTAGACGGGCAACGCAAACGGCGTCGGCACGTACAGTTCCCAGCCGAGCTCGCCGACGTAGGTCAGGCGCACCGCCAGCGCTTTCTGGTAGCCGATGGCGATCTCGCGGCAGCTGCCAAACGGAAAGGCTTCGTTGGAGAGGTCCTGGGGCGTCAATTGCTGCAGCAGTGCGCGAGCGGCGGGGCCTTGCAGGTTGAGCATGGCATAGGCGTCACTGACATCGGTCAGCAGGCAGTGCGCATCGGCCGGCGTGTGCCGCCGGATCCAGCTCTCCACATGCGTCTGCGTGAAAGCCGCCGTGATCACCAGGTAGCGATCCGGTGCCAGGCGCGCTACGGTCAGATCGGCCTCGATGCCGCCGCGCGTATTGAGGAACTGCGTGTAGACGATGCGACCCGGCGGGACGCTGACCGATGCGGTGGCAATGCGATTGAGCACGCTCTCCGCGTCCCGGCCCTGCACCAGCAGTTTTGCAAACGAGCTCTGCTCGAACAGGCCCACGCGCTCGCGCACCGCGCGGTGCTCCTCGGCGTTATTGTGAAACCAGTTCTGTCGCCCCCAGCCGTACTCGTAGCGCGGCTTCTGACCCTCCACTGCGTACCAGTTGGGACGTTCCCAGCCGGCCGATTCGCCGAAGCAGGCGCCGGCGGCGGCCAGCCGATCGTGCAGAATGCTTTTCTTGACGTCGCGTGCGCTCTGCCACTGGCGAAACGGCCAATGATCCTGGTAGCCGATGCCGAGCGACTCGACCGTGCGGTCGAGCAGGTAGCGGCTGTTGTTCTGCCAGGCATGCAGTCGGCGGATGTCCACCGACCAGACATCCATGGGCGCATGGCCGTCGGCGATCCACTGCGCCATGACGAAGCCGGCGCCGCCCCCGGACAGGATCCCAAGCGAATTGAAGCCGGCCGCAACGAAGAAGTTCCGCAGCTCGGGAGCCTCGCCCATGATGTAGTTGTGATCGGGAGTGAACGACTCGGGCCCGCAGAACAGCAGCTTGATGCCGGTGTCGTTGAGCAGCGGCACGCGGCGCATGGCCTTCTCGATATGCGGGTACATCCGCTCCCAGTCCGGCGGAATATCGCCGAAACAGAAATCCTCGGGAATGCCGTGCTGTCCCCACGGCTTTGCGACCGGCTCGAACAGCCCAAGCATGATCTTGCCGGCTTCCTCGCGGATGTAGGCACCGTTGCAGGGGTCTCGCAGGATCGGCAGCAGCGGCTGGACGCCGTCGACCGGTTCCGAGATCAGGTAGTAATGCTCGGCGGCCTGCAACGGCACGTTGACGCCGGCGAGCGCGCCCACCTGCCGTGCCCACATGCCGGCGCAGTTGACGACGATCTCGGCATCCACCGGACCGCGCTCGGTATCGACCCCCGTGACCCGTCCGTCATTTTGACGAATGCCCGTCACGCGGGTGTGCTCGAGCAGCGTGGCACCGCCGGCGCGCGCACCCCTGGCGAGTGCCTGGGTGACATCGGCAGGATTGGCGCGCGCATCGCCCGGAAAGTGGAAGGCCGCGGCCAGGTCGGATACGTCCGCGAGCGGCCACAGGCGTTGCACCTCGGCTGGCGAGATCTCGTGCCCCTCGACACCGAAGGAGCGCGCGATGTTGACGCCGCGGCGCATTTCCTCGGCCTTGTCCTGGGTCGCCGCCAGCTGGATCGAACCGCAGGAGATCACTCCCGTGGCCTGCCCGGTCTCGGCTTCGAGCCCGCGGTAGAGATCCTGCGTGTACTTGGCGAGGCGAGTCTGCGTGATGGTATCGCGCAGCGTGGTCAGCAATCCGGCGGCATGCCAGGTGGTACCGCAAGTCAGCTGCTTGCGCTCGAGCAGCAGCACATCCCGCCAGCCTAACCGGGTCAGGTGATAGGCGATGGAGCAGCCGATGACGCCACCGCCGATGATCACCACGCGGGCCTGGGTGGGAAGCGGGCGGTCACTCATCGGGGCTTGTCTCCTGCTGTCTGCCCGCACAGGCTAGAGAACGGCCGGTCGGGACGCCAGCAGCGTACGCCGGCGCGGCATCAAAACGGCAAGTTTGCGACAGTCGCGGCAAAAACGCGCCAGACGTCTGCTCGCGGCCCGCTGAAGCAAGCGGGCTGCTTGCCTCTGCGCGCCAGCCCAGAGTAGGCTGATCCGATGCAACGGACAGGGGTTACGGCGTCTTCGGAGCTGGGGCCCGAAGTTTGGATGAAGCTCATGCCGCGCTCGCCCGATCTGTCGAGCAGTGCGCTCGGATGGTCCGGCATCGAAGCCTACCGCCTCAGCAACCGCGCGAGCTGGCAATTGCAGCTGCCACCGATCAACCGGCATTTCATCGTGGCGCATCTGTCCAATCCGTGTCAGCTCTCGACGCGCTGAAACGGGGTGGAGCGAACGAGCTGGCGCAGCCCGGCATCTGCGGTCGACTATTCGCGCGCTCGATGACGCACGCGCTGGCGCTGCAGCTGCTGCGACGGCATTCGACGCTGGCCGAGTGCGAGGCGCTCGAGCACCTGGACATTCCGACCCGCCGTCTGCGCGCGGCGCTCGAATACATCGACCCGCACCTGTGCGGGGACCTGCCGCTCGATGCCATCGCCGCAGCCGCCAATCTCAGTACTTTCCGCTTCGCGCGCGGATTTCGGCGTGCGCTCGGGCAGCCTCCGCACCAATACATCATCGGCCGCCGGCTCGAACGCGCCAGGGATCTACTGCGTACCCCTCAGGAGAGCATTGAAGTGGCGGGGCGCGTCGGGTTTGCGACCCAGAGCCATTTCACCGCGGTCTTCAGCAGGCGCTGCGGTGTGTCGCCGCAGCGCTATCGGCTGGCCTGCCGCAGTTGAGACGCGCGCGCTGCGGTCGGCGCCCCTGCCGCGCTGCCGCGATCGCTGCCGGCGCTGTGCTGCTGGCTGCCTGCACCCACACGACGGGTGCCGGCGGCCGCGCGGTGGCATCGCGGTCCATGGCAATCGCGCCCGTGGCGATCTCGGCAGAGAGCGAGCACGAACGGCTGTACGTAGTGCGACGAGGCTGGCATATCGATGTCGGCATCGAGGCGGACCGGGCCGCTGGACCACTCGCCGAGCTGCGCGCGCAATTCCCGGAAGTCCGCTACCTGCTGTTCGGATTTGGAGATCGACGCTACCTCGAGTCGCATCACCGTGTACCGGCGCTGCTGGGTGCTCTGTGGCCAGGTGACGGTCTGATACTGGTGACGGCGCTGCGAGGATCGCCGGCGCAGGCCTTCGGCCAGGACTCGGTGGTGGTGCTCGAACTCAGCGACGCCCGGCTGGCCGCTGCACTCGAGCGGGTGATTCAGACATTGCAGCTACAGGGCGGAAGGCTGCAATCCGACGGTCCCGGCCCGTACCGGGGCAGCCTGTACCTGCGCGCCTCGCAGCGCTACTCGGCGCTGCACACCTGCAATACCTGGGCGGCGGAGGTGTTGGCCGCGGGAGGTTTCAATATTCACAGCCGCGGTGTGCTGTTCGCAGCGCAGCTCTGGCGCCAGGTACGCGCGCCGCCGCAGGCGGCCGCGGCCGGGCGCACACGCGCTGCGACGACGCAGCCCTGACCTTTATTGACAGGGCGGATTGCTGCCGTCGGCGCACACCACCGTGGTGGTCGAATTGGACGGCACTACCACGGTGGTCTTCGCTGGCGGGGGCGGGCTGCTGCTGCTGATGCAGCCCGACAGCAGGAAAGGGGCAAGGGCGACCAGACTCGCCAATAGCTTCATGACAAATTCCTCCTCTATCTTCAGTCGCCTTTCTGCAGCATCCATGGCGGCGTCGGGGCATGAGGGAAATTGTCGGCGCTGCAAGCCTCTCGGCTATAGTGGCTCTTCTCAGCAGATGACGTCGGTCTAAACCTACGGTTGCTGCTCTTTGTAGGAGCGTAGGGCCCAGCCGAGGTAATGCGGATCGCCGCTGTTGGCCTGATCCAGCGCAGCCAACATCTGCGGCAGCCTGGTGCCGTAGTCGGCGCTACGTAGCGCAAAGCTCATGCGCGCGAGCCGCGACGCATCCACGCCCGCATAGGCCATGTCGAGCAGGCGTCGGCTGCTGGCCCCGAGTTGCTCGGCTTCCTGCGCGGCGCCGAGTCGATCGACGGGGGAGGAGAGTTCATCCATTATGACGGTCAGACGTGGCACGGCGAGCAGCAGCGCGCGCCGCTGATCCACGTCGGCCTCGAGCACCCTGGCCGGTATGTCCGCCTCGAGCATCAGCCGGTGCCGATCGGTCAATGTGCGAACTGCGCGGTAGGTTCGATCAGTCCCGGAAGGAACCCGAGCTTATCGGCTCCTTTGTTCTCCGGCCGCTGCTGCGGCTCGACATCCAACTGAATGCCGTCGAAGGTCTGCACCGCGTGATCATGGTTGAATTGCAGTATCGCCTGCACGTGATCCAACAGGCGTGTGCGCGGTGCCCCCGGCTCGTCGGCAGTGGTGCTGAACAGCAGCGCCTGCACCGTCACGTTGGCTTCATGCAGCAGCCCGATCAGTTGCGCCAGCTGCAGTGCTTCGAGTGCGCCGTAGTTGGCGCTGACAGAGACGTAGACTTCGTTGATATCGGCGCCGCGACAGAAATCGCGAAGTGCCTCGGCGCCCTGCGGCGCCTGCAGCACGGCCGCACTATTCCATACCCAAAGTGCGTGTACCGGCGGCGCTGCGGCGGATGCGGCCGCCGGGGCGCACAGCAGCAAAAATCCCGCCGCCAGTCGCGCGCAGCGGGCGAGCACGGCGGCGGTTCGGCCCTTGAAGCGCACCGGCTCAGGTCCTGGCGCCGGCCGTGACGCCCAGGATTTCGTCACGGATGTCAGTGATTTCCCGGGCGCGCGAGGGTACCGCACCCTCGCAGCGATCCGGTCGGGGACAGTGAGCGCTGCGCGGGCAGATGATGCGTGCCGGGTGCTGCAGCGCTTCTTCAACCCAGGCGATGTTCAGCACGCCGGCCGCGGCACGCAGTGCACTGGCGGCGGCACGCGGCATGGGCGCATCGCTGCGGCGTCGCAGACTCTCGGCGGCGATGCTGGCAATGATCTCGCCCGAGCTGGCGCCGTTGGCGTCGAGCACGGGCGCCAGATCAATGCCGACCGAGAGCACGTGGGGGTTGCCGGCCATGTCCCGTGTGCGCATGGAATAACAGCAGTACAGCAGCGAGCGCTCCTGGTCCCGCAGCACCGAAATCTGCGAGCCCGATTCCTTCTGGTGACCGCCAATCATGCGGAATACCGCCCACTGCGGACACGGATCGGAGACTCGCGCCATGTTGCCCCACGGCAGCGGGATGCCGTTGCCACGATAGACGGCGCGCAGGTAACCGGGCGGGTAGGCATCGAAGAAATGCCAGTAAGGGTAGGGCGACACCTTGGTCATGCGCCGCATGATCACGGCCGGCGTGAGATCCAGCCGGGTGGCGCCCTCGACACGGTAGCGCTCGCGCGCAAGGAAGCGACGGAACGGGATCTTCGGGCACAGCAGCGCGCCCGCGAAGAAGCTGCACTCGAAGTCCCGCCAGGCGTGCAGCACGTCCTGGGCACGCAGGCCGGCGACATCCGAGCTACCCTCGGGGCTGCCGCCCATCTCGCCCCCGGTGGCGTGGGCCGACTTCATGCCATCGCCGCCGTGCAGCACCTTGTGGCCGATGTGGGTGGCGAGGTCGAACTTGAGGCGCGCGGGCTCAGCGCGCAGCGCGCGATTGAGATAGACAGTACCGGGCGGCTCGAAGAAGGAACGCACGATGCTGCGCACTTCCTGATCCTTGTCCCGCAGCAGGGCCGGGCGGCGATCGAACCAGCGCAACTGCAGGCCGAAGCGCGCAGCTAGCTGCAGCATTTCGTCCACCGACAGGGGGAAGCGCCGCTCGCCGACGCTTTCGGCGCTGCGCTCGAGATCGGGGAAGTCGTTGCGAGACATTTCCTGGTGAGAGCGGATCAGCAGATGCGCAAACTGCCGGCCGCTGGTGCCGGTCTGCGTCAGCAGCTCCGGAATTGCCGACTGCAGCAATTCCTTCGAGAACAGGAATCCCGGCTCGAGCGGGATACGCGCGGCGCCGCCCCGCCGCGCAGCAGGCGCGACTTCGGCGACGTCCGAACTCTCATCGAGGAACCACGCCGGCTCGCGCTGGAACACCTGCGCCAGCAGGTTCAGCAACTCGGGCGATGGGGTGCGCTTGCCGCTCTCGATCATGCTCAGGTAGGACACGGACGGCGCATTGTGCGCGTCGGTCTGCACGCAGCGGCTTGAAAGTTCCTCGAGCGTCAGGGCATTGCGCTTGCGGATGTTGCGTAGCTTGGCGCCGAGAAAGTGACCTTTGCGCAGTAAATTCGACATACGGTGTGAAATTAACACTGTGAAGTTTTTAAAGTCAAATACTCGCCCCTGGCTCGCTATGCTCCGCGTGCATGAGCACCGTCTTGTCACCACGGCGAGGATCATTTTCGACCGGGTATCCGGAGGCAGACGCGAGCGTGCCGCGGCTCGAAATTGCGCCAAGCCACGAGCCGCGAGCGGCCGAGGTGTTGAACAGCGCGACACTCGGGCTGCTGTTGCATCTGCATGGCCGCTTCGAATTCCGCCGGCAGCAGCTGTTGGCAGCACGCCTGCGCCGACAGCAGGCCTTCGACGCCGGTGAACTGCCGGACTTCTGCCCGACATCGGCCCATGTGCGCAGCGCCGAATGGCGCATCGAGCCGGTTCCCGCGGACCTGCGCGACCGGCGCGTCGAGATCGCGGGGCCGCCAGAGCGCAAGTTCCTCATCAACGCGCTGAACGCGCCGGTCCAGGCTGTTATGGCGGACTTCGAAGACGCCTGCTCGCCGACCTGGAGCAACCTGCTGCGCGGCCAGATCAACCTGGCGGATGCCATACGGCGCCGCATCAGCCTCACCGACCGCGGTAAGGACTATCGTCTCAGCAATTGTCGTCTGAACGGCGGCGGCCCCACGCTGATCGTGCGCCCGCGCGGCTGGCACTTGACGGAGAAGCATGTACGAATCGACGGCGAGCCGATGTCGGCGGCGCTGTTCGACTTTGCGGTCTACCTCTGTGCCAACCACGAAATCCTGGCTTCCAACGGCAGCGCGCCGTACTTCTATCTGCCGAAGCTGGAAGGCCGCGAAGAAGCGCGCCTGTGGAACGATGTCATTCTGGCAGCGCAGGAGCAGCTCGGCCTCGCGCGCGGCTGCGTCAAGGCTACGGTTCTGATCGAGACGGTGACGGCCGCGTTCGAGATGGATGAGATCCTGTTCGAGCTGCGCGAACATGCCGCCGGACTCAGCACCGGCCGCTGGGATTACATCTTCAGCTTCATCAAAAAGCTGCGCAATCGCCCCCAATGGGTGCTGCCCGACCGCGCGCAGCTGCCCATGGATTGCGCACTGCTCAAGGATTATGAGCGGCTGCTGATCCAGACCTGCCGCCGTCGCGGCGCGCTTGCGATCGGCGGAATGGCGGCACAGCAGACGATTCACTCGGAGCCGGCTGCTAACGCTGCAGCGATGGTACGCGTGCACGCGGACAAGTTGCGCGAAGCGGAAGCCGGGCTCGATGGCAGCTGGATTGCCTATCCGGTGCTGGCCCCGATTGCGCGGCAGGCATTCGAGGCGACAGCCACGCACCGTGCCAACGGCGCCATCGGGAAGTCCGGGATGTGGAGCCCCGCCATTGCGGCAGCTGATCTGCTGCGTGTGCCGGCCGGCACCATCACCGAGGCGGGTATACGCCTGAACATCCGTATCGGCGTGCAGTACCTGGAGAGCTGGCTCGGAGGCAACGGCAACGTTGCGCTCTATCACCAGGTCGAGGACGCGGCCACCGCCGAAATCTGCCGCGCGCAACTGTGGCAATGGCTGCGCCACGGCGCCAGCACGGCGCAGGGCTGGGTGCTGACGCCGCAACGCTTCGATGCGCTGCTGACCCAGGAACTCGAGCGCATTCATGACGAGGTAGGCAGCGAGCGCACGCTCTCGGGAGTGTTCCCGAGTGCCACGCGCCTGTTTGCAGGCCTGGTCACCGACGAGCAATTCGAAGAATTCATGACCACCCCCGCCTACGAGCTGTTGTCGTAGCGGCTAGCCGGAGAGACCCACGATGAATGCACCGAGAGCCCTTCCCACGCCCCAGGACCTGCGCAGTTACTGGCGCGAGAGCCCGCGTTGGCGCGGTGTCCGGCGCGACTACAGCGCAGAGGATGTCGTGCGGCTGCGTGGCACGGTGCCGGTGGAGTATTCGATCGCTCGTCTGACGGCCGAGAAACTCTGGCGCTATATCAACGAAAAGCCGTTCGTCAATGCCCTCGGTGCGCTGACCGGAAACCAGGCGCTGCAACAGGTGAAGGCGGGGCTCGATGCCATTTACCTGTCCGGCTGGCAGGTAGCGGGCGACGCCAACCTCGCCGGGCAGATGTACCCGGATCAGTCGCTCTACCCGGCGGACTCGGTGCCCGCCGTGGTGCGCGCCATCAACAATGCGCTGCGGCGTGCCGATCAGATCCATCACGCCGAGGGCGATGATTCGATCGACTGGTTCAAGCCGATCGTGGCCGATGCCGAAGCCGGATTCGGCGGCGTACTCAATGCCTTCGAGCTCATGAAGGGCATGATCGAGGCCGGGGCTGCGGGTGTGCACTTCGAGGATCAGCTGTCTTCGGCCAAGAAATGCGGGCATATGGGCGGCAAGGTGCTGGTGCCAACACAGGAAGGTATCCAGAAGCTGCAGGCGGCACGCCTGGCGGCGGACGTCTGCAACGTTCCGACCGTGCTGGTGGCGCGAACCGATGCCGAGTCGGCCAACCTGCTGACTTCAGATGTTGACGAACGCGACGACGCCTTCATCGACCGCTCGAAGGAGCGTACGGCCGAAGGGTTCTACTACGTGCGCGCGGGACTCGACCAGGCGATTGCACGCGGACTGGCATATGCACCTTACGCGGACCTGCTCTGGTGCGAGACCGGCAAGCCCGATCTCGAGGAGGCGCGGCACTTCGCTGAAGCCATTCATCGCGAGTATCCGGACAAGCGCCTGGCCTACAACTGCTCGCCATCGTTCAACTGGAAGCGCAAGCTCGACGATGCCACGATCGCGAAATTTCAGCGTGAACTCGGCGCCATGGGCTACAAGTTCCAGTTCATCACGCTGGCGGGTTTCCATGCGCTCAACTACGCCATGTTCGACCTGGCGCGCGGCTACAAGGCCACCCAGATGACAGCGTACGTGACGCTGCAGCAGGCGGAGTTCGCGGCCGAATCGGCCGGCTATACTGCCACCCGGCACCAGCGCGAGGTTGGCGCGGGTTACTTCGACGCGGTCACGCAGGCGATTACCAGTAATAGCTCCTCGCTCGGCGCCCTGCACGGCAGCACCGAAGAGCAGCAGTTCCGCTCGGCCTGATCAGGCCACGCATGTTGCTCGAGGCACCGCAACCGCAGGCAGGCGACGAGCTTAGCGTGTCGCGGCGCCTGCGCATGCAGGCGGGCGAGATCGCCTCGGCATTCGAGTCGGCGCTGTACGCGGTGCGCTGTGCGCAGCAGGTCATCGAGGCCTTTCTGCACTACAACGCGCGCTTTCGCGCCATCACGCGCCGCGCACCGCAACGGTTCGTGGCGCGCGACTGGCGCGCGGCCCAGGAGGATGCGGTCGAGCGCATCGATCTCTATGAGCAATGTGTGCGCGAGACCATCAAGGCGCTGGAACGGGCGCTCGGCCAGGATGCACGGCGGCGCGACGTCTGGATCGAGGTCAAGCGGCACTTTGCCAACCTGCTCGACGGCCTGCCCGACAGCGAGTTCTGCAAGACCTATTTCAACTCGGTCACCCGCAAGCTGTTCGGGACCGTGGGGGCGGCCGGCGATGTCGAATTCATTGCCACCGACCTGGACCCGCTGGCTTCGGCACAGGATCATCACACCGAGACGCACCGGTACGAGCGCGGTGGCTCTATGCCGGAGCTGTTACGGCGGCTGTTGTCCGAGCGGCCGCTCGGCGGCGGCGACTGGTACCAGCTTGAGGCTTGTGCACAGGCGGTGGCGCAAACGATCGAGCAGGCCCTGCGCCGGCGTGAAGTGGCGGCAGAGGCGCATGGCATCGAGATCATCGACGCCACCTTCTACCAGGCGACGCGCGCCTACGTCGTCGGGCGTGTGCTGGCCGGTACCCAGACTCTGCCGCTGGCGCTGGCGTTGCGACACGGGCCGAACGGCATCGAGGTCGACGCCACCATCGTCGGGGAGGACGAGCTCAGCATCCTGTTCGGCATTGCGCGCTCCTACTTCCATGTCGATCTGGAGCGAGTGGCGGAGGCGGTGGCGTTCCTGAAGCAGCTGATGCTGCGCAAGCCACCCGGCGAACTATTCACAGTGCTGGGGCGCGCCAAACAGGGCAAGACCGAGCGTTACCGCAATCTGATGCGTCACCTGCAGCACAGTGGCGATGAATTCGTACCGGCTCCGGGCGAGCGCGGCCTGGTCATGATCTGCTTTACGCTGCCGTCGTTCGACGTCGTGTTCAAGGTCATCCGCGAGCACATCCCCGCGGTCAAGGACGTCTGGAAGAAGGAAGTCATTGCCAAGTACGCGTTCGTGTTTCGTCACGACCGGGCCGGCCGCCTGATCGATGCTCAGGAATTTCGTCGCCTGCGTTTTCCGCTGGCGCGCTTCTCCGCGCCGCTGCTCGAGGAGTTGCTGGCCGAGGCGGCCGACAGCGTTCACGTCGAAGGTGCGGATCTGATCTTCGATCATCTGTACATCGAACGCCGGCTGGTGCCGCTGAACCTGTACCTGCGCTCCGCCGAGCAGGCCGACGCCGTGCGGGCGGTACTGGATTACGGTCAGGCGATACGGGACCTGGCGCACACCAACGTCTTTCCGGGCGACCTGCTGCTCAAGAACTTCGGCGTAACACGTCATGGCCGCGTCATCTTCTACGACTACGACGAGCTTTGCCGGCTGACCGACTGTAGCTTCCGCGACTTGCCGACCGCGAGCTGCGAAGAGGACGAGATGAGCGCCGAGCCGTGGTTCTACGTCGGCGACAAGGACGTTTTCCCGGAGACATTTCCGAACTTTCTCGGCATGACGGGTGCGCAGCGTGTGGCATTCATGCGGGCGCACCGGGAGCTGTTCGAGCCGGCGTTCTGGCGGCGCACACAGCAGCGACTCAACGCCGGCGAAATCCTCGAAGTGCTGCCGTACGCGCTAGCGGCCGCTACTGCCGAGCAGCAATCTGGCTGAACGCCTCACGCACCGGTCCGCGGCTTCACGTCCAGCGCTTCGACCGCGCTGCGGATCGCTGCATAGACCAGCTGCAGTTCCGCCGCGCTGATGCAGTAGGGCGGCATGACGTAGAGAGTGTTGCCGAGCGGCCGCAGCAGCACGCCGCTGTCGCGCAGTTGTGCGCGCAGACGCGGTCCGATCTGCGCCAGATAGCCGCTGTCTCCGGTGCCGACTTCCATGGCCGTGATTGTGCCGAGCTGACGGACGGCGCTGAAGCGCGCGTCGTCCCGGAAGGCCTCGAGCTCGTGCCGCTGCAGATCGCTGAGCGTGCGAATCCGCTCCAACACCGGCTCGTGCTGCCAGACGTCGAGGTTGGCGAGCGCCGCGGCGCAGGCGATCGGGTTGGCAGTAAAGGAGCTCGAGTGGAACAGCATCCGCCGCCGGTCGCTCGAATAGTGCGCTTGATACACGGCCGGTCCGCACAGGGTTACTGCAAGCGGCACTGAGCCGCCCGTCAGCCCCTTGGAGTAGCAGACAATATCAGGGGTCACACCGGCCTGTTCGCAGGCGAAGCGCGTGCCGGTTCGGCCCCAGCCGGTCATGACCTCGTCGGCAATGAACAGCACCTCGTGCGCCGCGCAGATTCGCCGCATCTCGGCCAGCACCGCGGGCGGGTACATCAGCATGCCGCCGGCGCCGAGAATCAGCGGCTCCACCAGCAGCGCGGCCGTATCGTCCGTACGGCATAGACGCTCGAGAGCCGCCAGTGTTTCAGCTTCGCGGCCGGCGTGAGGGAAGGGGATGCGCCCAACGTCGAACAGCAACGGCTCATAGGCTTCGTTGAACGGACCGCGCGCTCCCACGGACATGGTGCCGACGGTATCGCCGTGGTAGCTGTGCTCCAGGACGATGATCCGTGTTCGCGCGCGTCCGGTGTGACGCCAGAACCCGAGCGCCATCTTGATGGCGACCTCGACGCTGGTCGAGCCGCTATCCGAGAAGAAAACATGCGAGAGTCCGCGCGGCGCGATGGCAATCAGGCCCGCGGCCAGGCGCTCCGCCGGCTGGTGCGTGAATTCGGCGAAGATGACCTGGTCGAGACGGGCCGCCTGCTCGCGGATCGCCGCCACGATGCGTGGGTGCCGGTGCCCGTGCGTGATCACCCACCAGGAGGAAATTGCATCGAGGATGCCACGCCCATCATCGGCCTTGAGCCATGCGCCCTCGGCACCGATGAGCCGGCGCGGCGGCGGCTCGAGCGCATGCTGGGTGAATGGATGCCAGATCGGAGACACAGGTGCTGCTATTATTGCCCACGATGACACTCGAATGCGTTCGCGCCTATGCTGACAGGGGCGCTCCTCATCTCTTCGACCGTTCGTCACCGCTGACAGCGCCAATGCCCAGGCTGCTGCTGCTGGGGGTCGCATTGCTCGGCGCCGCTGGGCAGGCGCCGGCTGCCGACAGCGACGAACTCGCGACCATCGTGGTGACTGCCACTCGATCAGCGGAATCGAGCGAGGAACTGCCGGTGTCGATCGATCGTGTCGACCAGCGCGAGCTGACACAGGGCCAGATGCAGATAAACATGTCGGAGACCCTGGATACCATCCCAGGGCTCTCGGTGCAGAACCGGCAAAACTATGCCCAGGACCTGCAGATCTCAGTGCGCGGTTTCGGTGCACGCTCGCAGTTCGGGGTGCGCGGCGTGCGCCTGTATTCCGACGGCATTCCGGGCACGATGCCCGATGGCCAGGGGCAGTTCTCGCAGTTCGATCTCGGTTCGGCGCAGGACATCGAAGTGCTGCGTGGTCCCTTCTCGGCTCTCTATGGCAACTCCTCCGGCGGTGTCATATCGATCTTCACCGAGGACGGCAAGCCCGGCTTCGGGCTCACGGGCACTGTCGAGGCCGGCAGCCTGGGGACGCAGCGCTACGCGCTCAAGGCCGATGGCGATCAGGGCAACGTCAACTACGTGCTCGACGCATCGCACTTCAAGACGGACGGTTACCGCGACCACAGCGAGGCCGAACGCAATCTTCTGAACGGCAAGGTGCGCTATACGCTGGACGATGCTTCCACGCTGACGCTGATCGCCAACGCCATCACGACCCCCTCCAACCAGGACCCGCTGGGTCTGACGGCCGCGCAGCTGGCCGCCGATCCAACCCAGGCGGGCGTCAACGCCATTGCCTACGACAGCCGCAAGTCCCTCGACCAAGAGCAGGCCGGGGCCATCTACGAGCGCGAGCTCTCGAGCAGCGACACGCTGCAGGCCATGGTCTATGGAGGTGACCGCGCCACCACACAGTTCCAGGCCATCCCGGCCTCGACCGAGGGCTCTGCCAATAACCCCGGCGGCGTCATCAATCTGAACCGCTTCTATGCCGGCACCGATGTGCACCTGACCGACCGGCGCGAACTGCTCGGCGGTCCGCTGCAATGGACCGCCGGCGTGAGCTACGACAATCTCGAGGAGCACCGCAAGGGTTTCACCAACTTTATTGGCACTGAGCGTGGCGTCGAAGGCGTGCTGCGCCGGCTCGAGAACAACCGGGTCTACGACGCCGACGAATACCTGCAGGTGCAATGGGACCCGATCGACCGCTGGCGCGCCATTGCAGGGGTGCGCAACAGCGTAGTCGAAGTCGGTGACTTGAATCTGATGCCGGTGGCCGGCAATCCCAACAGCGGCGTGCGCTACGCCGCAACCAATCCCGTCGCCGGCATCGTGTTCCGTGCCGCGCCGCTGCTTCACCTGTACGGTTCCTACGGCCGCGGCTTCGAGACACCGACGCTCAACGACCTGGCGTACCGCTCGGTCGACGGTAGTCTCCCCGGACTCAACCTCGGCCTCAAGCCCGCGCGCAGCGACAACTACGAGGCCGGAGTGAAGGCCGGCAATCGGCAGCTGCATGCGGACCTCGCTGCTTTCTACGTGCAGACGCAGGACGAGCTGGCGGTGCAGGCCAACGCGGCCGGGCGCTCGGTGAACGAAAACATCGGCCAGACCGAGCGCAAGGGCACCGAGGCGGCCGTCGATGCGCTGCTCGGCGCAGGATTCAGCTCGCGTCTGGCCTACACCTATATCAGCGCAGTCACCTTGCAGCCTTATGAGAGCTGCGCCGGCGCTCCGTGTCATGACATCGTCATCCCGGCTGGCAACCACCTGCCGGCGGTACCCGAGGATCAGCTGTATGCAGCGCTCACCTGGGGCTATACGCCGCGCGGTTTCACGGCCACGCTCGAGATCGTGAGCCGCGCCCAGATCTTTGCCGATGACCGTAACAGCGAGGCTGCCTCCGCCTATACGATTGCGAATATCCGCTTCGGCCTCGAGCAGCAGACGCCCGGATGGCATTTCAGCGAATTCGCGCGCATCGACAACATCGGTAACCGCGCTTATGTCGGCTCGGTGATCGTCAACGAGACCAACATGCGCTTTTTCGAGCCCGAGCCCGGCCGTACCTTCGATCTGATGTTCACTGTCTCGCATCGCGACTGAGCACGGGCCTCGTCATGCGCAACACTGCCCGAGCGCTGATCAATCTGGCGGCGCTGACTCACAATCTCTCCGTGGTACGCGGGCTGTGTGCACAGTGCCGCGTCATGGCCATGCTCAAGGCCGATGCCTACGGCCACGGCGCCGTTGCCGCCGCGCGTGCACTCGCTGGCGCGAACGGCTTTGCCGTCGCCCGCCTTGATGAGGCACTCGAGCTGCGTGAGTCGGGCATCGGACAGCGCATTCTGTTGCTGCCGACGCTGCTCGACCCGGAGGAATACGCGCTCTGCTCGCGATTGCAGATCGACGTCACCGCGCATGATGCCGATTCGGTGGCGGGCATCGCCCAGGCCGCGCGCGCGCAGCCATTGCGCGTCTGGCTCAAGCTCGACAGCGGCATGCATCGGCTGGGACTGGATGCGCTGGCCTTCATTGAGGCCGATCGACAGCTGTCGGCGCTCTCCGGCATAACCGAACTGGTGCACATGACACATTTCAGCAGCACGCGGGATATGGATGCCCCGGTGATGGCACGGCAACTGGCGGTCTTCGGCCAAAGCCATGCCGTGGACGCCGGCCGAGAGGTGAGCGTCGCCAACTCGGCCACTCTCATCGCCAGGCCAGCACTGCGATCGGGCTGGGTTCGCCCCGGCATCATGCTATATGGCGACAACCCGCTGGCCGCCGCCCACCCGTTGCCGCTCAAGCCGGTCATGCAGCTGCGGGCCCGGGTGCTGGCGGTGCGCGCGATTCCAGCAGGGGATTCAGTCGGATATGACGGTTGCTGGACGGCCACCCGCGCCAGCCGCATCGCCACGCTTGGTATCGGCTATGCCGACGGCTATCCACGGCACGTCCCGAACGGCACCCCGGTCTGGATCAACGGTGCTACGGTGGCGCTGGTGGGACGCGTGTCGATGGATTCCATTACCATCGACGTCACGGACTGTGGCGGTATAGCGGTGGGCGACGAGGCCGTGCTCTGGGGGCCGGAACTGCCCGCGGCCGTAATTGCCGAAAAAGCATCCACGGCCACATACCAGCTATTCACCGGTATAGGCCGCCGAGTCACACGCGAATACATTGGCTGACCGGTCACGGCGGCTCGAGAGGGGCGGGGATGGCAATCAAGACTGTCACGCTGGACGGGATCACGACCATCGAGATTGCGCGGCCGGAGAAGAAGAATGCGCTGACGCAGGCCATGTATCGCGATATGACTGCAGCGATCGCCGCGGCAGATGCAGACGCGATGGTGCGGGCGCTGCTGATCACAGGCCAGCCCGGCATCTTCACCGCGGGAAATGACCTCGAGGACTTTCTGCAGGCAGGGGCCACAGGCGCAGGGTCGGCGGTCACGGCATTCATGCAGGCGCTGCTGAATTGCGACAAGCCCATCATCGCGGCGGTCACCGGCACCGCGGTGGGAATAGGTGCCACCATGCTGCTGCATTGTGACCTCGTATACCTCAGCGACCAGGCGCAGCTGCTGCTGCCGTTCGTGGCACTGGGCCTGGTACCGGAATTCGGCTCCAGCCTGCTGCTGCCACAACGCATAGGTCATGCGCGTGCGTCGCAAGCACTGCTGCTCGGCGAGCCGATCGGTGCAGCGGAGGCGGTCGAACTCGGACTGGCCACGGCCGCTCTGCCGTCGAACGATCTACTGGCGCATGCGCGCCGCATGGCCAAGCGGTTCAATGCGCTTTCACCCACCGCGGTACGAGACAGCAAGCGGCTGATGCGGGCCGGCAGTCGAGAGGCGATCGAACGTGCGATGCAGATCGAGAGCGCGGCGTTCCTGGAGCGCCTGCAGAGTCCCGAGGCACGGGCAGCTCTGCAGGCATTTCTGCAGAGGCGCAAGCCGGACACGGGGCGCGGCTGATGGCGAGCTCGCGCAGTTTGGCAGGCAAAACACTGTTCGTGACCGGTGCGTCCCGTGGCATCGGTCTGGCCATCGCAACGCGCGCGGCGCGCGATGGGGCGCGCATCGTGCTGGTGGCCAAGACGGTGGTGCCGAATCCGAAACTTCCCGGGACGTTGCAGTCTGCGGCGGCGCAGATCGAGGCCGCCGGCGGAGAGGCGCACGTAATTCAGACCGATATACGCAATGAAGCCGCCGTAGCTGCTGCGGTACGCTCGGCGCTCGACCGCTTCGGTGGAATCGACATCCTGATCAACAACGCCAGCGCCATCAGCCTGACTTCCACGCCGCAGACGCCGATGAAACGCTTCGACCTCATGTTCGGCGTCAATGTGCGCGGCACCTTTCTCTGCACTCAGGCATGCCTGCCGGCGCTGTTGCGCAGCGCCGAGGCCGGCGGCAATCCGCACGTGTTGACACTGTCACCGCCGCCCGCGCTCGAGCCGGGCTGGTTTGCGCCTCACGTGGCCTACACCCTGGCGAAGTACGGCATGAGCCTATGTACGCTGGGGCACGCGGAGGAATTCCGTGGCGCCGGAATCGCGGTCAACAGTCTGTGGCCGCGCACCGTGATTGCGACTGCCGCGCTGCAGATGATTCCGGGGGTGGACCCGCGGCGCGCACGCACGCCCGAGATCCTGGCCGATGCCGCATGGCTGATCCTGACCAGCGACAGTCGCAGGGTCAGCGGCAACTTTTTCATCGACGAGGCCGTACTGGCCGAGCACGGCATTACCGACCTCGACCGCTACGCGGTCGAGCCGGGCACCCGCAACCTGATCCCGGATCTGTTCGTCGAGTAAAGCCGGCAGCCTAGAGCTCGGAGCGCAGCCGTGTCAGCTCGGTCTCGAGGGCCTCGAGGCGCGACAGCGCAGCGTACATGCCGTCCACCGACTCCCGTACCTGCTGCTGCGTCTGCGCCGGCAGCGCTTCCTTGAGGGCGTCGACCGCGTGACAGGCGCGTATCAGCGTTTCACGCACACTCCGATGCTGTCCCTTTTCGAGTTCGGCAATCCGCGCCAATGCGTCGGAGCGCTTGAGCGCCATCTGACGCTGCCAGCGCTTGGTGGTGGGATTCCACTCATGGCGCGGTGATGGCTGCGGCGGCTGATAGTCGACCAGTTGCATGGTTTGAATATCTATTTTCTGCGATAGGGGATCGACATAGCCGATGTACGCGCCCTGGCCTTCGGGCGTGTGCTCGCTGATGAAACTCTTTACCGCCTTGGGTGCGGTCAGGTTCGTATGAATCGACGCGCCGGAAAAAAGCCCGGTCTTGGAATCATAGAAATGGACGTATGTGCTCACTGCCGTAACCCTAGCCGATTGGGGCACAGATGCCGTGACGAACGTCGCACGCCTGAGCACGCTGGTGATCACGTGAGACAAAACTGATGAATATCACGTAAGCAGCGGAATGTATTGAGAAATTAAGCAGGACTGGGCTGAGGTGACGACGCTGGCTCAAACGCCGGCGGATCGGGCGGCAGAGGAATGAACTCAGCCGCATCTCCGGGAATCAGGCCGAAACGCCCCTGCTGCCAATCGCTCCGGGCTTGCTTGAGGCGCTCGCGCGAGCTCGAGACGAAGTTCCACCAGAGATAGCGCGGACCCTCGAGCGGCGCACCGGCCATCAACATCAGTCGTGAGGGTCGACCGGCGCGCAGCCGTACGCGCTCGCCCGACCGCGGCAGTAACAGCCGCGCAGCGCCGAAGTGCTCGTTGCCGGCTTCGATGCTGCCATCGACGACGTAGATGGCGGCCTGCTCGAACTCGTCGCCGAATTCGAGTTCCGCGCCCGTGTCGAGCTCGGCATCGGCGTAGGCCATGGGGGACAGGGTGGCGACCGCAGCGCGTTCGCCGAACAGGGTGCCGGCTATGAGCCGCAGGCGGCGGCCGGCATTCTGCAGCAGCGGCAGATTGCGGGCGCTGTGATGAACGAAGTTGGGGGAACATTGCTCTTCGTTTTGCGGTAGTGCTACCCAGCTTTGAATGCCCGCCAGCGTTGATTCGGCGCTGCGCGTACTGCTTGCGGTGCGCTCCGAATGCACGATGCCGCGACCCGCAGTCATCCAGTTCACCTCGCCGGGACGAATGACCTGCGCATTGCCGAGACTGTCCCGATGCACGATCTCACCGTCGAACAGGTAAGTGACGGTTGCCAGCCCGATGTGCGGGTGGGGACGAACGTCGAGACCGTCGCCCGGGCGAAAAACCTTGGGCCCAAACTGATCGAAAAAGACGAATGGTCCGATGGCGCGGCAAGCGGAACTCGGCAGCGCACGCCGGATCTCGAAACCGTCCCCGAGATCACGCGTGGACGGGATGACGGTGCGTTCGAAGGCGCTAGCCGACACCGAGTGCCTCCTGTTCCAGCTCCACCACGAACTGGCGCACCTGCTCGCGCGACCACACCTGTCCTTCGACCAAGGCGCGCAACAGGCTGGCGAGGTGCGCTCGCAGGGCGAACGCCAGCAGCGGCGCCGGATAGCGTTCGAGCTGCTCCATCAGGCCGTCGAGTTGATCGACGCATTCTTCCATCGTACCGGGTTCGGACTGGCGGTGGGAGGTGGACATGGGCGGTGCTCCAGCGCTGCTGCCCAGACGATACACCAAGGGCGGCGGCGGCGAACCCCCGAATTTCTACACGAACAGAGGCGATTCCCGGCGCTTCGGCAGCGCGCCGCAATCCCTAGACTGGCTGCACTCGGTTCGCAATCGACACATCCATAGTCTCAAGGAGTTTTCAATGAATAGCTTTCAACTCACCGCAGTCGGTAACCTGGCAAAGAACCCCGAACTGGTGGAGAAGGGCGATACCAGCTATACGCGCTTCTGCCTCATCGGCAACGACTACGCGGGCAAGGATGAGGACGGCGCGGCGCGTGAGGTCACGACCAGCCTGTGGCTGGTCGCCTTCGGCGCCCTCGGCGAAGCCATTGTGCGTAACGCCCGCAAAGGCGATCAACTCATCATCGACGCGCGCGTTCGTGCCAGCAACTGGACTGATCAGCAGGGCGAGCGGCAGTACGACTACTCATTCATCGTTGAAGGATTCCGCTTTGGCGCCCCGGGACGCATGAAGCGCGAGGAACTCGACCAGCGGCGCGATGAGGCCGCGGGACGGGCTTCACTCTCGAGCGTGGCCTGAGGCCCCACCGATGCGCATCAGGTCTCGGGTCGTCTTCCTCGCGCTGGCGTTGCCGCTACCGGAACTGCTGCAGGCCCAGGCATCGCCGTTCATGACCGGTGCCACAGCTCTGCAGAGCAACCTGTTGGCGTGGCTGACGCCGATTGCGGTCATCCTCGTCATGGCGCTGGGGGCCATGGCGATGGCAAACCGAATGTCCTGGGGATGGTGCCTTGGCGCCATCCTCGGAATCGCCATCGCGTTCGGGGCGCCGCAGATCGTCAGCTGGGTGCGCGGGATGTTCGGAGTATGAGCGCGCGCAACGGCGGTCTGATCAGCGATCTGCTGTTTGTCGGGGCAACGCGGCCGCCGATGCGGTGGGGTGTCACCTATTCGGCGCTGCTGGCCAACCTGGTGGCGACGATGGAGCTTTTTCTGCTGTCGCGAAACCTGCTGGCCCTCCTGCTGTGTCTGCCAGCGCATGCGCTCTGCGCACTGCTGTGTCTGCGGGACCCGAGGTTTTTCGATCTGGCGCTGCTGTGGGCACGGACGCGGCTGCCATCGCTATTGGCCAATCATAGTCTCTGGCGTTGCTGCAGCTACAGCCCGCTGTCGCTATCGGTGCCTGGACAGCGGCGCCGTGCGCTCAGCGCCGACCAGATCCAGCTCTGGTCGACTGGGGCGGAGCGCTGACGTGGCAGGCCCCGACACCAGACCGCTCGCACGCGAGCTGTTGACGGTCGACCATGTACCGTATACGGCGCAGATCGACAATCACGTGGTTCGCACCACCCTCGGCGACTACGTGCAGGTGCTTCGCTGCGGCGGTGCAAGCTTCGAGAGTGCGGACGACGAGCAGCTCAATAGCTGGCACGAGCGGCTGAATCTGCTCTGGCGCAATCTCGCCAGTCCCAACCTTGCGCTCTGGAGCCATGTCGTGCGGCGGCGAGAAGCGCTGCAGCGTCCCTGTGCGGGAGAGCCTGGATTCAGCGCCGCACTGCGCGACCGCTACTACCAGCGCCTGGCGGGCGAGGTGCTCATGGTCAACGAGATCTACCTGGCTATCGTGTACCGGCCGGCGGCCGGGGTAGCCGGCGGGGCGCTCGAAGCGCTGCTCAATCGGCACCGCCGACGCATCTCGCAAGCGGTTGCGGAGTCGGCGCTCGAGACCTGCTCGCGGCTGTTACAGACTGTATGTGCCTCGCTGGCGCGCTACGAGCCGCAACCGCTGGGCATTTATCAGCTCGGAGCGGTCCGATACTCCGCGGTGCTCGAATTGCTCGCCTTCCTGATCAATGGTGAGTGGCAGCGGGTGCCCCTGCCGCGAGGGCCGCTCAACCAGGCGCTGGCCTCTTCCCGGCTGCTGTTCGGGCGGGAGGTAATCGAGTACCGCACACCGCATGCCACCCGCGTCGGGGCAATGCTCGGCATCAGAGAGTATCCGACGCCGACGCTCGTGGGCATGTACAACGCCCTGCTGTCGGCCCCGTTCGCTTTTGTGCTTACCCAGTCTTTCGCCTTTCTGTCGAAGCCGGCCGGCCAGGGGCTGCTGCAGCGGCAGATGAACCGGCTCACCAATGCAGGCGATTTCGCCGTGTCGCAGGCGCGCGAATTGCAACTGGCTCTCGATGCGCTCACCAGCAATGAGTTCGTCATGGGCGAACACCACCTGTCGCTGCAGGTGCTGGCGGAACCGCAACCGGCAGCCGAGGGCGGCCTGGCTGCGGACCGGCTGCAGACGCTACATGACCATATTGCGTCTGCGCGCAGTCTGCTGGCGGATACAGGTATGACGGTCGCACGCGAAGACCTGGCGCTGGAAGCGGCCTTCTGGGCTCAGCTGCCGGGGAATTTCCCGCTGCGCCCACGCAAGGCGCCGATCTCGTCACGCAATTTCGCGGCCATGTCCGGCTTCCATACCCACCCCTCAGGACGGCGCTTCGGTAATCACTGGGGCGAGTCGCTGGCGCTCTTTCTGACCAACGCCCGCTCGGGCTATCACTTCTCACTGCATGCGAGTGACCCGCGCGATCGGGACGGCGGCAGCCGGCGCGATACCGGTCATACCTTTATCTGTGGACCCACCGGCTCCGGCAAGACGGTGTTCATCGGCTTCCTGCTGGCGACGCTCGAGCAACGCGGCGTGACACAGATCGTGTTTGACAAGGACCACGGCCTCGAAATTCTTGTTCGCGCCATGAATGGCGAATACCTGGGACTGCAGGGCGGCTCGGCCACCGGATTCAATCCGCTGCAACTGCCGCCGCTTGCACGGCATGTCGAGTTCCTGAAGACCTGGCTAGGGGTGCTGGTGCGGTCGGGTGATGGCCGACCGCTGACGGTGCGCCAGCAACAGGACATGGACCAGGCGCTGCGAGGCACGCTGGCACTCGATGCTCCACTGCGGCGGTTGTCCAGGCTGATCGAATTTCTCGATCCCACCGATCCGGAGGGTATCCACGCGCGCCTGAGCCGCTGGTGCGCCGGTAGTGGCGGTGACTATGCCTGGGTGTTCGACAATGCGGAAGACAAAGTGCTGGCACGGCTGTCGCGGGCTCCGACCGTAGGCTTCGATGTCACCGACTTCATAGAGCATGAGCTGCTGCGCGCGCCGGTGACGCTCTATCTGTTCCATCTGGTGCGCGAGTTGCTCGATGGCCGCAAGCTCGTGTGTTGGATGGACGAGTTCTGGCGCCTGCTGGCTGATCCGGCCTTCGAAAGCTTCGCCAAGGACGGCCCCAAGACTTGGCGCAAGCTCAACGGCGTCATGTGTCTGGCGACGCAGAGTCCCGGCGACGTGCTGCAGAGCTCGATCAGTCGCACGATCATCGAACAGACGCCGACCAAGGTGTTCTTCCCCAATGCCGAAGCCGCAGCGCAGGAATACATGGATGGATTCGGTCTGAGCGAGCGCGAATTCCGCCTCATCCGCGAACGCCTCGAGCCAGGATCACGCAAATTCCTGCTCAAGCAGGGTCATCACAGCGTGGTGTGCCAGCTCGATCTCAAAGGGTTCGACCAGGAACTGAACGTCATTTCGGGACGGCGAGACCAGCTGGAGCGCATGCGTAGGCTGATTGCGGCCAGCAGCCAGGATCCGAATCACTGGCTGCCCTTGTTTCTGCGCGGGCAGTCCGGCGGCACCGACACCACGACAGAGGAGAGCTCTCAATGCGCCTGACGCAGCTGCTGCCCCTGACATTGTGCGGTTTATTGTTGTTCTGCGCTCGCGCTCACGCGCAATTTGCGGTCATCGATGCGGCATCCGTGGCGCAATTGATACAGCAGACACAGAGCCTGGTGCAGCAGCTGGCCACGACCCGCGCGCAATTGTTGCAATTGCAGACTCAGTACCAGTCCATGAGCGGCAATCGAGGCATGCAGTCGCTGCTCGCCGGCACGGTGCGCAATTATCTGCCGACGCAATGGACGCAAATCAGCGCTATGCTCACCGGTGGCAACGGAGGCTATGGCAGCCTCGCACAGATCTATCAGGGCAATCTTCGCGCCAACGCCTTGCTGACGACGCCACAGCTGGCAGCGCTGCCGCCTGCCGCGAGTGCGCAGATAATCGCTGATCGTCAGTCGGTGGCTCTGCTGCAGTCCTTGTCGCAGGACGCACTGGCGAACACCAGTGCCCGCTTCGCCGCCATCCAGCAGCTCATCGACGCACTGTCGGCAGCCAAGGATCAGAAGGGCGTGCTCGATCTGCAGGCGCGTATCAATGCGGAGCAGGGCATGCTGCAGAACGAGCAGACCAAGCTGCAGGTGCTGTTTGCGGGCGCTCTGGGTCAGCAATGGGCAAACCGGCAACTCGATCTGGAACAGACGATTGCGGGGCAGGGACAGTTCGCGACTCGCTTCGAACCGACTCCGCGCTGATCACGCCGATTTTCCGCTCCCGGGAGTATTCCATGGGCTTCTTTCAGACGTTCTGGTCGTGGCTGAACCTGACGCTGAGTGGGTACATCGGTCAGAACACGGCGCGCGTATCCGCGGCGCTGGAACCGGCGATCGTGACGCTGGCGACTGTGTACGTGATGGCCTGGGGTTACCTGCATATGACGGGTCGGATAGAGGAGCCGTTCAGCGCCGGGCTCAAGCGCATCGTGGTACTGGCGGTAGTTCTGGGTGTAGCGCTGCACCTATGGCTCTACAACAGCGTGATCGTCGATTCGTTCTATTCCGCTCCTGCACAACTGGCCGCAGCTGTTGTGGGCGCCGGGGATCCGGTCACCACCATCGACGCCATCTGGCAGCAGGGCGGCAGCCTCGCGAACGCGCTCTGGCTCGAAGGGACCCTGCATATGGGAGGCGGCATTACCTTCTACATCGTAGGTGCCACCGCCTATGTACTGATCGGCCTGCTGTGCGTGTATGCGATGTTCCTGATCGCGCTGTCGAGCATTGCCTCGGCCGTGCTGCTGGCGATCGGCCCGCTGTTCGTGACGATGCTGCTGTTCGACAGCACTCGCCGCTACTTCGAGGCCTGGATCGCGCAACTTGCGACCTACGCGCTGATTTCGGTGCTGACCGTGCTGGTCGGCGCGCTGATGCTGCACGTGGTTGCTTCCTACGCCGAACAAACGGCTGCGCGCGGTCCGGGCCTGCAGGTCGTCGATGCCTTCGACACCATTCTGATTGCGGTAATCGTGCTGATGTTGCTGCGGCAGGTCATGCCGATTGCGGCGAGCCTCGCTGCCGGTCTAGCGCTCAATAGCTTCGGTACGCTCAGCCGTAGTCTCGGTGCCGTGCTGCGGCCGTTCGGCCGTGGCGGCCGAACCGCGGGTACGCTGGTGGTTAGAAGCTTACTCGCGGGTGAAGTTCGTGTAGCGGGCCAGACCGCCGCACGGGATCCAGGAGATCCCGGTGTGCCAACCTCGAGGGGAATGAGATGAACGGAAAGTGGCTATGGGTCATGCTGTTATTGTCGATGACGGCTTGCGCGCAGAAGACGCCGCGATGCGACGGCCCGCTGCGCCCGATCAACCTCCCGTCCTCATCCGACACGGCGAAGTCTCCATGACGGCCGCAATCCAGTCGGCAGCGGACTATTTCCGCGAGGCATCATCCTGGGACAGCGATCGGTTCGCCGCCCTGGAGCGCAGCCGCGGCATCGCCTGGTGGGTGGCCGCGGCTGCCTGGCTCTGTGCGGCGGGTTCGAGCTGTGCGCTGGCGTTGCTGATGCCTCTCAAGCGGGTCGAGCCATTCGTGGTACGCGTGGACAAAAGCACGGGTATCGTCGATGTGGTGCCCGTCTACGCCGGCTCTGGGAGCATGGACGAGGCTGTCAGCCGCTACTTTCTGAGTCACTACGTCAGCGTCTGCGAGCGCTTCGACCCCTTCAGTGCCGAACGCGACTACGAGGAATGCGGAGCATTCCATACTGCGCAGCGCAATCAGGCCTGGGCCGCGCTGTGGCAGACCAGCAACCCGAACTCACCGCTCAACCAGCACAGGGATGGCAGCCTGGTACGGGTCGAGGTGCAATCGGTCAGTTTCTTCAAACGCGCCAGTGGCATAACCGATCTGGCACAGGTTCGCTACATCAAGTCGCTGCACCAGTCGTCCGACGCTCCCGCTCGCGATACACATTGGATCGCCACCATTCAATACGCTTATGGAGCTCCGTCCGGCAACGTGCGGTTGCGAACCTGGAATCCACTGGGGTTCAGCGTGGTCGAGTTCAACGCGGAGCCCGAAGTCATGGACTCGGCCGCGGCTGCCACCGGCACGCATCCGGAGCTGCGGCCGTGAGTTCCCAAGCGCGGCAGTCGGGCAGCGGGTTGCTGCCGCTAGCAATGCTGGCTCTGGCTGGCGCAGCGACCGCGCAGGACAGTCGTCTTCGCTCCATGCTCTATGATGAGCAGCGGGTCTATCGATTGCGGGGCTACGTCGGCTACCAGATCGATCTGGAGTTCGAGTCCGGCGAGCGCTTCGTAGGAATCGGTGCCGGCGATCTCGAGGGCGTCGGTTACGCCGCGCAGGACAATCATCTCTTCATCAAGCCGCGCGCAGATCATGTCCGGACCGACCTGACCATACTGACGACACGGCATACCTACCACTTCGAGTACACCGTGTTGTCGGCGACAGCTCCCGATCCGCGTTCGCCGGAGCTGCTGTTCACGCTGCGCTTCACTTATCCCGCCAGGGCGCCGCAAGCACGGCAGGCGGCTGACGACGAGGTTGCCAGAGAACTGGATCGGGCGCCCGAGACGCCTCGCAATCGTGACTACTGGTACTGCGGCAACCCGTCGCTGCAACCACTGTCCGCCTTCGACGACGGGGTTGGCACCCATCTTCGCTTCAACCCCCGCCGCGAGCTGCCTGCCATATTCGTCCGCAACGACGACGGTAGCGAGTCACTGCTCAACTTCAGCGTGCGCGACGGCGAAGTGACGATTCACCGTGTGGCGGAGCGATACATTCTGCGCCGCGGCGCTTTGCGGGGCTGCATCGTCAACCGCAGTTTCGCCGGCACCGGCCGCCAACTCAGTTCCGGCACGGTAAGAGAGGACGTCGAGCGGGCCACGAGGAATGGTCAACCATGATCGATAGCGACCCCCCGGAAGTTGCCGGAGAGCGCGGGCAACCGCTGTTCCGTCAACTGCTGGCGCCGCATGCCAGGCTCAGCAACCTCATGGCGCTGGGGCTGATGCTGGCGCTGGGGGGCGCGGTTCTGACCGCATATTACATGCACACCGCGCAGCGTCAGGCGCAGGCCCGGCAGAGAGCGCAGGCGCAGCAGCGCGATCACGCGGCTGCGGAACAGGAACTGCCGGCACTGCTGCCCCTTACAATGACCAGTAGCACCCCGGAGACACCACCGTCTGTTGCTCCGGCTGCCGCGGTGCCGGCGCTACCATTGGAGCCGGCCGCGCCGGGTCCGACAGCTGTTGCGTCCGCCTCGGTAGGCACTCAACGTTCGAGCCTCGAGCGCCGGCTGTCGGGGAGTGCCTACGCGGCCGCACCGGAAGGTGCATCGCCCACGGTCGTCTCGGCTGCTGCCGTGGTGCCGGAGGAGCGTACTCCGGTGGCGGAATCAGGGCCCACCGCCGCGATTGGGGAATTGCCGCGCACCCAGCTGGGCGGCATGGCGTTGGCGCGACTACTGCCGTCTCAGCGGCTGCTCCTTCCCAAGGGCGCATTCATCGATTGCACGCTCGAGACGGCCATCGATTCGACTCTGCCGGGCATGACCACCTGCGTTACGGCCACCGACACGTTCGGTGCCGACGGCAAAGTGGTGCTGCTGGAACGCGGCAGCAAGCTGGTCGGGGAAACCCGCGGCCAGGTACAGCAAGGCACGGCGCGCGTGTTCGTCATCTGGACCGAGGCGAGGACGCCTACCGGCGTGATCGTGCCGCTCGATTCGCCCGGAGCAGACGAGCTTGGCCGTTCCGGAATGGCGGGTTCGGTCGATAGACACTTCTGGGAACGGTTTGGTGCCGCAATGTTCATCTCCACAATCGAAGGAGCCGAACAGGCGGCGGTGCAGGCAACCAGCCGCAACGGCGGCACGATCATCTATAACCCCTCCGCGACCACGGACGTCGCCACCGAGATTCTGAAGAGCACGCTCAACATCCCACCGACGGTACGTAAGGATAACGGCGATCGCATCCAAATACTGGTCGCTCGTGATATCGACTTTGCGCCGGTCTACGAGCTCCGTCATGCCGCCGACGGCCGCTAACGGCAGCCGCGGCGACGACTCCAGTCTGGCGCTGGCGTTGCGCGCGCTGCATTCCCTGCTGGACGATCCGGCCACGACCGAGCTCTGCATCAATCGGCCCGGGGAAGCCTACGTCGAGTCCGCAAGAGGCTGGCGCCGCGAACCGCTGCCGGACATCGGCTATGACTGGTGTATCCGATTCGCCAAGCTGGTGGCCAATTGCAGCGGCCAGCGCATCGACGCGGCGTCGCCGTTGCTCTCGGCAGCGCTGCCCTCGGGCGAGCGTGTCCAGATCGTGATGCCGCCGGCGACGATGCCGGGTACGGTCGCCATCACGATCCGCCGACCGTCCAACCGTCACTGGTCGATCGACGAGCTGTCCTGCCAGGGAGTATTCCGTCATGCCCGCAGGGCCGGGTACGACGATGATCCCGGCGATCCCAGGCTGCTCGAGTTGCTCGAACTTGGTCGTTACCAGGATTTCATGCGCCTTGCCGTGGTCAGCCGCAAGAACATTCTGGTCTCGGGTCCGACCGGCTCGGGGAAGACCACCTGGACCAAAGCGTTGATTCGCGAAATCCCCAGCGACGAGCGCCTGATCACTATCGAAGACGCTCGCGAGCTGGTCCTCGACCGACACCCCAATCATGTCAGGCTCTTTTATTCGAAGGATGATCAGGGCATGGCACGGGTGACGCCGCGGCAGTTGCTCGAGTCCTGTTTGCGGATGAAGCCCGACCGGATCCTGCTGGCAGAGCTGCGTGCGGATGAGGCCTTCGAGTACCTGCGAAACGTCAACTCGGGTCATCCCGGTTCGATCACCAGCGTGCACGCCTCGAGTGCCGCGCTGGCATTCGAGCAACTGGTGCTGCTAGTGAAGCAGAGCCCGGCTGGAAGGGAGCTGGCGCGGCAGGAAATTCGTGCGCTGCTGCATTTGCTGATCGACGTGGTGATCCAGTTCGGCCGGCGACAGCAGCAGCGCTTCATCGAAGAAATCTGGTATGAGCCGGGCCTCAAGCGTCATGGCCTCGCTGCGCTCGGTTGAGGTCGCGGCCGTGTTCGACGCGCAGTCGCTGTCGGCTTTGCTGCACGGAACTTCGGGCCTGGAGCTGGCGTATGCCAGCGTCCAGATTCCGATGGGGATCGCGATGGTGCGAGGGCGCGCGCGGCTGCGCCAGTTGCTGGCATCGCCGGTCGCCGCCGTACCCCTGACCGTGGCAAGCGGCATCGTCTGCAGCTTGTTCGGACCCTCGACGGCGATCGGCGGCCTCATCTTCGGTACTGCCGTCAGCACAGCCATGGGGTACGGCGCCGGCAAACTATTGACGAGGGCTCGCGCATCGACCGGCTGGCATCAGCGCGGTACCGTCATCATCGATAGCAGGCCATCGGCGGATGGCGGCCGCGCGCGCGCTGCCACGCCCGACGAACCACTACTGGCCGGCTGTCGAATCCCCGACATGGACGAGTCCAAACATTTCAAGATCATCGGTACCACCGGTACCGGCAAGAGCACGGCCATACGCGAGCTGCTCAGTTCGGCGCTGTTACGGGGGCACCGTGTGGTGATTGCGGACCCCGACGGTAGCTACCTGCGGCGCTTCTATGACGCCGAGCGCGGCGATGTGATTCTGAACCCGTTCGACGCGCGTTCGGTACGGTGGAATCTATTCGGCGAAATAAGACAGCCCTATGACGCCGAACAGCTGGCGCGATCGCTGCTCCCAGACCCCGAAAGTGGCGATCGCACCTGGTGCGGTTACGCGCGCACCTTGCTCACGGCAGTCATGCGCCAGGCCCACGACACGGGCGTACGGAACGCGGGCGAGCTCTACCGCCTGATCGTCATGGCGCCGGTCGAGGAATTGCGCTCGCTGTGCGCCGGAACGCCGGCGCAGCCGTTCTTCGAGGAGCACAACATGCGCATGTTCGATTCGATACGCTCGGTGGCCAGCTCGGCGGTGGCATCACTGGAGCACGTTGCGGCTCAGCAGGAAGGCAGGTCGCTTTCGGTGCGCGACTGGATTGGCGGCGACGGGGAGACGCCGGCGGCAGGCAAGGGCGGTGTGCTCTTCATTACCTACCGTGCGGATCAGATCGCCGCGCTGCGATCGACCGTCTCCGCCTGGATGCGCATCGCAATTTTCGAGGCCATGGCGGGCCCCGAGCGGGACCAGCATC
This sequence comes from Steroidobacteraceae bacterium, assembly GCA_049584935.1. GTDB lineage: Bacteria > Pseudomonadota > Gammaproteobacteria > Steroidobacterales > Steroidobacteraceae > FEN-1191. The sequence goes on from JBAUYT010000146.1 coordinate 32,302, forward strand.
TCTGGTTTGTTGTCGATGAACTCGATGCGCTCGGCAAGATAGACGGGCTCAAGGATGCTTTGGCGCGCGTACGCAAATTCGGTGGCCGCTGCATTCTCGGATTTCAGTCGGTCGCCCAGGTATCCGTGACCTATGGTGCAGGAGACGCGCATACGATCGTCGAAAACTGCGGCAATACACTGATCCTGCGCTGCTCGGCTAGCGAAGGCGGCGGGACCTCGCGCTTCGCCTCGACGCTCATTGGTCAACGCGAGGTCGTCCGGCAGACGTCGTCGCGCACTCAGCGCCCGGATGAATTATTGGGTTCAGTGACGCGCAGTGAGCATATCAGCATCGAGCCGGCCGTCATGGACTCCGAGATCGAACAGCTGCCCGATCTCTCCGGCTACCTGAAGTTCGCGTCTGAGCAGTTTTGGCGCCGTGTCGCGCTTGCGACGCGCACCGACATAACCTCAGTCCAGCCCGCGGCTGCGGAATTCGTACCACGATCACCCGCGCC
>JBAUYT010000147.1:0-48853 GCA_049584935.1 Steroidobacteraceae bacterium
GGTCGGCGCCCACGGCCAGAGTCCAGAAGGATCCGAGCAGCCGCGGCGTGCCAAACGTCATACGCCCCCCTTGAGCGGATCGACCCGCCCGACCGCAGTCTCGTGGTGCAGCCAGTTCTTTTCTCGACCCATAGCGAAAATCTCGCGCCACAGCGAACTGGATTGGACGGCGGTGATCATACGTCCCACCAGCTGTCGCCTTCGAGAATGTCCACCAGCGCATTGAGAAAATCGGATCCCAGACGACCGTCTGCCACTCGATGATCCACGCTCAGTGTCAGATGAGAAGTCGTTGTCACCAGCAGCTTGCCATTGACGGCCACGACACTTTCGCGCTGTCGGCCCACGGCAAGGATTGCGGATTGCGGCGGGTTGATCAGCGCAGTAAAGCGATCTGGCCCGCGCGAGCCCAGGTTCGAGAGACTGATGGTGGCACCTTCGAGTTCTTCGCGCCGGAGCTTGCCTTGCAGCGAGCGTTGAACCAGGTCGCTACGGCGCCGCGCCAGTTCGATGAGCCCGAGCTGTTCGATATCATGAATGACGGGTACGATCAGGCCGCCCTCGACCGCAACGACCAGACCGATGTGCGCACCCACGGCCGGCAATAGCGCTGCGTCGGCGGCGTCGGGATCGCCTGAGAAGATCGCATTTAGCGTTGGAAAGGCCAGCAACGACCCGGCCAGGGCCTGCAGTAGGTAGTCGTTGGCCGAAGGTCGCACGGTCCCCGGCTGCAACTCATGGATCATCCGTTGGCGATGGCGCTGCCACGCCGTGCAATCGAAAGTGCGCTCGAGCGTGAATTGCGGCACTGTGGCATTACTAAGCGTCATCGAGCGCGCCACAGCGCGGCGCATGCTCGAGAGCCGCTGGGGGGCTGCCGCGGTGGACGACTGCGAGTGACTAAGCGAGGGAAGATCGAGCGCCTGACGCACGTCCGCCAGCTGTACGCGCCCACCTGGACCCGTGCCCCGCAGCTGGCTGATATCAATACCTTGTTGCTTTGCCAGCCGTCTTGCCACCGGCGAGCTGCGGACGCGCTCGCCGCCAGATCCCGATACTGCCAGCTTCTGAGTGGCTTCGTTCGACAGCGCCGGCGCCGGCGGTGAATCAGGTGTCGATGCGCTCGGCGCAACGATGGCCGCTTCGGTTTCGAGCCATGCGAGCTGATCGCCGACGTGAGCCTCGGCATCGGCCTGCAACAGAATCTCCTTGAGAAGGCCGCTATGCGTGGCCTCGATTTCGACCAACGACTTCTCGGTCTCGAGTTCGACCAGGGGCTCGCCCTGTCGGACCAGGTCGCCAACGCTCTTCAGCCAGCGTACCAGCCGGGCGTTTTCCATAACCAATCCGACCTTGGGAATTTCGAGTGCGATCAGCGTCACGTTGCTCTGCTTGTCGTCTTGGTCAATTCAAGTCGCACAAATCACGCGCGGCGCTGAGGATTTGCACGGTACCCGGCAATAACGCGTGCTCGAGTTCGGGCGCAAAGGGAATCGGCGTAAACGGACAGGCAACCCGCCTGACCGGAGTATCGAGTTCATCGAACAGCTCGTCGCCAATGCGCGCGGCGATTTCGGCACCGAACCCGGCGTTACGCACGGCCTCGTGTGCGATCAGCACGCGATGAGTTTTCGCCACGGAATCCGCAATCGCATGCATGTCCAGGGGCAGCAATGTGCGCAGATCGATGACCTCTGCCGAAATTCCGGATGCGACGAGCTGCTCGGCGGCTTCGAGTGCATTTCTGACCATGGCCGAATAAGCGATGAGTGTAATGTCCCGACCGGCACGGGCGATCCGCGCTTTGCCGATCGGCGGTAGCGGCAAGTCGTCCGGAACCGACTCCTTCATGGCGTAAAGACGCTTGTGCTCGACGAATAACACCGGGTCACCGAGCCGGATGGAGCTCTTGAGCAGCCCGAAGGCCTCGGCCGGTGTAGCCGGAGCAACCACTATCAGTCCGGGCACGTGAGCGAACCAGGCTTCGAGGCTCTGCGAGTGCTGGGCCGCCGCGCCACCAGCCGCGCCGGCTTGTGTGCGCACTACCATGGGCACGGCCAGCTGGCCGCCCGACATGTAGCGATACTTCGCGCTCTGGTTGACAAGACAGTCCATTGCGAGCGTCGCGAAGTCGATGAACATTATCTCGAGAACGGGGCGCAGGCCACACAGCGCGGCACCAGTGGCCAGTCCTGTGATGGCGGCTTCGCTGATCGGCGTGTTGCGTACACGCTGTGCACCGTGCTTATGCGCCAGTCCCTTGGTGACTCCGAAGGCCCCGCCGACCGCTACATCTTCGCCGAGCAGATATACCGCCGGATCGCGACTGAGTTCCTCATCGAGCGCGCGGCGCAGGATTTCTATGAATGTCTCGCTCACGCTGTCAGCCCGGGATCCCGGCGAGTGACGCCGCGCTATAGACGTATTCCGCTACGCTGGCCGGATTCGGTCGGCGCGCCGCACGTGCCCGTTCGACGGCCCCGGTGATCTCCTGGCGCGCCTCCTCGGCAAGTGCATCGAGCTCGGCCGCCACCAGGCCGCGTTGTAAAAGCTGCGCTCCGAGTCGATCGATGGGGCATTTTTCCTTCGTGGCCGCGAGCTCTTCTTTTGAACGGTAGTGCTGCGCGTCGCCGACAAAGTGGCCCGACATACGATAGGTCATGCATTCCAGCAAGTACGGCCCCTGTCCGTGACGTACTGTTTCGATGGCCTGTGCCGCTACTGCATGCACTACCATCAGGTCATTGCCATCGATCGATTGGCTCGGCATGCCATAAGGCGCTGCAAACGCGCTGACCCGCGGGACGTTGGAATGCTCATCACGGCTGGTAAATTCGGCGTAGCCATTGTTCTCACAGACAAACAGCATTGGTAGCTTCCAGAGCACTGCGAGATTGATGGTCTCGTGAAATATTCCCGCCGCCGTAGCCCCGTCGCCAAAGAACACGGCGCTGATGTTGCCACCGCCGTTGATTTGTGCAGCCCAGGCGGCTCCGGCCGCGAGCGGTAGGTTACCGCCGACGACGCCGGTGGCGCCGAGCACTCCGTGCGCGGCATCGACCAGATGCATGGAGCCGCCGCGGCCCCGGCAGAGCCCGCTTTCCCGGCCGAGGATCTCGGCAAAGGTGGCTTCCGGATTGCTGCCCTTGGCAAGAACATGTCCATGACCGCGATGGCTGGTGAACAAGGTGTCATCCTGCCGCAGATGTGCGCATACGCCCACGGCGACCGCCTCCTGGCCGGTGGAGAGGTGGGGAAAACCAGGAACTTCACCGGCGGCGGCCAGCCTTTGCACTTGCGCTTCGAATGCGCGGATCCGCCAGAGCGAGCGATACAGCTGCTTCCATTCGCTTAAGCTCAGCGCGGTAGCCATACGGAAAGAAGCTCCGATCCGGATCGTGGCAGTCGCGACGATTATATCCGCCGTGCAGCGCGCCCGCTCTCAACCGAAAGAGAAGCCATAGCGCCGCAGAGGGCGATATCCGCTGGCAACAGATCACGGCAGCAAGTATCGCGAACCAGCTGCGATCGCTCACGGTCCCGCTTAGTTCAGCAGCATCTCTCGGACGAATTCAAGTGGCAGCGCATGTGCGATCCGGCCCCCGACGCCGGTCGTCGTCGTAGCCATGGCCAGCGCGTTGAGGATGGCCTCTTCGGTGGCTTCGGCCGTGGCCTGAAATAATGGCGTCATACCGTCGGGCGACAGCATCTGCACGTCGTGCAGCTGCGCATCGTCATGAATGTGCGCGGCGGTCGAGAAGGCAAGGAACAGATCACCGCTGGAATTGGCGCCGATTCCGCCCACCCAGGCAATGCCGGTGGTTGCACGGCGCGCGAGCCGCTGGCACTGGATCGGCAATAGCGGCGCGTCCGTTGCGATGATGACGATGATGGAACCGGCGTCGGCGGCCTGCCGGCATGGTGACGGAAAACGCTCGAGATCCATGGCGTGCCCGACTGCCACGCCGTCGATGCGCAGCAGTTCTCGCTGGCCATGATTGGCTTGCACCAGCACGCCGACGGTGTATCCGGCCGGCACCCGGCGCGATGCGGTGCCGGTGCCACCTTTGAATTCGTGACAGACCATGCCGGTGCCGCCGCCGACATTGCCTTCGGCGATCGGGCCGCTGGCGGCCGACTCGAGAGCTTCGAAGGCCATCTCGCGGGTAACCGCCTGACTGTCGATATCACTCAAGTAGCCGTCATAGGTTTCCGCGACGACCGGCAGATGCACGCGCAAAGGTTGTTCGACCGTGCGAGCGCGCGCAATGTGAGATCCCATCGCGCAAATGGCGTCACGCACCACGCCGACGGAGTAGGTGTTGGTCAGGCAAATTGGCGCAGACAGCAGGCCCTGCTCCTGAATCCACCAGCCGCCGGTCATGTCACCGTAGCCATTGAAGGAATGCACTCCGGCAAACACCGCTTCGCCCCAAATGTCGCTGGTACGCGGCCAGATGGCCGTTACACCGGTACGGACTATGCTTGGCGCATCGCGCATCAGCGTGGAATACCCGACTCGCACACCGGCCACATCGGTGATGGCATTCCAGGTTCCAGTGGGGAGCTGCCCGGTGGCGATTCCGAGGGCGCGCAGACGTACGCGGCTCATGGACTGGCCTCCGACAATCCCAGTTCTACGAGCACCTCGGCAGTGTGCCCGCCCAGTCCCGGTGAGGGGTGATCGAGCGACAGATGGGCGTCTGAGAATCGGATCGGGATGCCTATCCCCGGCACGACTCCGGCAGCGGCTCGCGGTGATTCGATCTGCAGCTGCATCTGGCGATGCACTACCTGCGGATCGGCAAACGGCGAGCCCCACTGCCTGGTGTCATCGCCATTCGGCGACTCCACTTTGATGACGTCAGCGCCGAGGTCTGCCAGAATCTGGCCGATCCACGGTCCGGCCAATATCCGCGCCAACTCGAGCACGCGCAGGCCACTCAACGGTGTATTCATCTGCATAGCTCCCCTGAAAGAAGTTCGAGTCGGTGCTTTGCGCAGCTCGCGCTACGCAGCCTTTGACCGATACACTAGCGGAACCGTGACTAACGTGTAGGGCTCTCGTGCAAGAAAGGCTAACCCAGTACCCCGCTCCAGACGAACGCCTGGTGCATCTGCTGGCCCGGCAGAATCTCAAGATGGCACGTTCGGCCCATGCCTACGTTCGGGGCAGTACGCTCGAGTTCTATCGCTGGCTCAAGGCGCGTCGCGTGGCCGCTGCGCCTGTCGGGCCCAGGGTCTGGATCTGTGGTGATTGTCACGTCGGCAATCTGGGTCCCGTCGCGTCCGCGGACGGATCAATCGACATTCAAATCCGCGATCTCGATCAAACTGTCGTCGGCAACCCGGCCCACGATCTCGTCCGGCTGGCGCTGTCGCTGGCCACTGCGGCCCGCGGTTCGGATTTGCCCGGTGTCACTACCGCGCACATGCTGGAGCACATGATTGAAGGGTACTCCCGGTCGCTGTCCAATCGTCGCTCAGGGGCGGCCGTTCAAAAGCCGGATGCGGTCAGGATCGTCATGCGACGCGCGATGTCGCGCACCTGGAAGCATCTCGCGGAGGAACGTCTCGAAGATGTGGAGCCGAACATCCCTCTCGGCGAGCGCTATTGGCCACTGAGCAAGCGGGAGCGCAAGGCCGTGAAGTCCCTGTTTGCCGAGCGACCGGTACAGCGACTGGTCACTGCGCTGAAGTCCCGCAAGGATGATTCGCCCATTCGCATTCTGGACGCGGCGTACTGGATGAAGGGCTGCAGCTCACTGGGCCGGCTTCGTTATGCGGTGCTGATCTCCGTCGGCAAGGGCAGCCGGCCGGATAACTTCTGCCTCATCGATATCAAGGAGGCTGTGCCGGCTGCGGCTCCGCGCGCACCCGGTTCCGGAATGCCGCGCGATAATGCCCAGCGCGTGGTTTCGGGGGCCAGGGCGCTGTCACCCAATCTGGGGCAGCGCATGCTGGCGGCCCGCTTTCTGAATCGATCCGTCTTCCTGCGCGAGTTGCTGCCGCAGGATTTGAAGGTAGAGATGGATCAGCTGACACGGGAGCAGGCGGTGCGGTCCGCATACTATCTCGCCTGGGTCGTCGGCGTGGCGCACGCGCGGCAGATGGATGCGGCCAGCCGCACTGCCTGGCGGCGCATGCTGGCGCGCCAACATTCAAAACGATTGAGCGCGCCGTCGTGGCTCTGGCGCAGTGTCGTGGAACTGGTGGCTTCCCATGAGCTGGCCTACTTGGAGCATTGCCGCAGATACGCCCTGACGCAGCGTTGACCTACTTGTCGACGAACGCCCTCTCGATAACGTAATCCCCCGGCTCGCCAATGTGCGGCGACACCTGAAATCCCCTCCCATCGAGCAACGCCGCAAGGTCCTTGAGCATCGCCGGACTGCCGCATAGCATGGCGCGGTCCAACGCAGGATCCAATGGGGGCAAGCCGGTATCTTCGTACAGCTTTCCGGTCTCGATCAGTTCAGTGAGTCGCCCGTTATTGACGAAGGGCTCCCGGGTGGCAGTCGGATAGTAAATGAGCTGCTCGCGGACCCACGGACCCAGAATCTCGTGCTGCGGCAGCTCTTCTTCCAGGTAACTGCGATAAGCGAGGTCATCAATGCTGCGTACGCCGTGTACGAGCACCACCTTCTCGAAGCGCTCGTACACCAATGGGTCTCTGACTAGGCTCATGAAGGGGGCCAGCCCGGTTCCTGTCGCCAGCAGATATAGATGCTTGCCAGGTTTGAGGTCGTGAACCACCAGGGTGCCGGTCGGCTTGCGGCTGACCAAAACTTCATCGCCCGGTCTGATCCGCTGCAGCTTCGACGTTAAAGGCCCGTTCTGGACCTTGATGCTGAAGAATTCGAGGTGATCGTCGTAGTTTGGACTTGCGATACTGTAGGCGCGAAGCAGCGGCTTGCCGTCCACCTGCAGGCCGACCATGACGAAATGCCCGTTCTCGAACCGTAAGCCTGGAGCGCGAGTGGTGGTAAAGCTGAAGAGTGAGTCGTTCCAGTGACGCACGCTCAAAACGCGCTCCGCCGCTATAGCCGTCATTCCGTCCCTGCCCTTCCTGATTCGAACACGGGCGCTACTATAAGGAATGGGGGCAAGCCGTCCTGTTATAAGGACATTTCACGATGACCGGCGGCGGCACGATCCTCGCCGATGTGTATCCAGCAGGTCTATTTTGGGATCCCAAAGACAGCATTAGCCATTCTGGTTAATTAGCTGGGCATTCCGAATACCTATAGAAATACTGCCACAATCAACAAAGAGTGGCCCAGAACCTTGTCGCTTTGAGTCCGGCGAATTGACTTTCGGGATCCCAGAATAAACAATGGCGCACCGATAACAAACTGAGGCGTCCGTGAAGGCGCAGCGGACTCGCGCATTCGCGCGCATGGGGGATCATTCGTTTGAGTAGCCTGCCTAGTCGCGGCGGCGCCGGCTCGGCCGTTCACGCTGGCGATGTACTCTGGACACCGTCGGCAGAGCAGGCGGCGGCAAGCAACGTCAGTGCGCTGATGCGCTGGCTCGAGCACGAACGCGGCCTGCGGTTCGCGGATTACGCGGCGCTGTGGCGCTGGTCGGTTACCGACCTGGAAGGCTTCTGGCAAGCCTTGTGGGATTACTTTGGGATAGAGGCAAGCGCGCCGGCAACGCGCGTGCTCGGTAGTCGTAACATGCCGGGTGCGCAATGGTTTCCCGGCGCGCGTCTCAACTATGCGCGCCATCTGCTGCGGCGTGAGGGCACTGGCGGAGATGCGCTGTTGTCCGTCAGCGAGATCCGGCCACTCGAAACTTTAAGCTGGGAACAGTTGGGGAGCCGTGTCCGCGCGCTGGCTACGCAGCTGCGTAGCTGGGGAATTGAACCAGGCGACCGCGTCGTCGCGGTAATGCCCAACATTCCGGAAACCATGATCGCCATGCTGGCGACCACGGCCATCGGCGCGATCTGGGCGGTGTGCTCCCCTGATTTCGGAGTCCGCGGCGCGCTGGATCGGCTTGCGCCCCTGACACCGAAAGTCCTGCTGTACGTCGATGGCTATCGCTACGGCGGCAAGGTGTTCGATCGCCGACAGGAGGCCGCAGAAATCGCGCGCGGCATACCGAGTCTCCAGCATCAGATTCGGGTGCCCTACCTGTATCCGGATGACACGGCGACCACCGCCCACGGAGCCTCGATCTGGTGGGAAATCCTGCAGCGAACGGCGCCCACGGCAGACAGCTTCAAGTTCGAAGAAGTGTTGTTCGACCATCCACTCTGGACTCTGTTTTCGTCGGGCACTACCGGCCTGCCGAAACCCATCGTACAAAGCCATGGGGGCATTCTGCTCGAGACGTTGAAGAACGGCAGTTTTCACTTCGATCTGCACGCCGGCGAACGGCTGATGTTCTTTACCACCAGTGGTTGGATGCTATGGAACTTCATCGCCAGCTCTCCAGCCATGGGGGCTATTCCAGTCCTGTATGACGGGCATCCGGCGTATCCCGAGCCTGACCGTCTGTGGCAACTCGCCGACGCGACGGACGCCGCCGTATTCGGTGCCAGCCCGACTTACGTTGAGCAAATGGCCAAGGCGGCCATCGTGCCAGCGGAGCGATACGCCCTCAAGTCATTGCGCGCCGTGGTGCTCGCGGGTTCGCCTGCCACGCCCGAATGCATGCAGTGGTTCTACAGGAACGTCAAATCTGATCTCTGGGTGGCCAACGGCAGCGGCGGTACCGATTGCTGCACCGGTTTCGTCGGTGGAGTTCCGAATCTGCCCGTGCGCGCAGGCGAGATACAGGCACCGTCACTGGGTGTTGCGGTCAGCGCCTTCAACGAGCGTGGCGAGAGTGTCATCGACGAGGTGGGTGAACTCGTCATCACGGAGCCGATGCCTTCGATGCCGCTGTCATTCTGGAACGACACGGATGGCCAGCGCTACCGCGAAACCTACTTCGATAAATACCCGGGGGTATGGCGCCACGGCGATTTTTTCCGCATCTCGGCAGATGGCCGCAGCAGCGTGCTGGGGCGGTCGGATGCCACGCTGAACCGCTACGGCGTACGCATCGGCACGGCGGAAATCTACCGCTCGCTGGCCCGGCTAGAGGAAATAGAAGACGCGCTGATCGTCAACCTGGATCTTCCTGATGGCGGCTTTTTCATGCCCCTGTTCGTTAAGGTGAAATCCGGCGGCGTGCTCGACGCGTCGCTGGACGCCAAGATTCGCGCCACCCTTCGCAGCGATTACACGCCGCGCCACGTACCCGATAAAATCATCGCGGTGCCAGCGATCCCGATGACACGCACCGGCAAGAAGATGGAAGTTCCGGTGCGACGGCTACTCATGGGAACGCCGCCGGAACGAGCCGTGAATCGCGCCACCATGAGCGATCCGGCTGCTCTCGATTTCTTTATACAGTACGCCAAACAGCAGCCCTATCAGTCCAAGAGCGGATAGATCCTGTCGTTTTGGCAAGACTTTTATATCGACCAGTTCAGAGGAATGGCAAAGATGGCTAAGCAAAATCTGGAACAGCTGTTGAAGACGTCCGGCAACATTGTGAGCATGCTGCGCAATTCGCAGATCGGCGCCTACATCTATCCGGTGGTGCCCGGCGAATTCGGCAACTGGCGTACGGAACAGGCCGCCTGGCGGGAGTCAGCGGTGCTATTCGACCAGACACATCACATGGCGGAAATCACCATCAAAGGGCCGGACGCCGTCAAACTTTGCTCTCTGCTGACCATCAACAGCTTCAAAGGCTTCGAACCCGGAAAGGCCAAGCAGATGGTGCCGCTCAGCCACGACGGCTATGTCATCGGCGACGGGATTCTGTTCTATCTCGACAAGGACGAGCTGCTGTTCGTCGGCCGCGCGCCGACGGTGAACTGGATAGAATTTCGGGCCCAGTCCAGCGGTCTCAAGGTCGAGACCATTCGCGATGATCGCTCCCCCTCCCATCCCTATGGCAATGCGGTCTCACGTCGACATTACCGCTATCAGATTCAGGGCCCGCGCGCGAATGAGGTGTTGCAGGCAGTGAACGGCGGGCCGGTACCCGAGATCAAATTCTTCAATCTGGGTTATATCAACGTCAAAGGCCGCAAAGTCCGCGCCCTCAGACATGGCATGGCGGGGGCACCGGGTCTGGAACTCTTTGGACCTTATGCCGAGCGCGACGAGATCCGCACCGCCCTGCTCGAGATCGGCAGGGAGCATGGTCTCGTTCCCGTAGGCGCGCGCACCTATTCCAGCAATACCCTGGAATCTGGCTGGATTCCTTCACCGCTGCCGGCGGTGTACAGCGGCGAAAAGATGAAGACATACCGCGAGTGGCTGCCGGCCAACGGGTACGAGGGTACCGCTTCCATCGGCGGCAGCTTCGTCTCGAGCAACATCGAGGAGTATTATCTGACGCCCTACGCCATGGGCTATGGTCCATTCGTCAAGTTCGACCACGAATTCATCGGTCGCGAGGCGCTCGAGAAAATGGTTGCGGACAAGCGCCCTCAGCGCAAGAAAGTGACCTTTGAATGGGATGCCGGGGATCTTGGTGCCATCCTGCGATCGCCGGTGGACCGGGACAACAAACCCTATAAGTTCTTCGATCTGCCGAACGCCAACTATGCGGCCGCCTCGTACGATGCGGTGACGCGTAACGGCAGGACGGTGGGGCTATCGATGTTTACCGGCTACAGCCATAACGAGCGCTGCGGACTGTCTCTTGGAGTCGTCGACGCCGACATCAACATCGGTGATGTGCTGACGCTCATCTGGGGAGAGGAGAACGGCGGAACGCGTAAGCCGACGGTGGAGCCTCATCGCCAGGTGGAGGCGCGCGTCAAGATTGCTCCCACGCCTTATTCCAGGGAGGTCCGCCAGAGCTACCATCAGGGGTGGCGTACGGGCACGGGCCAAAAATAGCGGCGAGACCATGCCCCTGGACCCGTATGAAGTGTTCGCGCTGCGCTATGCCGAGAATCCGCGTCAGCCTGCAGCGCGAAATTTCATCGACGGCGATGCGCATGACCGGCTCATGCCGCTCGACTATTTCATCTGGCTCATCAAGGGAAGGGATCGGACGTTCGTCGTAGACACCGGATTTGATGCGCAGGCTGCCAACGAGCGTTCCAGAGTTCTGCTGGCCACGCCGGCGGAGCTGCTCACGCCCATGGGACTGGATCCGGAGCAGATCAGCGACGTCATCATCACGCATATGCACTATGACCACGCTGGCAACCGCGCGCTGTTCGGCAAGGCTCGTTTTCATGTGCAGGATCGGGAGATGGCCTATGTCACGGGCCGATGCATGTGCCATTCGGGGCTGGCGCAGCCCTTCGACGTACGGGACATTTCAGCAATGGTCGAACGGGTATTTTCGCAACGCGTGGTGTTTCACGATGGCGACTGTGAGCTGGCACCGGGTCTCTCCCTGCATCGCATCGGCGGTCACACGGCGGGCCTGCAGATCGTGAGGGTGTGGACGCGGCGCGGCTGGCTGGTGCTGGCGTCAGATGCGAGCCACTTCTACGCCAACATGGAACAGGGACGCAGCTTCCCCATCGTCTACAACGTCGGCGACATGTACGAAGGCCATCGGCGGTGCTACGAGCTTGCCGGCCGATCGGAAAATGTCATACCCGGACACGATCCGCTAGTCATGCAACGCTATCCGGTTCCGCAGCCGTCACTGCGGGGCCGAATCGTGCGACTCGACGCCGATCCGATCTGAGTCCGCGTCAGCAGGCGGTGGAAACCGCGATATCCGCCAGTCTGTGGAAGCGAACGATGTTGCGATTGCTGGATAACAGGCCGGTGGTCAGGCAGACGAACGTCAGGTCCAGCTCAGGGTCTACCCAATAAAGCGTGCTGCCCGCCCCGTAGTTGCCGAAGGTCTCGGGCGAAGTCTGGGTGCCAAACATGTGGTGGGTCATTTTGGTCCCCCGCAGCGAGAATCCGAGACCGATATAAGCGGGACAGACCTCCCACTGATCCTTGTTGGCCAGCGTTCGGTAGAGCTCGTTGGGCTTCTCCCCGGTGTGACACTGTCTCGCCTTCCTGACCATCGCTGGCGAGAGAATTCTTGCGCCATCCAGGGTGCCAAGCTGCCGCAGCATCTCCGCCAGCCGGAAGATGTCTGGACTCGTCGAGACGGCACCGACCCACGGCATTTCGGCAAGTTCTTCACGAAAGGCGCCGTTCTCGCCGAGTCCGCTGCTGCCGATATGATTGACCGGAGACTGACCGCGGAAGTCCGGAAACAGATGTCGCGGTTGCAGATCCCGCCGCAACCCGAGCGAGCTGCTGTTCATTCCCAGAGGCTCGAACAGGTCCTGGCGCATGATGTCCCGGTAAGGTCGACCTTTGGGATCCGTTCGCCGAATGATTTCACCGAGCAGCAGATGGTTGAGCAATGGCGAATACTTGCACGACAGGCCGGCCGGCTCTTCCGACTGCACAGTCTCACAGGCCACCCGAACCATGTCGTCCATCTTGTCGATCGGCATGCCTGGCTTCAGCTGAAACAGCATCGGCAAGCCCGACACGTGTGTGAGCAGATGGAATATCGTGATGTGCTCCCGCAGGCCGCCGCTGAACTCCGGAATGATCTCCGATACCTTGTGCGCCAGTGAGAACCGCCCAAGTTCGATGGCTCGCAACGCCAGCACGTTGGTCATTGCCTTGGTCATCGAAAATATAGAGAACACGCTGCCACTTTCCACGGGCCGGGTTCGCTCTCTATCCGCATGCCCAATCGCGGCGTCCAGTGCCACGCGCCCGCGGCGCGCGAACAATATGCGCGCACCCCAGTATTCCCCACGTTCGATGTCTGCCCGAATCGTGTCGGCCAGGTATTGGACGCGAGCAAGGTCGAGTCCGGGGACTTGTACTGCATCAGTCATGGTTCATTGCCTCTCAGTGGGCATGCGGTAGCGAAATAGCCGCCGGCGCCGGTCGGCCGCGAATTAGGTCGGCGGCTTTTTCGGCGATCATGACCACGACCGCGTTGGTATTTCCGGCTGGCAGCGTTGGACAGATCGAAGCGTCGACGACGCGAAGGCCCTGTACGCCATGCACTCTCAGATCCCAATCGACGACTGCCGCGGAATCTGCGCCCATGCGACAGCTGCTGGTCGGGTGATGCACGATGGCACACGTTTGTCGAATGTGCTCATCAAGCTGATCATCCGTTTCCGCGCCGGCGCCTGGTTTGAGCTCGGTAGCGCGAAAGCGTTCGAAGGCCTTGCCGCTCAGGATCCGTCGAGCCAGGCGCAGCCCGGTGCGGATGCGCGCAACGTCCTGGTAGTCGGACAGCAGATTCAGGTCGATCAGGGGCTTGGCGCGCGGGTCCGGAGAAGCGATGCGTATGCTCCCCGAACTGCCTGGGCGCACCAGCGCGGCGATAATGCCGTAGCCGTGTCCGCGCGGCAGCGCAAGCGGGCGCACGCTCCGCCGCGCGGGCATCATGATGATCTGCAGGTCGGGGCGTGGCATCGCAGGGTCGCTTTTGAAAAAGCCGTGGCCTTCGAACAGATTGCTCGCAAGCGGACCGCTGCGAAAGGCCAGGTAGCGCAGCAGTGTCAGCGCGTTGTCGAATGTCTTTTGCCACGAGACGCCGTACGAGGTCGCATCCCGCGTCGCCATCTGGATCTCGGCGGAGGGGTGGTCGCGCAACCCCTGCCCGACACCTGCCAGTTCGAACACCGGCTCGACACCAGCGGCCTTCAGCGACTCTGCCGGGCCGATGCCGCTGCGCATGAGTAGTGCCGGGGAGCCGTACGAGCCCGCACACACAATGACTTCCAGCCGTGCACTCAGTGTAACCTGGGCGCCCCGGTGTTCGATCTGAAGTCCGGTCGCCCGGCGTTGCTGCAGCAGTACTCGATGCGCCAGCGCGCCGACGACGATCTTGAGATTGGCTCGCCGCTCGGCGGGACGCAGAAATGCGGTCACTCCCGATTCCCGCCGGCCGTTACGGATGGTTCCCTGTCTCGGGCCGAATCCATCCGGGTCAGGTCCATTGAAATCGCAGCATTGCGGCAGATTGAGCGCCTGCGTCGATTCCAGGAAGCTCGTCACGAGCGGATTGACCTTTGGAATATTGCTGACGGCCATGGGCCCACCGACATGATGGTAGGGGCTGTCTGCGAATGCGGGGTTGTGCTCTGACCGCAGAAAGTAAGGCAGCACCTCAGCGTAGCTCCAGCCTCGAGCGCCCGAGGCGGCCCAGTCGTCGTAGTCACCGGGGTGACCGCGAAAATAAACCATGCCGTTGGTCGAGCTCGAACCACCCAGCACGCGTCCACGCGGCAACGTCACGCGGCGGTCGTTACAGTGATGCTGCGGTATGGTCTCATAGCCCCAGCCAAGCTTTGGGTTGAGGATGGTGAACGGTACGGCTGCGGGAACCTGAATCAGCGGATAGCGGTCTCGTTCTCCTGCTTCGACGAGGCAGACCGTGGTGGCGGCATTTTCACTCAGGCGATTGGCCAGCACACAGCCGGCCGTGCCAGCTCCGACGATGATGAAATCGTAACTCTCTGATGGCATTGCCGCCTTCTCAAGCCGAAGCGATGATGCCACCGTCGACACAAAGTACCGTACCGTTGACGAAGGAAGCGCCGGGGCTCAGCAGAAACCTGGCAGCGGCAACCACGTCCTCTTCCCGACCTATGCGCCGCAACGGGATCGTCGCGGCGCGGCGGCGGTATTCTTCGTCGGTGACGTACTTCAGCGCACCCGGAGTGGGCACGGAGCCTGGTGCGAGTGCGTTAACGCGAATGCCCTGCGGCCCCAGCTCCGCGGCCAGCGTTCGAGTCAATCCGGTGGTCGCGCACTTGATGGCACTGTAGATCGCGGAGTTCGGAAAGCCCTTGAAGGCCACCGGCGAACTGAAATTGATGATGCTAGCCGGGATACCGGGCTTGCGCCGGCGAACCAGTAGCTGGCTGCCCCAGACGGCGGATTTGAATCCCGCTCCGAGCATACGATCCAGAGTATCCTCGGTCACCTGCAGGATGGGTTCGTAGACCAGCAGCGATGCATTGTTGATGACAGCATCGAGCCCCCCCATCTCATGAGCGAACTGGTCGCCGATGCGGCGGTACTCGCTGCAAACCGCCAGGTCGCCTACGTAAGCGCGCACCGTCCCGCCGGCACCGGTAATCTCGCCGGTAGCGGATTTGAGCGCAGCTGCATCTATGTCGGCAATTCCAACGGCCGCGCCATCGGCTGCGAGGCCGCGCGCCAGCGCTCTTCCCAAGCCATTTGCGGCGCCACTGATGAAGATGCTCTGTCCGGCAAGAGGTTTATTCACAAATGCACTATTGGAAAACGACTCGCGAGCTGCGCTAACCTAGCAGAAAATAAGTGTACCCGTAACGACGCATTGCTGGACGCGCCATGACTGCGGCGGTATGTTTTAGCCACGCCATCGGCGGGATTGCTGCGCGCCAACGACACTATATAGAGAGTAATTTGTGACCCGGCAAATCGGTTTCATCGGACCTGGCAATATGGGCGCGTCGTTCGCTGCACGCTCGACGGAAATTCCCACGGCAGGTCCTGGCGCCAAAACTGGTCCCCACCGTTGAGCGTGGCCCTGGCGGGTCGTGGCGCGTTGATCATCGGCGCGACCACGGGCATCGGCCGCGCAACCGTGCTGGCCTTCGCCGCACAAGGCGCGCGCGTCTGTTTTGCGGGTCGGGGAGCGGAAGAAGGGAATGCCGTTGCGGCGGAAGCAAGAGGCCTGGGCGCGGCAGAGATCGCGTTCGTGGAGATCGACGTGCGGCGCGAGGCCGACATTCGCGCAGTCACTGCGCTGGTGTTCGAGCGTTTCGGCCGCATCGAATTTGCGGTCAACAATGCAGGCGTGGAAAGCCGCCTGGGACCCATTCAAGACGCCGGCGACGACGACTTCGAGCGTGTCATGGGCGTGAACGTTCGTGGTACCTGGCTGGCGATGAAGCATCAGATCCTGCACATGTTGAAGCATGGCGGCGGTTCCATTGTCAACACTGCCTCGACTGCGGGAGTTACGGGCATCGCGGGAGTTGCACTGTATACGGCCAGCAAGCATGCAATCGTCGGATTGACGAAGGCAGCAGCACTGGAGCTTGCGGCAACCAAAATTCGCGTCAACGCGGTGGCGCCCGGTCCCGTGCGCACGGGGTTGCTGTCGAGGATGCTGGACGGCAAGCTGTCGCTGGAGGAAGTGGCGGCTCACGTGCCCATGGCGCGCATATCGGAGCCGGCCGAAATTGCCGAAGCCATCGTATGGCTAGCGAGTGATGCTGCCTCGTTCGTGACCGGCCACACGCTAATTGTCGACGGTGGCATGACAGCGGCCTAGGAGAGTGCAGATGGTTCACGCGGATAACGACAACGAACGCCTGGTACTGCACTTCTTCGAAGTCCTGAGTGCAGGGGACCTGGAGGCGGTGCGAGCTCTATTGCACGAGGAGGTTACCTGGAAGCCACAGATACGGGACGTTCCGGGAGCCGGTATTCACCGCGGCAAGAAAGGGATCGTCGATGATTTTTTGCGCCCCATCCGCGGCATGTTCAAACTGGGCGATCCGAAGGTCATCGTCGATACACTGGCGTCCAAGGGCAATCTGGTCATTGCCGAGGCGCGCGGCGTCGGCAGCACCGCGGACGGCCGAGATTACGACAACCTGTACGCCTGGGCCTTCGATCTTAAGGATGGCAAAGTGTTCGCCATTCGCGAATACATGGATAGCCACTACGTCATCAATCTGTTCGGCAGTCCGCGCGCCCAACCGGCAGCCTAGCAGCGCCAGCGAGGATTGAAGATGAGCGCCCAGGAGCTGCCCCGAGGCTTCGACGTCATTGCCGTTGGCTCAGGACACAATGGCCTGGTAGCTGCGGCCTATCTTGCAGCAGCCGGCAAACGCGTTCTGGTTCTGGAGCGCAACGCCTGGTTTGGAGGTGGCGTGGTCACGCGACAGCTGACCGCGCCTGGATTCCGGCACGACCAGCATTCGATGACTCATATCTTCATCCAGGGTAATCCGCTGCTCCTGAACGATGAGCTGGCCCTCAAGTCGAGGTACGGCCTGCGGTACGTGTTTCCTGATTCGCCGATGAGTTCGATATTCGAGGATGGTGAAACCCTGGCTATGTACCGGGATAGCGCGCGGACGTGTGCGGAAATCGTGCGCTATTCGCCCAAGGACGCTGCTGCCTTCGAACGGTTGTCACAGAAGGCGGCGGCGTGGATGCCCATGCTTTGCGCCTCGCTGTTCTCGGCTCCCATGCCGCTGGGGGCAGCCACTGCGCTGATGGATCAGAGTCGCGAGGGCCGCGAGCTGTGGCGCATCAGTCAGATGAGCACCCACGAGGTGCTATGCCAGTTCTTCGAGAACGAACGCGTCAAGACACATTTCGCGCGCGTGGCCGGGGAAAACCTGGCGTCTCCGGATGAAAAGGCGACGGGTCTGGGTCTGTTCGTGTTCGTGGGCTTTCTCGAGCAATTCGGCTTCGGGGTACCAATCGGCGGCAGCGGGGCGCTGACGAATGCGCTGATTGCCTGTATCGAAGATCACGGCGGCACCGCTCTTTCGGGCATCGATGTGGTCCGGGTGACGAATCGCAATGACCGCGCCACGGGCGTGCTCACCCGAGATGGACGCCAGTTCGAGGCCAGGGACGGCATCATTGCCGCCATTCATCCGCACGACCTCGGGCAAATGGTCGAGGGAATAGACGGTCAAGTCGCCTCGGACGCCGCCGCCACCGAAATATCACAGAATGCCTGCCTCACCGTCCATGCCGCGCTCAGTAAACCGCTGCGCACCGGCAGCGGAGCTGCGATCGGCTCGGTGATGACCGAGTTGCTGCCGACGGACTATGAGACTCTGCGACGATCCTTCGACGACCTGCGTTATGGCCAACTTTCGGGCTACCCGCTGGTCGGATTTGGCTCCCTTTCGGAATTCGACCCTTCCCGCGTGCCCGCCGGCAGGGCGACCGTGCACGCCTGGGACTATGTTCCGTATCAACGGGCCGACGGCCAAGACTGGGATGACGTCAAGGGTGCCTATGCCGACAGGATAATTGCTCACATGGGCAAGTTCCTGCGCAACATGACCCATGACAATATCCTGGGGCTCCATTGTGACAGCCCCCTGGACATGGAACGCACCTCGTCGAGCTTCAGGCGCGGAGATCTGCACGGTGTCGCCATGCCCGCGTACCAGCTGGGAGCCCACCGCCCCACCCCCGCATTGGGTCAATACACGGTGCCCAACATCGAGCGCCTCTACCTGGTGGGACCGTTCCAGCATCCCGGCGGCGGCGTATTTGGAGCAGGACGCGCCGCGGCACAGCGCTTCTGCGCGGATCTCGGCGTGGACTTCGACCGCTCGCGCCACTAGTTGCCTATTTAATACAAGACCCCTGGCATTGCACTGCGGGTTGATGCCTTGTGCGCGCTCGGCCGGTACGCCCCGTGCGACTTGCGATACATTCAGTCGCACTCGGGGGAACGGCAATCGCCACGTGAACGCGAACTCAACAATGGACCGCCGGAGGTTTCTCGGCGCCACGGGAGTGCTGACCGGTGTGCTCGCAGCTGGCAGCCCGCTGGTGCTGCTAGTGCCGAGTCGCAGCTGGGCGATGGATTTGAGCGTGCTCACAAGCGCGGAGGGCGCAGCGCTGCTGACCGCCGCGCGCACCGTCGCACCACATGACAAGCTCGACGATGCGCCTTATGCGCTTGTGGTGCAGGCACTCGATGCCGGCGCCGCTCGGGATGGCGCCACATTGTCGCTGTTGCGAGATGGCGTGGTGGGCCTGGGCGCCGACTTTGCCCGCGCTGCTGAAAGTGAACGCGTAGCTGCACTGACCGCCGTCGAGACCAGCCTCTTCTTCAAGTCGGTCCGCGCCACGACGCTCATGACGCTGTACGCCTCCCCGCTCGTGTATGCCTACTTCGGCTACGAGGGAGAGGCCTATTCCAAGGGAGGCTACCTGCTGCGGGGTTTCAACGATTTGCGTTGGTTGCCGGAAGTTCCGCTCGCTGACAGCGGTCCGGTGTTTGGCGCGGAATCGCACTAAGACCGACATTGCCGAGAACAGCCGTGGCAAGCGTAGATCACGATGATGCCAATACGGTGGTCATCATCGGCTCCGGGGCAGGAGGCGGCACGCTGGCGCACGAACTCACCCGTCGGGGCATCAAGGTGGTGCTGCTGGAGGCAGGATCGCGCCAGTCACTGGCGAGCTTCTCTCAGGTGCCCGGAGAGGCCTTTGCACAGCTGACCTGGCTCGAGCCGCGGACCCAGTCCGGGACCACGACCGTCGTCGAAGACTATCCGACCCTGCCGTCGTGGACGGCCAAGACGGTGGGCGGAACCACCGTGCACTGGACTGGAGCCTCACTGCGGGCGCAACCGTGGGAGATGCGCGCACGCACGACCTACGGTGCCATCGACGGCGCTTCGCTCATCGACTGGCCGCTGGACCACCAGGAATTGCTGCCGTATTACCAGCAGGCTGAGCAGCGCATGGTCGTCACGCGCCGCAACGGCAATCCGGGCCTGCCGGCCTCGAACCACTTCAAGGTGTTCTACAACGGCGCCAGGCGCATCGGCTACAAGCAGGTCAATACCGGCTACATGGCGATCAACACGCGCGCCGCCGACGATCGCGGGATGTGCATTCAACAGGGGTTCTGCGTCCAGGGATGCAAGACCGCCGCCAAGTGGAGCACGCTCTACACCGAAATACCGCGCGCCGAGGCAACGGGCAACCTGGACCTTCGAGCCGAATGCCGCGCAGTGCGCATCGAGCACGGCGCCGACGGCCGCGTCACCGGTGTCATCTACCGAGATCCCGCCGGCAGCGAGCAGCGGCAGAGGGCGCGCGTGGTCTGTGTGGCCTGCAATGCGGTGGAGACTGCGCGGTTACTGCTGTTATCGGAGTCCTCGAAGTATCCGAACGGGCTCGCCAATTCCAGTGACCAGGTAGGCCGGCATTTTTGCCACCACACTGGCTGCTTCGTCTGGGGAGTGTTCGACAAGCCAATCGATTTCTGGCGCGGTACAACCTTGGCCGGCATCGTTCTCGACGAGACTCGTCACGACCCCAAGCGCGGGTTCGTCGGCGGCTACCATCTGGAGATGGCCGCGCTCGACCTGCCGAGCATCGCGCTGGCCGGATTTCCGCAGACACTCTGGGGACGAGAACTCGGCTTCGTGATGGACCGCTACCGCTGCCTGGCTGGCATCTATGTCAACGGCGAAGATCTACCGCGCGCGACCAATCGGATAACACTCAACCCCAACGTGAAAGATCAGTTTGGATTGCCGGTCGCCAACATCCACGTTGACGATCATCCGAACAACGACGCCATGCGGCGCCACGGACAGCAGCAAGGCAAGGCGATGTTCGAGGCGGCCGGTGCCATTAAGGTGCTGATGTCACGACAGACGCCGGCAACGCACAATATGTGCGCCGCGCGCATGAGCCGTGACCCCACCGACGGCGTCGTCAATGCTCACGGCCAAGCCCACGGAATTAGCAATCTCTTCGTCTCGGACGGCAGTGCGATGAGCACGCCCAGTTCGGCAAATCCAACCCTGACGATCGTCGCGCTGGCGTTGCGTCAGGGGAACTACATAGCGCGCCAGATGAATGCGCGCGCCATATAGGTGTCGGTGATGAATTCAGCGAGCCGACGAGTGCAGCGCCGCCAGCGAGCGATGACTTTCCTGGATGCCGGGAAGATTCAGGCTTTCCTTGACGGGATTGACGTGTTCGCGCAGCAATGCTTCGACACGCGCGCCTTCGCCGCGCTCAATGGCGTCGACGATGTAGTGATGCTGGCGGTGAGCGTAGACCAGTCGGCGATACATGTAATCCAGATCGGTCTTGTCGAAAGCCAGAGCATGTGGCGCCGCAAAAGGCACATGCGAGATGCGCTCCAGAGTTTGACCTATCATCGGGCTGCGTGCTTCTTGGACGATGAGACCGTGCAAGCGCCCGTTCATTTCGGCGTACAGGGCCTCGTCACTGACTTCGATGTGGCCTTTCTCCAGGATCTGATCGCCGTCCTTGAGCACTTGGCGCAGTGCGATGATCAGCGCGCGCGAAGCGCTGGCCTCTGCCACGCGTTTGGCCGCCAGCCCCTCGAGAGCGCCGCGCATGTCGAGCGCGTCCAGAATATCGGCGGTGCTGAAGCCGCGAACGATATAGCCGCGGGTCTCGTGCTCCTGCAGCAGTCCCTCCCGCGCCAGTACCGGCAGGGCCTGCCGCACCGGCGTCCGCGACATGCCGAGGAGCTCTGCCAGCGGGGCTTCCGCCAGCCGCTGTCCCGGCGCCAGCTTTCCGCGCAAGATCATTTCCCGGATTCGAACCAGTGCGCTGGTTTGTTGTGTATTCATGGTGTGGCTGCGCAGTCTTCCGATGCGCAATCATTGTTCTTGACGGGATCCCGTGTGTCAATTATGGTTGTGGGCGCGCCAGATAATAGGCTCAGTCCATGCGAAGGGGGGCTGCAGAAATCACGGCCAATAGCGCGTCTCGTTGCTGTTCAAGCAAAAAGCGAGTCGGCCGGGTGTTCCCGACGGTTTCAGCGTTTGGGATCCCAATTGGCTGGAATCGTACGCAGTCACGACTATTTCGCACTGACGCCGCGCGTCCGCGAGCGGGCGTCAGCAAACGACCTGGCAGGCACGGGAATCGCCGTCCACGAGGGATAGAGTCTTTTTAGGGGGGATGACATGACACGGATTCCGACGATCGATGCGCAATCGAGTTCGCGCGTGGCGCGCCCGGGCGTGCTGTTCAAATATTTTGCCAGTGGCGCCTTTGCGCTGGGAGCCGCCGCAGGCGTGCGGGCGCAGCAGGCACCCGCAACACCCGCTGCTGCCGACTACGGTGCGCTCGAGGAGGTCGTCGTCACGGCCGAGCGACGTGAGGAAAACATCCAGAACGTGCCGATAGCGGTTACGGCATTTAGTGCCGAATCCATGCAGAGCCGCAATATCACGGACATACATGCGCTCGGCAATCTGACGCCCGGTGTCAACCTCGACGCCGGCGCGCCCTTTTCGGGCGATCGCTCGGTGTTGTCCGCATCGATTCGCGGCATCGGCCAGGACGACTTTGCGTTCAACCTCAATCCCGGCGTCGGTGTCTATGTCGACGGCGTGTTCCTGGCGCGTACCATCGGTGCCAATCAGAACCTGCTGGACGTGGAACGCGTCGAAATCCTCAAGGGACCGCAGGGAACCCTGTTCGGTGCCAACACTATCGGTGGCGCGATCAGCATCGTCACGCACACGCCTGGCGATGAGGAGCGATTCATCGCCACGGGCACCGTCGGTAGCTTCGATCGGCGCGACTTTGGGTTCACCGCGGATATCCCCATCATTAGCGGCGTATTGCTCTCCAGTATCAGTGTCTCCTCGCAGGAGCAGACCGGATGGATGAAGGTCATTCCGTACCCAGCGAACTCGCCCTACGCCGAGGTACCGCTGACCTTCGATTCGATGAATGACTATCCGCAGTCGGCCTATTCAACAAACGACAATTACGGCGGCAATGGCCTACAGGTCATCCGCGGCAAGCTGCTTTGGAAAGGAATTGACAAACTCACTGTCACTATGAGCGCCGACTGGTCGCACGAGGATACGACCGCGCTCGGCTATCAGGTCCTCGGTGCCTACAACGGCGCCGGTGCAACGTTCACCGATCTGTACAACACTTGCATCAGCAACAATGCCGCCACGTTGCCTTCAAGCGCAGAGCCACCAATCTTTCAGGCCCTGTGCTCGCAACCACGCGCGCATGTTCCTGCGCTGGGTTCGGTTGGATCGCCGCCCCTGCTCGGCGCGGGCTACGTCGGTGGACCAGCGGGACCGTTCAACTATCTTGACCATCCGGGAACCGCGTATCTCGGCTCGACTTCGCCGCGGCTGTGGTGGGGCGCTCCGGGCTCATATAACACGGGCGACATCAATTCCACCTACGCCGGAGACGCGCCGGACTTCGCGCGCTACGACGTCTATGGCGGTGCGCTGACCGGCGTGTACGACTGGACCGACCAGCTGACCTTCAAGTCGATCACGGCTTATCGCACCATCACCTGGGAAATTGGCACGGCGCTCGACGGCGTACCCGGAGACACGTTCCAGAGCGTGACCGACCACCAGCATCAGTGGCAGGTCTCGCAGGAGTTCCAGTTACTAGGTAAGGCCTTCGACGACAAGCTCAACTACGTCACTGGCCTGTACTACTTCAACGAAGGCGGCTACGTACACGATTACGTACCGTTCGAGGGCCTGCTGTACGTCTACGATGTTCAGAACAATGTGAACAATAAGGATATCGCGGCCTTCATACACGCCGACTACAAGCTAACGGACAAGATTAGCTTCACCGCGGGCGGCCGCTACACGGACGTAATCGCCGACTTCATCGGCGGGCAGAGTGATCTGAACTCGTTTCCGTTCGGATCCTACTGCTATCAGAACTCCTGCGGCGGCACTCCGCCGTTCAGTCTACTTGTCCCGGGCGAATCAACACCGGGCACGCCCTACTTCCGGTACTTCCCTAATACTCCGGACAGCCAGTCGTGGCACGTGTTCGACCCGACGCTCGGAGCTCAATACCACTTTACGGACGACGTAATGGCGTATGCGAGCTGGGGCAAGGGCTTCAAGCAGGGCGGCTGGACCACCAGACTGTCGGCCGCAATTACCAGTCCATCTGATGCGCGCTTCAGCCCTGAATATTCCAAAACCTATGAACTGGGCCTTAAGTCGCAGTGGTTCGAGCACCGCCTGCAGGCCAATGCTGCAGTCTTCTTTACCAACTACGACGGCATCCAGCTCAACATTCAGCGCGGCATCTCGCCAGTCTATACAAATGCCGGCAATGCTGATATCAAGGGTGCCGAGCTCGAAGTGGAGTCGAACGTGGGCGGGGGTCTCTCGCTCAATTTCAACGCTGCCTACATCGATGCCTACTACACCTACGTGAACCCTTCCGCGAATATTCCGCAGTATGCGTTACCAGGCAGTGGTCTGACGGTGTGCCCTGGTTCGCCCGCTCTGACCGGCTGCGCCGTGCAGGCCACCGGGATCAGCCAGCTTGATGCCAAGCTGCCGAAGACGCCCAAGTACAAGTTCACCTTTGATCCACAGTACGACATGCACCTGCCGAACGAAGCCATTCTCCGGTTCATTCCGGCCTACACGTATACCTCCGGTCTGTTCAACGACTCGCTGAATACGCCGCAGCTGTACCGCGCGGCAACTCACATGCTGGATGCTTCCATCCACTACGTGTCGCCCTCGAGCAAGTACGATGTGGCCATAGGCGGCACCAATTTGCTCAACGATCGTTTCATCACGGCCGGTTCACCGAACTACGGTGCCGGCGAGGTGGGCGGCTACTACAACGACCCGCCCGAGTGGTACCTTACTCTGCGCGCGAAGTTCTGATAGCCACGTCCGCCAACCGTAGTTCGCAGCGGGTCAGCGGAGCAGCTACGGGGGCTCGGGTTCAAGCGGTTGAGGCTTGAGCTCGAGCCCCCCTCCCTTTGCCTCCGGTATGCTCACCTCTGGTTATTGCTACTTGTGAGGGCGATATGGCGAGCGAACTATTCAACAAAGGCCTCAAGATCCGCACCGAGGTGCTCGGGGAGGCCTATGTACAGAAGGCCCTGGTCTCGATGGACGATTTTAGCCGGCCGCTGCAGGAGCTCGTGACGGAGTATTGCTGGGGCGCGGTGTGGGGACGGGACGGCCTGGATCGAAGTCAGCGCAGCATGCTGAACCTTGCCATGATCAGCGCACTGAATCGTCCGCATGAGCTCAAGGCCCATATCCGCGGCGCGCTCAACAATGGCCTGACACGGCAGCAGATTGCCGAGATCTTCCTGCAGGTGGCCATTTACGTTGGCGTGCCCGCCGCCGTTGACAGCTTCCGGTTGGCGCGCGAAGCCTTCGCTGAGATCGATGCACAGGCGGCGGGCGCGTGATGGCCGCCTGAGAAGCTTTGATGGGAAGTCCCGTTCCGAGCTACCCCGTCGACATCTTCAGCCGTGAGTCGGTGCGCAATGCACGGGCGGTCGACGACGCGCTGCGCGAATTCTCGCCGGCCGCCCGACTGCAGGATGGCACGGTCATGATCACGCGCCACGCCAGCGTGGCCGCGGGCCTGGGAGACTGGAAGACCTTTTCTTCGACGTCGCGCCCCTGGCATGACCCCAAATCGGTGCGCCCGGAGATCCTGCTGACTGACGATCCACCGCGTCATACGCATGTGCGGGCGGCGATGGCTAAGGCTCTGTCGCCCGCGCTAATCGAGAGCATGCGGGCATCGTTCGAGCGTGACGCTGCCGCCATTGTCGGGGAGGCACTGGCGCACGAAGGCGAGGTCATCGACGCCGTGGCCGACATCACGCAGCGCTTTGTCTATAAGGCACTTCCCGATGCCTTCGGCATGCGCCCGGAAGGTCGCGAAAACATGTACGGGTTCAGTCATATGGTCTGGGCCACCTTAGGACCTGAAAACGATCTGTTTCGTGAGGCCATGCAGGGCATAGAACCCGTTGTGGCCTGGATCGAGCAGTGCTGCAACCGGGAGAATCTGGCTCCGGGTGGATTCGGCATGGCGATCTACGAGCTAGCCGATCAGGGGCTGATAACGCCGGCTGAAGCCAGGCTGCTGGCGCAGACGGTACTCGCGGCCGGTGCGGACACCACGGTGCTGACCATGGCGAATGCGCTGCGGGCGTTTGCGCTGTTTCCCGACCAGTACCGACAGCTCCGCGCGGAGCCGCAGCTGGTGCGAAATGCATTCGACGAAAGCCTGAGATGGGACTCGCCGTCACGCATGGCCGGGCGAATCACGATGCGAGATGTCGACATCGAGGGCATCATCGTACCGGCGGGCCAGCGTGTCGGGCTGATGTTCGCGGCGGCAAACCGTGATCCACGGGTCTGGTCAGATCCCGATGATTACCTAATCTCCCGGGATTTGAAAAAGCAGGTGGGTTGGGGTTACGGTGTACATGCTTGCGTCGGGCGCGTGTTCGCGCAGCTCGAGGCGCACATTCTGCTAAGCGAAGTCGTACGACAGGTTGAGCGGCTGGAGGTTGCGGGGGAACCTACGCCCTGGATGACCACCATCGGGCACGGCCCGGCCAAACTACCGCTGCGCCTGCTTCGCACCCGGCAGGATCGCATCGCCAGAAGGGTCTGAGCGGAAATCGCCAATGTCACAGACAGGCATACAGCGCGTCGATCAGTCGCCGTGCACGTGGACCATTGGTGCCCACAGCGTGAAAGCGGTTGACGATGTAGGAGAAGCCGATGTGAGCATCCGGATCACCAAATCCGATCGAGCCGCCGATGCCGTGGTGGCCGAATGAACGGGCATTGGGTCCCATGTATACCGCATCCGGCGAGTTGAGCAGGATGCCGAGACCCTGATGGTAGTGCCGGTCCTGCACGACTTCGATCTGAGAGTGCTGCTCCCGAATCATGGCCTCGAAGGCGGTCCGTCGCAGGAGGCTCGCGGTGCTTCCGGAGTCGGTACGGGTCAAGGTACCGTAGATGCCCGCGATTGCCGCGGCCGTGCCATGACCGTTGCCGCTGGCGATCTCACTCTCGCGCCACGGGCGCGAATTGAGCAGGATCGACCAGGGTTCCTTCGGATACTGCAGCATGGTCTTCGCCCGCAGGTCGTCCTGCGCCCCGTCCTTCGCCGCCATAAGTGTGGCGTTGGTGTTGGGCAGCACCTGGGCACAGCGCAACTGATCACGCGCCCCCAAGCCGCCCATGATGAAGTCCGCACCGAGCGGACCGCTAATCTCCTCCGCGACGAAGGACCCGAAGGTCCTACCGGTCACGCGGCGCATGATCTCGCCCAGCAGAAATCCCTGGGTCGTCACCTGGTACGCTGCGGTGGTTCCCGGCTCCCACAGCGGCGCTTGCGCCGCCAGCGCGCGCACCATGGCATCGCGATCGAAGATGGCGCCGGGCCAGAGTGGATCGGTAATGACGGGCAGACCCGAGCGGTGATCGAGCAGATAGCGCACCGGCAGGCGCTGCTTACCATTCTGCGCAAACTCCGGCCAATAGTGCGCCACTGGCGTATCGATATCGACCAAGCCCCGATCGATGAGCATGTTGAAGGCAATGGCGGCGATGCCCTTGGAAACGGACATGACGCAGACGAGCGTGTCACGTTGCCACTCCTGCGTCCGCTCACCATCCCGCCAGCCGCCCCAGATGTCGACCACGCTCTCGCCGTCGCGAACGATGTGCAGGGCGGAGCCGATCTCATCCTCCTCGCGGTAGTTGGCCATAAAGGCTTCGACCACGGGTTCGAACTGCGCGGAGCAGTAGCCAGTCAAAGGCACCTGACGGGATTGCGCTGCGAAGCGCTGTTGGATTCTCAAAGTGCGCGCCCTCTTTGTATCGCCGTAGCAGGTGGGGATAGTACAGCGAGCCCCGATGAATGAGTCGCTGCAGTTCGATTTCATCGTCATCGGCGCCGGTACGGCCGGTTGCGTCGTCGCAGCGCGCTTATCCGAAGGCTCGAACGTGCGCGTGGCGCTCATCGAAGCGGGTGGCTCGCATGACCACTGGATCGTCTCCACGCCAGCGGCCGTGGGTGCCGTGATTGCGTATCGTGAGTTCAACTGGGGCTTGAGCACGGTGCCCCAGGCTGCGCTGTCAGAGCGGCGGATTCCGCTGCCCCGCGGCCGGCTGGTCGGCGGCAGCGGTTCGATGAACGGCATGGTGTATCACCGCGGCCACCCGCGCGACTACCAAGACTGGGCGGCACGCGGCCTGCCGGATTGGAGCTGGGCACGAGTGCTGCCCTATTTTACGCGCTCCGAATGCAACCTGGATTACCCAGCATCGCCATACCACGGCCACGCAGGACCGATGGCAGTTTCATTCATCCGCCGTCCGAACCGCATGACGCAGACTTACATCTCGGCGGTGCGCAGCGTTGGCTTTGCACCGTGCGACGATTTTGCCGGACCGAATCCCGAAGGGGTTGGCCTCCGGCAAGGAACCATTTATCGCGGCCGACGTGTCTCCACGGCGAGCGCTTATCTCGATCCGGCGATGAAGCGTCCGAATCTCGCGGTCTTCAGAAACACGCGTGTACGTCGCCTGCTGTTCGAGGGTCGTCGCGCCGTTGGCGTCGAAGCCGTCCAGGAGCGTAGCGGAGTCGTCCGGATCGGCGCGCGCCGGGAGATCGTCCTGACGGCCGGCGCCATACATTCACCGCAACTTCTGCTGAACTCGGGTGTCGGCGATATCGCGAATCTGTCGAGCCTCGGCATTGCAGCCGTTGCGCATCTGCCGGGCGTCGGTCGCAATCTGCACGATCATCCTGCTGCACCCGTGCGTGTACACACGGCCAGCACAGACACATACGGGCTGTCTGCCGGCACTGCACTGCGAGGCCTATGGAATGGATTGCAATTCGCATTCGCGCGCACAGGACCGCTCGCCAGCAATGTGTTCGAGTCGGTGGCGTTTCTGCGCACCTCGGCCGGCCTCGATCGACCCGATTTTCAGTTTGTCTTCCAGCCCGCTAATCCGCCTCTGCCGGGTAGGTGGATACCGCGTGGGCATGGCTACGGCATCAGTCCCGTGCTGCTCTACCCCAAGAGCCGCGGCAGTATTCGGCTCGCCAGCGCCGATCCGGACACGGCACCGCTGATCGATCCGAGGCTGCTCGATGATCCTGTTGACCTGGCGCGGATGGTCGGCGCGGTTCGGCTGGCACGCCGAATCCTCGAGGCACCGGCCTTTTCCCGGTACCACGCCAGCGAATATCTGCCGGGGGCAAAGGTGACATCGGACGCGGATATCGAGTCGTTCATTCGCGATACTGCCCTGACGGTGCATCATCCCGTGGGGACCTGCCAGATGGGCACGGGACCCGAGGCCGTTGTCGATGGCGAGCTCAGGGTCAATGGCATCGAATCTCTTCGGGTTGCCGATGCCTCCGTGTTTCCAACACTCATGGGCGGTAACACCAATGCTCCCACGGTCATGGTGGCGGAGCGGGCAGTCGATTTCATCCTGCACCGCCAGCCGCCGCCCTCAGGCAAACTGGCTGCGAGTGATGCCACCCTTTCTGTTTCCGGAGGAGTTTGATAATGGCGGGTCAGAACATAGGCCGATGGCGCGTCGGGGACGTAGAAATCTTCAGCATTCCGGAGGTCATCCAGTGGCATGACGACATCCACGTACTGCTTGAGGACGCCACACCGGCGCTGCTGTTGAAATATCCCTGGCTGCAGCCGCACTACGGCTCAGCCGATGGTCGCATGATCATCAATTTCCAGGGCTTCGTAGTCAAATCGGGCGGCCGCAACATCATCATAGATACCTGCATCGGCGCGGACCGGCAGCGTGAGTACGATATCTTCTGCAACCTGAAATCGGACTACCTATCGGACCTAAGAGCCATCGGCGTAACCCCGGACAACGTCGACATCGTGCTCTGCACGCACCTGCACTTCGATCACGTGGGCTGGAATTCGCATCGCGTCGGCGATCGATGGGTGCCGACCTTTCCGAATGCGCGCTATCTTTTCGGCCGCGTTGAGTACGAGCACTGGCGGGAGCTATATCGCACCAAGGGCTATCACCACATGCTGCATATTGAGGAGTGTGTGGTACCCGTGCTTGAGGCGGGTTTAGTGGACCTGATCGAGATGGACCATCGCGTCACCGATGAGATCTGGCTGCAGCCGACCCCGGGTCACACGCCGGGCCACGTTAGCGTGCATATCGCGTCCCGCGGACAGGCTGGCGTGCTGACGGGGGACATCATGCACAGCCCCATACAGATCGCCCTGCCCGAACGGATAGGAAAGTTCGACATGGATCGACCGCTCGCCGCCCATCAGCGTACCCGCTTTGTTCGGGCAACAGCGGACAAGCCCATACTCGTCATCGGCAGCCATTTCCCGCAGCCCACGGCCGGGCACATCATTTCAGACGCCAGCTCCTGGCGCTTTGCCGGTTGCTCATGACCAGCGCAATTGTCCAGGAGCTTGCGGGCAAGGTGGCGCTCGTCACCGGGGCCGCGGGTGACATCGGGCGCTGCACCGTCGAGCAGCTGCGGCAGTCAGGCTGCCGGGTAGTGGCCGCCGACGCCAAGCCGGCCGTCGAGGCCCTGCGGGAGCGCGGCTACATCGAATGTATCCAGGGAGATCTCCGGCAGGAAGAGACCGCGCAGCGTGCCGTGGCCGCGGCCGCGGCGTACTTCGGTACGCTCGATATTCTGGTCAACAACGCCGGGCGGCACCTGCAGCGGCCGTCACTCGAGACTACGATCACCGAGTGGGACGACATCATTGACGTCAATGCGCGCGGCACTTTCCTGCATTGCCGGGAGGCGCTCAAGCTGATGGCCCAGCGTGGCTCCGGAGCCATCGTCAACGTCGCCTCCATATCCGGAGTCATCGGTATCGCGGGCCAGGTGGCTTATGCGGCCTCGAAGGGTGCCATCATTCAGATCACTCGCACACTGGCCATTGAATTTGCCGCCAACGGCATCCGCGTCAACGCCGTAGCGCCCGGCGCCGTGGTGACGGGATTTCTCGGGGACAACGTGCCCGACAGCCGTGCGCTACTCGAGAGTTTTGGACCGCATCACCCTATCGGACGTTCCGCCAGGCCCGAGGAGATAGCGGAGGTTATCGTCTTCCTGGCGTCTTCCCGGGCCAGCTTCATGACGGGCGCAATCCTCATGGCGGATGGAGGGTATACGGCAGCGTGACGGCCCGCCGACGCCGCCGTAAAGTGCCTCGAATCGCCGAGTTGCGCGCTATGCTCACAGCCATACCATCCGTAGCAGGAATTAAACCCGTATGAGATCGCTGGGTGCAAGAGCTGAGGGCGCACGCCTCGAGAGAATGAAGGCGTCGCCGATGTGGATGGGTGATCGATTCCAGAACGCGCACCCGATTCTGCCAGGGTTGCGGGACCCGGCCGCGACAATGCCGACGATGAAGGACTTCATTTGCGGCGGTGAACGGCGCACCCCACTGCGGCCGCTCCCGGCCACGGATCCGCTCGATGGCTGGCGGCGTCCGCCCCCAAGCGGGCTGCGTGCCACGTGGCTCGGCCATTCGACGGTACTGATCGAGATCGACGGAGTCCGGGTGCTGACGGATCCCGTCTGGGGGCCGCGGGCTTCCCCGTCCCGCCTCGTCGGGCCCAAGCGCTTCCAGCCCGTGCCTGTGCCGTTGCGCGCAATGCCCCCACTCGACCTGGTGATCGTTTCGCATGATCACTACGATCATCTGGATTACCCCACTATCCGGGAGCTCGCCAAACGACCCGTTCCTTTTGTCACATCCCTCGGGGTGGGGGCACACCTTCAAGCATGGGGCATCCCACCTGAGCGCATCGTGGAGCTCGACTGGTGGGAGTCATACCGTTCTCCGAGCAACGGTCTGACTGTGACAGCCTCACCGTCGCAGCATTTCTCCGGTCGGGGTTTGAAGGATCGCAATGCGACTCTCTGGTCATCGATTGCAATCAGATCTCAAAAGCACGCGGTATTCTTCAGCGGGGACACGGGTCTCACGACGGAATACCGGGCCATTCGCGAACGGTTGGGTCCTTTCGACCTGGTCATGCTGGAAGTAGGTGCCTTCCACCCGGCCTGGGGAGACATTCATCTGGGTCCGAAGCACGCTGTGGAAGCACTGGCGCTGCTGGGGGGCGGCCCCTTCCTTCCCATCCATTGGGGAACCTTCAGTCTCGCGATGCACGCCTGGGACCAGCCTGCGGAAACCCTGCTGGAACTGGCTGCCAACGACGCCGATGTCCGACTTTTGATGCCACGCCTTGGTGAGGCAACCGAACCGACGCAATTGGATGGCATCGATCCGTGGTGGCGCA
This sequence comes from Steroidobacteraceae bacterium, assembly GCA_049584935.1. GTDB lineage: Bacteria > Pseudomonadota > Gammaproteobacteria > Steroidobacterales > Steroidobacteraceae > FEN-1191. The sequence continues at coordinate 31,919 of JBAUYT010000147.1, forward strand.
GTGTCGACACGCTGCCGTTACCGCCGGTGAACGACCGTCCTGAGGTGACCTCCCTGCCGAAGGAAATGCCGTGGCCGATCGACTAGGATTGCGGTAATGGTAGAACCTCGCTACCGCTGGGTCATCGTTGGCGCCGGCGCGCTGCTGGGCTGCGTGGCGCTGGGAGCAATGTTCTCGCTTCCGGTACTGCTGCGGTCCATCGCGGCCAGGACGGGATGGTCCACCACGGGCGTGTCCGCCGCCATGACCATTGGATTCCTGGCCATGGCAGTCGGCAGCGCCACTTGGGGCACCTTAAGCGACCGGATCGGCGCGCGCTGGACCTGCCTGGTGGGATCTCTGCTACTCGGTGCCGGCCTCGCCGTCGCGAGCGCCGCGCGCTCGCTGGTCGGATTTCAGTTTGCGTTCGGACTCATGATGGGCCTGGGCGCCTCTGCAATCTTCGCGCCCGTCATGGCCTGCGTGACCGGTTGGTTTGCCACTCATAGGAGCCTGGCAGTCTCACTGGTGTCGGCCGGCTTTGGTGTGGCGCCTTTGACGATGTCACTGTGGGTGGCCTGGCTGGCAGGCGGACACGACTGGCGACAGGTGCTGCAGATTGTGGCTGTATTAAGTGTGAGTGTCATGGTGCCGGTCTCGTTCCTGATACGCCGGCCGCCGGCTCTCGAGCAGGCAAACGCACTTGGGGCAGACACCAGCAGCGGGGTGCCGGCCATACCAATGGGGCAGCTCATCCGGTCGCCACAATTCATCGTGCTGGTGCTTACCAATTTCTTCTGCTGCGCGACGCACTCCGGGCCGATCATCCATACGGTCAGCTATGCCGTCACCTGCGGCATCCCGCTGATGACAGCCGTGACCATCTACAGCGTCGAAGGCTTCGCTGGTCTCGGTGGGCGCATCGCTTTTGGGATCGCGGGTGACCGATTCGGTGCGCGTCGCACGCTGATCATCGGCCTTCTGATGCAGGCGTTCTTCGCCGCCTCGTACTATTTCGCCAGCACCCTGAGCGTCTTCTACCTGGTGGCCGTGCTGTTCGGCTTCACCTATGGCGGCGTGATGCCGTTGTACGCGGTGCTGGCGCGCGAGAATTTTCCGCTGCGGATCATGGGCACAGTCATCGGCGGTACCGCCATGGCAGGGAGCTTCGGCATGGCCACGGGCCCGGTACTCGGCGGATGGCTCTACGATACCTTTGGCAGCTACGGCTCACTCTACCTGGCATCGTGGGGATTCGGGATCATCGCCGTACTGATGGCCATGACATTCCGACCCGCGGAGCGAGCTGACGACAGTGGCCTACAACAAGGGCGAACCTATGCCTGAATCGCGCTACCTGCAAGGCGCCTGTGTCTGGAAGGGTGCGGAGATGGTGCAGAACGATCGATGGCTCAAGCGGTTTCCGGCGGTGATACTGGACCAGCTTGATGCCGCGCTAAAAGAGGTCAACGGCCTGGAATGGCCAAAGGTCAGCGGTCGCAATTTCGCTCTCCCCGATGCCGCGACGTTCTTCGACGAGGTTCGAGAAGAGCTGGAGAACGGCTCCGGCATGGTCAAGATGTGCGGGCTGGATGTGACTCGCTACAGCCAGGAGCAGCTGCGCCGCATCTGGTACGGCATCGGTTGTCATCTCGGCACACCCATGTACCAGAACCGTCGCGGCGAACTGATGCGCGACATCAGGGACGAAGGAATCGGCGTCGCGAGCAGGCTTTATGGCGCTACCGTCGATAGCTCCGGCAAACAGTTTCTCTCCTCGGGTGCCCGCACCCTGTCGTCCGGCCAGTTGCGCTTCCATACGGACCGTTGCGATGTGGCGGGCCTGCTGTGCCAACGCCAGGCCCTGGAGGGCGGTGTCAGCAAGCTTGCAAGCAGTGCCACGGTCTATAACGAAATCCTGCGGCGCCGCCCGGACCTGCATGCACTGCTCTGCAAAACCATCCCGCGCAGCCGGTTCGGTGAAGAAGCCGGTGGCGAATACGTGGCCTACGACCTGCCGGTGTTCGGTGTGCGCGACGGCAAGCTCACCAGCCACTTCTCGCTTACCTACATCGAAAGCGCACAGCTGCTGCCTGGTGTCCGCAAGCTGAGCGATGCCGAACACGAGGCGATTCGGATGCTGCTGGAAGTGGCAGAGGAAGTATGCTTCGAAATGCGTTTCGCGCCGGGGGATATTCAACTGTTGAACAATCATGTCATCTACCACGGCCGCACCGCATTCAAGGATGATGCGAGCACGGGCCAGGACCGCCTGCTGATGCGCTTGTGGTTGTCGGTGCCCAATTCCCGTGCATTGCCTCCCGATCACGCCGTCCTCTGGGGAGATGTGGGCGCTGGCAGGCCGCATGGCGGTATCGCGCAGCCTGCCACAGCAGCCGTCGCCTGAAGTACCCGCGTGCGGCTGGCACTCTTAGCGATCTTGCTGGGGACATTCGCGGCCAACGCACCGGCCGCGCCTGACTATGGTAACTGTGAAGTTTCCGGCGTGCGCGGTTCGGTCAAGCTCGAGACTGTGGTACCGGGAGCGCTGTCCGTGCGACCCACTTTGCCTGCACCGGGATGGTGGAACGGGGACTCACCCGATACGATCAAGGATGGCTTCGAGTACTGCATGGCTGCCAACATGGCCTACCGCGCAGGGCTGGACAGGGTCATCGTCGTCAATCGCTCGTTTGCGCAAGTCGTTACCGGTCAGGCGAAGGGCTTCGACATTGCACTGAGCGAAATCACGATTACCGAGGAGCGCAAGAAGGTCCTGAACTTTACCGAGCCGTATTTCAGCTCTGATCAGGGCGTGCTAGTCCGGGCAGGAACCAAGATTGATAACAACATCATCAGGAAAATGCGTCTGGCCGCCGAGCAGTCCACCACCACGTTGCAGTACATCCTGGATAACATCAAGCCCATCGAGCAGCCAAAGGTCTATCCCACGGTAGCCGCCATGTATACCGCCTTGGCTGCCGGTCAAGTGGACGCCGTGCTTTACGATACGCCTAACGTCCTGGCTCGCGCCAGGGAATCACATGGCATGTTCGAAGTCGCTGGGCGCTACGATATGGGCGAGAAATGGGGCGGCGTCGTCAACAAGGACTCACCGAATCTGCCCGCGTTCAACAAACTGATCGAGGAATTCAAGCAGGACGGCACCCTGGAGAAACTTACCAACCGGTATCTGACTCCGAGGCTTGGAATGGATCCCGCCAAGCTGCCGGTATTCACGCCCTGACGGCTGCATGACCAGGGAGCACCAGACGCACCGCAAGACTCCCATCACTGGTGGCTCCTTGGCGTCGGCACATCGGTTGAACGCCGGCGGATTGCCGCGTGCGCCTACCGCCCTACTTCTCATCGCGCTGGCGAGCGTCACTTTGGTTGTAGCCGGCAGCTTGTACATCATTCTAGTGTTGCATAACGCCTTGCGCAGCGAATTCCCGGGCTGGCTCGTATCTGCCACGTCGGTGATGTTGGCAATGGCGGCGTTCCTGATTACCAGGCCACTAAGCCGCGCGTTCATACAATGGCGCGCCGTCCGTCAAGCCTTGGTAAGCGGGGACATCTTCTCGGCACGTCTGGCGACAACGCGGGCGCGCGACCAGGCCTGGATCGCCGTCGGCTACGCGCTAGCGCAGTTCGTCATCGTACTCGGCTGCCAGTTTCTGCTGGCGAACCAGCTGGCTGTCGCAAGGACGTTCTTCTTCATTCCTTTGATCGTCGGAACTTTCCCTCTTGTACTGGATGCCTTTTGGCTGAACGTGGAAATGTTCGTCGCTGCCGAGATCCTCGTTCTGGTCTGGGGCCTGGTTGTGGCATTGGCGATGCTGGCCCCAGGCGCGGCAGGCAAACCTTTGCGCTTGTTGGCTACGGCGTACGTCGACATCTTTCGTGCGATTCCGGCCGTGCTGGTGATCTATCTCGTGGGGTTTGGAATTCCGCTCACCGGCGTGCCGATCGTCAAGGACTTGTCGCTGCCGGCATTCGTCATTATCGCCTTGACGCTCAGCGTGGGGGCCTATGTGGCGGAGATCTACCGCGCCGGCATTCAGAGCATCCATTGGAGTCAAACTGCGGCGGCCCGCTCTCTGGGCCTCTCATACATGCAGACGTTGCGATTTGTGATATTGCCGCAGGCGGTGCGTCACATCATTCCGCCGTTGCTCAATGCATTCATCGCGTTGCAGAAGGATACTGCTCTGGTAACGGTCGTGGGCGTCATCGACTCCTTCAATCAATCGATGATCATTGCCGCCAACCATTACAATCTTTCGGCAGTGACGACGGTGGCGGTACTGTTCATTGTCATATCGATTCCGCAAACGCGCCTGGTGGAACGTATGATGAAGCGGGATCGCGCCCGCATGCACGCAGTAGCTACGTAAGGGGATGCGATGCCGTTTATAGAGATCTGTGACATCTCCAAGTCCTACGGCACACAGTCCGTGTTCAGGGACTTGTCGATGTCCGTGGAGGAGCATCAGGTGGTTTCTCTCATCGGACCGTCAGGCTCCGGGAAGTCGACACTGCTGCGCTGCCTGAACGGCCTCGAAGCCATCGATCAGGGCGAGATCCTGGTGGACGGAGACCGAATCACGGGGTCTGGTGTTGACCTCAATGCCTTGCGCCGAGAGATAGGTATCGTGTTTCAGGGTTACAACCTCTTCCCGCATATGACTGTGCTGGAAAATGTAACGCTGGCTCCCACTCAGGTTCTGAAGCAATCCAGAGAACTGGCAGAGCAGCACGGTATGGAACTACTCAAACGCTTCGGTTTGGCGGATAGGGCCAAGGAGTATCCGGACCGCATGTCGGGCGGTCAGCAGCAACGCGTGGCAATCGTTCGCGCGCTGGCGATGGACCCCATGATACTTCTCTTGGATGAGGTCACGTCCGCGCTTGATCCAGAGTTGGTGTCCGAAGTTCTGAGTATCGTGCGGGAGCTCGCGAACGACGGCATGACCATGGTACTGGCGACGCATGAGATGGGCTTTGCACGCGAGGTGTCCTCCAAGGTCTGCTTCCTGTACGGTGGTTCTGTTTACGAGCAGGGTCTGCCGGATCAGATCTTCGGAGACCCTCAGGGGGATCGTACCCGCGCTTTTCTGCGCAGTATTCGAGACGCCAAGCGTATCTAGTAAAAGGCCGCTTTGACGCTCAACCGGACCGCCAAGTGGCGGCAGTGGATCATTCTGCTGGCGGCATCCGCTGCGTTAATTGGGCCGCTGTCACACTTACAAATCCCGAACGCGATTCGCCTATTCCAGCGACGGCCGGTACACAGCGCAGGAGTGGGTCACACTTTTGCTATTTGGAGGTCGCCAGTGATTTGAAATGAAGCCTCGGCGGCGGCGCTCCCGCGCGAGATTTGGTAAAAAATGGCCTGAGTATTCCCGCAGTGCAGCGAAGCCGCGTTTGCCAGGAGCCGGGGAAATCGATGACCCTCGAGTTCTTAGTGTCGTTACTGCTCACGACTGTGGTAGCCGCCGCAATCGGTTGGCTCACCGCGTCCAGGCGCGCAAAGAGGAAAGCTGCCACGCAGGAGGATCTCGCCACCTCCTCCCTTGTTACCGAAACCGAACGGCGGATGCTCGAGTTGGTCGCCAAGGGTGCTCCTCTCAGTGAGGTGTTGAACACTCTCACCGAGGCCATCGAGCGGATCTCTCCCGAATCGCTCTGCACCATTATGCTGCTGGACGAAGAGCATCGGCGCCGACTGCTCATGGCCTCTGGTCCCAGTCTCCCGCCGGCGTATCTGCAGGCCGCCAATGGCCTGGAGATCGGTCCAGATGTCGGCGCATGCGGTACGGCGGCGTTTACAAACGAAACGGTCATTGTAGAGGACATCTCCACTGACCATCGATTCGCCGCCGCTCGGGATTTTGTATTGAGCCATGGGTTGCGGTCCTGCTGGAGCCAGCCGATCAGAGACCCCAGAGGCGCCGTGCTCGGCACCTTCGCAACCTACCGTCGAGTAATCTCCAGTCCCCGGCCCGAAGAGCTCAGCTTGGCCCGAGTGGCAGGTCAGCTTGCGGGCAATGCGATCGAACGGGTTCGCGCCGAAAAGCAGCTGAAGGATGCCGTCAAGCGCCTGAACCTGGCCGAAAAGGTTGCCCGCTTTGGTATCTGGGAAGCAGATTTCCAGAAGAACATCATCACCCTCTCCGAGGGCCTGGCCGGGCTCATGGAGCGGCCGCGATCGAAGATCCAGCTTACACGCGGTGAATTCGAGGCCATGGTACATCCCGATGATCGGACCGCCCTGTGGTCGAGCGCTCAGCAGCGCAAGCCGCTGACGGAAACCATTCAGGACGAATTCCGGCTGGTGTTGCCGAGTGGCGCCGTGCGCTGGATGCGAAGCCAATGGGGATTCGAGCAGACCGCCGGGCCGCCAACGCGGGCCACGGGCGCCATGATCGACGTGACCAATGAGAAGGACTTGCTCGTAGAGGCGGAACAGGAGCGGGCCGCGGCCGAGGCGACAGCACGGGTGGCCCGTCAGGCGGAACGACTCGAGCAAGATCGCAAAATGATCCTGGAGCTGGTGGCAAACGACCAGCCTCTTGAACAAGTGGCTGCGACGATGGCGGAGGCGGTAACGAGCCACTTGCCAGGGTCTCTATGCGCCATTCGCATAGAAGTACCGGAAGATAGCAAGATCGCGTTGTACCCGGGCTTGCCTCAATGGCTCGCGGAAGCCCTAGAGCGCCTACCGCTTAATTCCATCAACGAGGCACCGTCGGCAGCTTCCATCAACTTGCTTTCACAGGACGCCGGCTGGGCTCGCAGTATCGAGGCGGCAGGGGCGTTGACTCACCGTCTATATCGGGCGGTTCCTGTCACGCGGGAGTCGAAGCGAGCGGGTGTGATTCTGTCTCTTCTAACCGAAGATTGTTCCGACTCTCAGTCCCAACAGAAGCTGCTGGAATCCTGGGGTCGCTTTGCCAGCCTTGCCGTCGAACGTCGCGGTCTGTACAAGCAGCTCTCCTTCAGGGCCCAGTACGATTCCCTCACAAGCCTTTTGAACCGGGCCTCTTTGTATGAGCGACTGGGAGGGCTCATTCGAACCCGCGGCCCAAATTCGCTGGCTGTCATCTACGCAGATCTCGACTCATTCAAAGCGATCAACGACACACTGGGCCATGGTGCCGGAGATATCGTGCTCAAGCACGTGGCGGGTCAACTCCTCTCCAGTGTACGAGGATCTGATGTTGTCGCTCGCATTGGCGGCGACGAATTCGTCATAGCGCTACCCGGCGTTTCTGATCGAACAGAAGCCACCCGCATAGTGGATCTACTGGCGGGGGCCATTGCCAAGCCGGTCGAGATCGACGGACAGCCCATAATCATGGGCGCCAGCTTCGGAATCAGCATGTGCCCAATCGACAGCGATGAGGCGGACACGCTGCTAAAAGTCGCCGATGAGAGCATGTACAAGGTTAAGCTGACCCATCGAAGCCGCCGAGCGTCTCTGGCTGCGAGCCAGCGAATGCAGGCCTTGGCGGATCCGGCGCAGGATCTGTGCGCCTAAAATATTCTAGCTGAGCGCGCAATCTCGAGGACTTGGCGAACTTCTACCGAGTCGGGTTAGACTCAAGCGCAGTATGGGCGCTCCCGCAGATCCACGCAGCCGAACGTACCTGCTCGCTTGGCAAAGATGCAGTCTCGCCCTCATGGGGTTCGGCTTTCGTCATTGAACGCTTCAGCCTCCTTCTGTCGGCCTTGCGTCACCAGCCGCAGCAGTCTGAACATCGTCTCTTTTCCCTGCTCGTCGGTGTGGCCTTGATTCTGATAGGCGCGGCGGTGCGCTCATCTCCAGCATCAATTACCAGCGATTTATCAAAAACTTGCCGAGACAGGATCTGCCATCGGGGTTCTTTATTGGTCTGGGCTCCACTATCAATCTACTTGTAACCGCCGCGGGGGTTGTCTTGGCGGCGCACCTGTTTGTCGGTGCTCTCTAAGCGCATCAGAACGCAAGACGCCCACCGATTGTAGGAGCGATCACCCCGAAGCAGATAACCGCTACCCAAAGCACCCGGCGGCAATCTACCGGGCGGCTTACACAATCTGGTCTAATATCGGCTCCACGGCTCGCCGAAAGTCCATTCCTCTCAAAATGAGATTCGACGCGATGGTCGAGAGTCGCCACCCCGTGACGACGGAACGCCCTCATCGCACGGCCTTTGGAGAAGCGTCGCATGTATGTTCGAAATCAATGGTATGTTGCCGCGTGGGACCACGAGATTGATCGCGCGCCGATGGCGCGAACTATATGCGGTGAGCCCGTCGTGCTCTACCGGAAGTTCGACCGTACCGTAGTCGCCATGCAAGATGCGTGTCCGCATCGGCTGTTGCCACTTTCAATGGGCATCAAGGAAGGCGATAGCATTCGCTGTCGTTATCACGGACTGCTGGTTTGTAGCGACGGCCACGCTATAGAAATGCCGGTTCCATCCGAGCGCACCCACAAGAGCATCTGCGCCAAAAGCTATCCGATCGTTGAGCGATTTCGCTTCGTATGGATTTGGATTGGGGACACCGGCAACGCTGACCCCGACCTCATTCCCGATTTCTGGCCTTGCTCGCATCCCGACTGGACCTTTGACGGTGCCTATTACCATATCAAATGCGACTATCGGCTCGTGATCGACAATCTGCTGGACTTGTCGCATGAGACCTACACTCACCAAGGTTCAATCGGACAGCGAGAAATTCTCGACGCTCCGATCGAAACCCATGCCGAGGACAATCAAGTGGTCGTTACTCGCTGGATGGCAGGCATCGAGGCGCCACCCTTTTGGCGTAACGCGCTAAAGAAGGAGGGGCCCGTCGATCGCTGGCAAATCTGTCACTTCCTGGCGCCGTCCTCCGTGATCATCGATGTAGGCGTGGCGCCAGTTGCCGCCGGCGCGACGATCGACCAACACGATCAAGGCGTTCGCGGCTTTGTCATCGATGCGTTGACTCCGGAGAGCGACACCAGCAGTCACTATTTTTGGGGAATGAGCCGCAATTTCGACATACACGACGTCGGGTTTACTGCCAGATTGAAAGCTCAACAAGGAGGCGTCTTCCTCGAAGACGTTGCAGTTCTTGAAGCTCAGCAGCGCTCCATGTTGGCTAATCCGCAGCTCAAATTGCGAGCGTTTAGCATTGATGCCGGCGGCGTGAAGGCGCGTCATGTGATCGAGCGAATGATCCGCGACCAATCCATCCCTCGTGGTTGAGTGCCAGACGACCATCAGGCGCAGAAACTGGGCGGCCGCTAAGGCGCGTTGATTGACCGCAAACTTGGAGCTGAAAGCTGCCGTGCGAGCAAATCGCCAATGAGCGTCGCTCGCGCGACCCTTGCGAATACCCGCAGGGCGATCATGCGGTCCGACACCGCGCCTCCTTTATTCAGCTTACGAATATATGATAGTCGCGTGCGAGCTCTACCGAAAAAGTAAGCTGGCTCGCATCCTAGGCCCCAGCCCGAACAACTTCCCTCTTCGTGTACGGAGAAGCTCTATGAATCTGCCCGAACGACTGGCCGCCCTGCGCGTTCAATTTCGAGTCCACTGGCGCGCCTTACCACGCCTCGAGCTGGATACACGAGATCATGCACCGCGCGACCGATGAGCTGACCACCTCCGGCGCCGCCGACCGGGCGAGACCTCCTGGCGAGAGGTCCCTTGGTGGTGAGCTTCTACCGAGGGGTGTGGTGCCCTTACTGCAACTTGGATCTGCAGGCACTTCAGGAATCTCTCCCGGGCCTGACTGCACAGGGCGCGCAGTTAGACGCCAAGTCGCAGCCGGACAACAAGCTCACCTTCCCGATTCTTTCGGACCGGGGCATGAGGTCGCGGCCCGATTCGGCTTACGCTTCAAGCTACCCGACTACCTGATCCCGCTGCTATCGGCCTTGAAGGACAAAGTTGCCGCCTGATGCCGTTATGCAGCCAGAGCTCTTGAGTGGCCCATAGCAGCGGCATTGGCCAGAGTGAGCCGACGCGGTTGGAGCTGATCGGAGCCAAGACAGGCAACTGCCTGCGCGCGGCCATCGGCCTCAGTGAAGCCGGACTTAGTTATCGCATACGCCACATTGACCTGCGGCGGAGCGAACAAGGAAGCCCGGCTCACTTGGCGCTCAATCCTGCGGGCCAGGTTCCCGTGCTCATCTTGCACCCAGCCCCAGGATCGCCCGGCTTCGTACTGACGCAATCCAGCGCCATTCTGTTCTATGCCGATGAACTGGCTCCTACTCGCTTGCTGCCACCCCCGGGCTCTCCCATGCGCGTCAAAGCCCTGGAGGCCTACTTCTACTTCACGAGTGATGTCATTGCGGCCAATGGCGCCGCTTTCGCTTTGAACTCCGAAGGATTTGTCGCGGCTGCCAACGTCCTGTCTGAACGCTCTCTGACTTTGCTGACGAATTCCGAACGCTTCCTGAGCAATGCCGGCTATATGGGCGGCGATTGTTTCTCCATCGCCGACATAGCCGGCTTCACAATAGCCACCGCCGTCGCTGCGCAGTTGCCGTGGGATCGGCTCCCGCGCTTAGACGCCTGGCGCGCTCGAATCGCACGGCGACCAGCGCTGCAGCAGGGTATGGCGGCCTTTAATCGATGAAATAGCCTCCCGACTGCGCGTCAGTTGCGCTGTGTCACCTCCGCGTACGACATCAACTGGGCGCCGACTCCCGGTCCAGATCCGCCCAGATCTCCTCGACCCAGCGTTTCATCACGAGCGCCTCCTGCCAGCGATCGGACAACTCGTTCTGCTGCCTATCCGTCATCGCGTACGGCCGAGGTCCCAATTCGCACAGAAACACGCACGTCGCGTCTGGATGGTTGCGCGCGCGCCAGCGGCGCATGCCGTCACGCCAAAACTCCTTGAAAAGTTCAACCCACGGCTGATGCTGCGGAAAATCAAGCTGGACCTGTACCTGCTCACGCGAGGCGACGCGCCCCTGAAAACAGTCAGCCCGCTCTTGTATGCGCTCGATGAAGCCCCTGTCACGACGACTGAGAGGCAACTGAAATTCCCGCTCCACGACAAAATGCGAGAGGTCCGCGGTGAGCATGAGTTCCGGCACGGCGTCCAAGACCTCAAGCGTGTAGTAAAGATCGTTGAGCAGGCTGTCGCGATGTGTCTCAAACAGCAGATCTATCCCAAGCCGTTCGGCATCTTCAAGCCAGCGGTAGATCAGCGGGACCGCACCCATGACACTGACCGGCGTAACCTGGGCAATAGCGCTGACTTTCGCGCATCGCGCCTCAACCGCGAACTCCATCAACGGAAGCATATCCCGAGTACGATGCGGAAACAGGTTAACCATGCTCTTGAGGCTGCGCTTCTCCATGTAGGGCAGCGCCGCACGATATTTATCGAGGGTCGCGAGCGAGGGATCGAGACAGACGCCGTGGTATCCCGCAGCGGCGATCATGTCGAAGGTTTCCTCGTGCGGACGCTCGACACGACCGGGATGGCGCGACTCCGTCGCCCACAGTGATTGGAAGACCTCGAGTTTCTGCATCGCCAAACGTAGCTTCCATTTCGCCGATTAACTTAACATGCCTTATCCGCTCAAGAGGCAGGTTGATCAAGCAAGGATTTGATCCGCTGGGCATCCTCTGGAGTTGCCGGATTGTAGACGACCATACTGAGATCAGTTCGGCCATCGACAGAAAATGCCGAATGTTCAAATGCTAACGGACCGAGCACCGGGTGCCATATGCGTTTGACAGCCTCGCCGTGCGGGCCACGGACCTCCTTGTCGTCCCACATCGCCTTGAACTCTGGACTGCGTCGGCAGAGTTCATCGATCAGAGGTTCTACCTCTGCCGCGGCGCCGGCGCGGGCCGCGTCCACTCTGAACGCGCCCAGGGCGAACCGAGCCACACCCTCCCAATCGTACTGCGCCGCGCGGCCGCGCGGCCGCGCGGATCGAGGAAGATGTAGCGGAGGATATTGCGCTGTCCCGGTGGCAGCGATCCATAATCGATCAGCATCACTGTCGCCGCCCGATTCCAGGCGAGGACATCCCAGGTGGCAGTCCTGATCAGAGCCGGCGTCGGATTCAACGCATCGAGCACACGCTGCAGTCGCGGCGTGACTCCCTCACTCTTGTGGTAGCGCGCCTCCGGCGGTCTCCCCAGGCCGATGAGAAACAGGTGCTCACGCTCGACATCCGTCAGCATCAGGGCGCGCGCGATCCGGTCGAGGACATCGGCGGAGGGGGATCCGCCCCGTCCCTGCTCGAGCCATGTGTACCAGGTCGGGCTGATGTGGGCGCGCTGAGCCACTTCCTCGCGGCGCAGACCGGGTGTTCGACGGCGCTCGGAGGGAAAGCCGAGTGCGGCGGAGTCGAGCTTCATTCGACGGTCCCTGAGGTAGGCTCCGAGCGAACCCTCAGGTGCCTCGAGCATACTCATGCTGTTAGTCATCTTAATAGGATAAGGTCACTACTTTACCTGGATGATACTCGCGCACAGAGTCGTCGCCAACGACATTCAGGAGATTCTGGCCATGCGCGTATTTGTCACAGGTGCCACCGGATTCATCGGCGCGGCCGTCGTCAGGGAGCTGCTCGCGGCAGATCATCAAGTGCTTGGGCTCTCCCGCTCGAACACGGGCGGCGGCGCTGGCCGCAGCGGGTGCGGAGGTCCATCGCGGTTCCATCGAGGATTCGGACAGCCTGACGGAAGGTGCCGCCCGCTCGGACGGTGTCATCCACCTGGCTTTCAACCACGACTTTTCGAGATTCAAGGCGAACTGCGAGGATGATCGCCGCGTGATCAAAGCGCTCGCCGCCGCTCTGGTTGGGTCAGACCGGCCCCTCATCGCGACCTCAGGTACGCCAATCGCCAACATTGTGCCGGGTCAGCCCGCCAGGGAAGACAATGCGATCATCGGTTCCGACCTGCATCCTAGGGCGGCCTCGGAGGAAACGGCAGCTGCAGTCGCCGCGGACGGTGTGAATGTGTCGGTAGTGCGGCTGCCTCAGGTGCATGACACAGCCAAGCAGGGCCTGATCACCCCGGCAATCCAGCTATACCGTGACAAAGGTGTGTGCGCCTACGTGAGTGACGGCGGCAATCGTTGGCCGGCCGCTCACTGTCTTGACGTCGCCAGGCTCTACAGGCTGGCGCTGGAAAAGCCGGAACCAAATGCAAAATATCACGCAGTCGCTGAAGAAGGTGTACCGATGCGTGACATTGCCCAAGCCATCGGTCAGCGCTTGAGACTTCCGGTCAGATCTATCACTGCGCCAGAGGCGCCCGCTTTTTTGGCTGGCTCGCGATGTTTGCCGGGCACGCCATGCCAGCTTCCAGCGCCCTGACGCGAAGAAAGCTGGGCTGGAAACCGGTCGGATCCGGGCTAATCGCCGATCTCGAACAGCTCCGCATCTCCTGAAATACATCGGCGCGGGCACCAGGACGGGTTGTCGGTCGTTCCTCCAGAGGCAGCTGTAACGTGCTGATCCCCACACATTTCGATCAGGTCTGTTGACCGGTAGTACTACCGCGGTTCAAGTTGGCATTATCGGTCTGTACGTTGCAGCGGCCCCGCGATGAACGCCTTCTTCGGACGTCTGATTGCCTACGTGTTTCTGAGCAGCATTCTGCAGTTGGCTAATTGCGTGGGCCCCGGGACCGGTTGATTGCGAAACTCGTGCTCGCCCGCAAGAAGCGAAAACAATGACCTGAGACCGCCTACGGCCAGGGGCGTCCTGGCTGTCGATGAACTCGATGTGGATTTTGCGATCGGCTTGTTCTCGGCCGTCGAATTGGTCAGATAGAGAAGTGATTATTAAGGATGTTCGGAATCGAATTGACTTGACGCTGGAGCGGAGTGAGGATTCGAGGGTCTCGGGACCGCTGGCGGAAGCCGGACGCCAACATTAGTCGAAATGGGGGAATTCGATGCGCCACATACTAGACGGATCGTTAGCCCGCCGAAATTTCATCGCCGGTCTTGGCGGAGCGGCGGTGGTGGGCCTAATGTCGCACGAGGCACGCGCCGACGCGCTCGAAGGCGCGCTGATGGCCGGCGTTGATCAGACCGACACGAACAGCCAGTCGTGCACGGCTGAAGCCAAGCGCTACCCTACCGTGGCAGAAATCGAAGAACAGATCCCGACACGCTCGTTCCGGCGTGCTGCGGGCAGCCTGCTTTTGAATAATACCGGTGGCAAGGTTGAGCGACTGGCCGTAATGCCCGCCCGCCCGACGCTTTGGGATTTTTTTGAGCTTCGCTTCGTGAAGAGCAGGAACCACTGCTTCCAAAGCGCCAATAAGGCACTGCAGAACGGCGTGGACGAAGAGATCGTCCTCGCGTGCCTCGTACATGACACAGTGCAGGAGCTGATCCATACCGATCATGGCTTCTGGGGTGCACAGATGTACGAGCCGTACGTCCCAGCGCGTACTGCTTTTGCGATCCGCTATCACGCGGCGCTCCGGTTTTATCCGGACGTGCAGGCCGGCTATTGTTATCCCGACGAGTACCGGGAGATTTTCGGTATGGACTACGTCCCTTCGCCCCACATCGAGGCCAGCTATCGTTTTGCGCGCGGGCATCGATGGTATGGAGCGGCGCGCGCCGTGACTGTCAATGATCTCTATTCCTTCGACCCGAAAGCTGTCGTTAAAGTGGACCCGTTCAGGGAGATTGTGGCGCGTCACTTCAAGCAACCCGCCGAAGGCCTGGGTAACGATAACAGTCCGTCGGCGCATATGTGGCGTACGCTCGCCAATCCGGATTTGCCGCTATAACGATCGCGTCAGTCAAGTTTGGGGCCGGCACTCTAGCTATGCGCTTGCCGAGCGCGATATCCTCAAACTTCGTCAGGCAGCCTGTCGAGAGCTCGCGACAGCTGCATCAACCATCCAAACGCGGACTACTCGGTTCGAAGTCAAATTCGTCAGCATAGTTGAGCATCGCCGCGATCCAGTTGGGAATGCAAAGGGGTAGATTCAGCTTTTGAACACGGTTTATAAATTGGAGTCGTCAATGAGTGTACAAATCGGGCAGAAGAGCTATGAAATGCCGCCGAAAGAGGGGATCAGCGTCGCGCATTTTCTAACCGTCACCGACATCGAGCGATCGGCTCGCTACTACGAAAAGGTATTCGGCGCTCGTATTCTTAGCCTCGGCGACGGCAGCGCGCCTGGATACCTTCAGCTTGCGAACATTTGGATGATTCTGAACATTGGAGGCGGACCGACTCCGGATAAGCCGACCATAAC
Organism: Steroidobacteraceae bacterium; assembly: GCA_049584935.1. Lineage (GTDB taxonomy): Bacteria > Pseudomonadota > Gammaproteobacteria > Steroidobacterales > Steroidobacteraceae > FEN-1191. The sequence continues at coordinate 47,146 of JBAUYT010000147.1, forward strand.
GCTCAGCATCCCCGACCCAAATCACATCAGCAGCTTCATGAATTTCCGCGTAGCGGATATTCAAGCCTGCTATGACCTATGGAAAAGTCGAGGAGCGGAGTTCATCACGAAGCCGATACCGAAGTACGGCGAGACGCGCTGCTACATCCGCGATCCTGACGGATATATTATTGAAGTCGGACAGAGCACAGACCTCACATACGGTTGAAGCCCGGCCCGGGTGGGCCTTTCTTTGAACCGCTCGCCGGCGGAATTGCCAACGAGGGTTGCTGTTTGCGCGCGCTACTGCTGTACCACTCCGTCGATGACCTTCGGCGCCGCCGTGACCGTGGGCATGGCACCCAGGTACTCGGAGTCCCCCGAATTGCTCGGATCGTGCAGCCCCCCCCCCGACGGGAGCGTCAGTGGCGAGAGCGCCATAGCGGTGCATTGCGAGGCGCCACTGCCGAGGCTCTTGAGCAGAATTGCCCCGTTGAGTGCCTTGACGATGAGCGGCGTCGCTATGACGTAAGATTCATTATGCGAAGTAAGTTCTGTAAGTAACGGAGATCGTTACACTAATTATAGCACCTCTCTTGGCATCAGTGGGCTTTGACACCCCGAAGGCTTCTTCCAGCGGGCATCCAGATACAGCTCCGCCGCCCGGCAGAAGTCAGTCCGGCGCGCGTCCCATTCCTCAGCAGTGATACTCGAGTGATCGGGCAGATTGGTAATATCAGCCAGCCGATCCTGCAGGTCACCGAGGGCCTCGTAGGCCATCACTTTATCGGGTCCCAGAAGATCACCGAATATGACGCCGAGCTGCTTAAGATCCTCATGACGGTTGGCCGCCGCCAGCTCGTCCCTGATGATCGCCACCAGCGCAATCAATTCCTCCTCACGCATTTGCATCTCTCCTAGCCGGTTCTCGCAAAACTGAGGCTGTGCGTCAATCTGTCCACGCTAACTCCGCTTTCAGGCGGCTGAGCATGGCAAAGTGTCCTGCCTCTATGAGGCGCGGGGCGGCGTAATCTCGGTCGAGCACAAGCCTCACCCGCAACTCCTCCTCGTCGTGAATGGTAAGACGCGAATGCTTTTATCAAACCCTCTCGTCCTACTCTATCCCTTTAGCCGGCGTCGGAGTTCTGATTGCCGCCGGCGAACGGTACGGGATCCCCTCCGAGACCGGTGCAGTACTCATGACCATCGGAGCCGACCGGCTCGACGCTGATGAGTATGGGATCTGTCATCCCGAGTGCGCCACGGGGCAGCAGTGGCCGATGTTCGAGAGCAACTAAGCTCAGCGGATTGCGCCACATTTTTTCAGGCTGTAATAGGGCGGCTTTGAATAGCCGGCGACTACAACCGGAAGCCTCTTCGACCCTCGGTCCGGATCGGTTTGACCCCCTACGAAGGCACGTGCAGAACCACGCTGCCGCAGCTCAGCATAGCCCGATAACTAGTTCGTCAATACGCCGTGAATGCGACAATCACGGGCCCCTCGTGAAGGATAAACCACTGTCCTTTGACACGCTGATCGCCCGTGACGAAATACATTCCGGGCCCTCGCCAGGGGTAGCTTTGATGGTGGATCAAGGGTTGCGGTTCTTCATGGCTCCGGTGCATGTAAAACTTCTTGGTTTCCGCGAAGGTTTCGGACTTCGAGACTGGCAGAATGAGGTTGCCCGATCGGGGATAATAGCGGAAGTCCGTGGCACCGATCCTCTTC
>JBAUYT010000148.1:0-8220 GCA_049584935.1 Steroidobacteraceae bacterium
GGTAGTGGCTGGCCACGCGCCCACGCCATGAAGCCGGCGCGGTAATAAGGTGACAGCGGGTGGCCGCTCTGGCCTCCGGGCATATGGAAATAGCCCTCCGCTTCGTGCCCGGGAGAGACCGCGAAGCGCTCGGATGCTCCCGTGGCGCCGTCCTGCACGCGCGGCATGTCGTTGTCACCCGGCAGTTGCACCACCGGCATGTCGATCAGGCGCCAGAGCAGCGGCACCGCGCCCGAGAGCGGATGGCGAATCGCCACGGTATTGCGCTGGCCCCAGGTGCAATGCCCGAGATCGGGGCACACGCTGCCGAGCCGGGCGACGGTCGCGTCGAGCTCGGCCAGCAGGAAATTTCGCCAGCTGCGGTAGCGCGGATCGAGCAGGTGCTCCGGCTGCGTGCTGACGAGCTGCCAGAGCGCGTGCTCGAACTGCGGCGGGATCGGCGCTTCCGGATCAGGCTCGATGTCGAGCGCCGCCAGCATCGAATTCCACACTGCCTGCTGCGTGAGGCTGCGGAACGCGCGCACCAGCCGGTAGGCGCTGGAATCCACCGCGGCGTGCCCGGTCCAGGTGCCCACGACGCGGCGGAACTCGGCGCGCTCGGGCCGCTGCTCGAGCGCTTGGCTGTCGATCAGGCGCAGCAGCAGATTGCGCCAGCGGTTCAGGAGCAGCGCGCGGTCATCGAGCTGGATCGGCAGCATGTCGGCCGGGGTCGCCGGATGCGCCAGTGCCAGCAGATCCTCGCGGATCTGCTGCGCGCGGGCGGACAGGTCGTACTCTGCGCCGAGCGTGGCCAGATCGCCGCCAATGAGAGCCTCCTGCCGTGGATCGCTGCTGACGCGACCATTGGCGGTCCAGATACGTCCCAGCGGTGGATCGAGCAGCCGCGGCTGATCGGTAGCGTCGGTCCAGTCGATGTCGCCCAGCGCACGCCCGGGGCCGATATTGCGCGGAATGCGTCCGGCAATGCTCCAGCCGATGTGCCCCTGGGCGTCGCCGACCACGAGGTTCTGGTGCGGAATACCGATCTCCGGCGCCAGCCTCAGGGCATCGGCGGCAGAGGTTGCACGCTCGAGCTGGATGAGACTCAGGTTGGTGGCGGCCGGCTGTTGCGCCAGCCAGGCGCCGAACCAGCACGCCTGGTGGGCCGGATCGGCGCGCAGCAGCACACCGGCGGCAGCCGAGACGACCTCGAGCATGACCGGCGCTGAGTTGTGGATGCGGATCGCCTCCCGGGTACGTTCGATCGCAACGGGGCCTGCAGCCGTGGTCAGCGCATGCTCGCCCAGCGCGCTGCAGGCCACTCGCGTCACCGAAAACCATGCGCCGTAACTATTGGTGAATCCCCAGGCGATATGGCCGTTGGAGCCTGCCACGAGTACTGGCGCGCCGGGCAACGTGACGCCAGTGAGATCGAGGCCGGTATCGGTCGATGAACCGCTGAGGCGCAGCCGCATGTGGTACCAGGTTGCCGGCACCCGCTGCGTCAGATGCATGTCGCTGGCGACCAGCGCGGCGCCGGTTCGGGTGAGCCGGCCGGCGATTGCCCAGTTGTTGCTGCCGATGGCGCTCCAATCCGCGGGCGGCCGTGTTGCGCGCGATGTCGGGGCGTGCCGCAGATCGAGCACGTCCGCTGCCGGCACGTCGTTCACCTCGCTGGTGGCACGGACGGCGCCATCGGCGGCGCCGTCATCGGGGGCATCCCACTCGGTGCGTGCCGGATAGAAAAAGGAGAGGGCGCATTTCCAGCCGCCAGCGCACACTGCGCCGCCGAGCCGCTGATTGATCTGCTGGCGCAGGATCTCGCGCGGGAAGGCCTCGCTTTGCAGGTCCCACCACATGGCCTGGGTCACCAGAATCGTGTCCTCGGGCAACCACGGAGCGGGCGCCGCACCGAGCAGCCAGTACTCCCAGGGCCTGCTGCCCAGCGATGCCAGGCCGGCATTGACGCCGCGCGCATACGCCTCGACGATGGCACGCTGTGACGGATCGGTTTGCGACAGTGCCGCGCGCGCGACGCTGCGGAAGCGGAATTTGCGTGCGGACCGGTCCTGCTCCAATGCGGCCGCTCCGACCAGCTCCGCAAGCTCACCGGCCGCTAGACGTCGCGACAGATCCATTTGAAAGAACCGATCCTGCGCGTGCACGAATCCGGTGGCATAGGCAAGATCGGTGCGGCTCGAGGCCGTGACCGTGACCACTCCGAGCCGGTCCCGGTCGACGCTGACGGGCGCGCCGAGATCATCCGCCTGCAAACTGCCATCGAGCGCGGGCAACGAGGCGCGCAGCAGTGTGTAGAGTGCCAGCAGGCCGAACAGTAGGAGAGCGCCGATGGCGCCAAGCGAGACGGGTATTTTATGTTTTAGAATCATTTTGATACGTATGAATACTGGAAGTTTACTTCTAATCGCTGCGTGACCGGAAACGGCATTCGGCTAGCGGGGGAATGGATGACACGGCGTCTGGCAATGTTCTGGGTCACCCTCAGTGGGCTGCTGCTGGGTTTAGACGTCATGGCCCAGGGTGTCCAGCTCATCACGGCGGCAGGCCAGAAGGAAATGCTCGCTGACCCGGGAACCGCCAGCGCCGGTGGCCATGACGCCGATCTCAGCATCGTCGAGTACTTCGATTACAACTGCCCCTACTGCAAGAAACTGGCGCCGGATCTGGCCAGGCTGCTGGCGCAGGATCCGAAGATCCGGCTGGTTTACAAGGAGTGGCCCATTTTAGGCGACGCCTCCGTGTATGCCGCCAGGTGCGCGCTGGCGGCCCAGTGGCAGGGACGCTATCTCGCGGCCCATGATGCCCTCATGAACGGGCCGAAGCTGGCCGATGCGGCAGCGGTCGACCAGGCGCTGGTGCGCGCGGGCTTCGACCTGCCGGCGCTGAAAAAGGAGGCCGCGCGACATGCCGCCGACATCGATGCGCTGCTGGCGCGCAACGACGCCGAGGCGCATGCGCTGAGTTTGCGGGGCACACCGGGCCTGGTGATCGGCCGCCTGCTGCTGCCGGGCATCGTCGATCTGCGCGGGCTTACGCGGCTCGTCAGCGAAGCGCGGCAAGCGCCGCCGTGAGGAGCACCGTGGACATTCAGCGCAACGCGTTCAAGCAGGCCCTGCAACAGCAGCAGCTGCAGATCGGGCTCTGGAGCAGTCTCTGCAGCAACCTGGTGGCCGAGATCCTCTCGCAGTCCGGCTTCGACTGGATCGTGCTCGATACCGAGCACGCTCCCAATGAACTGCCGGACCTGGTGCGGCAGCTGCAGGCAATGGCCCGCGGCAGCGCAACCCCGGTGGTGCGCGCGGCCTGGAACGATACCGTGCTGATCAAGCGCATTCTCGATCTGGGGGCGCAGTCGATCCTGCTGCCGTACGTGCAGTCGGCCGAGGAGGCAGCGCGCGCGGTGGCAGCGGTGCGCTATCCGCCGCGCGGCGTGCGCGGTGTATCGGCTGGCAGCCGCGCCAGCAACTACGGGCGCATCAGCAACTACCTGCAGCATGCCGACGAGCAGATCTGCCTGCTGCTGCAGGTCGAGACACGCGCCGGGCTCGAGCAGCTCGAAGCCATTGCACGTGTTGATGGGGTGGATGGCGTCTTCATCGGGCCGGCCGACCTGGCCGCATCCCTGGGGCATCTCGGCGATCCGCAGCATCCCGAGATACAGCGTGCCCTCGAGGACGCGGGCCGGTTGCTGTCGCGCCTGAAAAGGCCGGCCGGCATCCTGGCCACGCTCGAGACCGATGCGCGTCGCTACATGCATTGGGGCTACAACTTCGTTGCGGTCGGCATCGACACCGGCCTGCTGACGCGCAGCGCCGATGCACTGGCGCGCACCTTCAGGGCGCCAGCGGCCTGAGCGGCATCCGGCTGGCGTTCAGCCGAGGCGCCAGAGTTCCTGGTCGCTGAGATAACTCGGATCGGCACGATGCGCCTCGACGTTGCTGACCAGCAGGTTGGTGAAGGACTCGGCTGGCAGCGCGCCGCTGAACAGGAATCCTTGAAACTCATCGCACTGGAAGCGCCGCAGGATGTCGAGTTGCCTTGCGGTCTCGACACCTTCCGCGACCACTTTCAGCTCGAGCGAATGGCCCAGCGCGATGATGGCCTTGGTGATGGCCAGATCGTTCGGATCGGCGGCGATGTCGCGCACGAAGGCATAGTCGATCTTGATGCTGTCGACCGGAAACCGCTTCAGGTAGGCCAGCGAAGAATGGCCGGTGCCGAAGTCGTCGATCGCCAGGGTGATGCCGTAACCCTTGATCTTCTCGAGCAGGTGCAGCGCCCGCTCCGGGTTGGTCATGACGACGCTCTCGGTGATCTCGAACTCGAGCAGGTGTGGGTCGCAGCCGGTGTCACGCAGCACGCGATTCAGATTCTCGACCAGGCGCGTGTCGGCAAACTGCTGTGCCGACAGGTTCATCGCCACCCGTGTTACCGGTAGGCGCTGCGCGCGCCACTGCATCAGCTGGCTGCAGACCGTCTCCAGCACCAGGTTACCCAGGTCGGCGATCAGCCCCATCTCCTCGGCGACGAAGATGAACTCGCTGGGAAGCAACATGCCGCGGACCGGATGCCGCCAGCGAACCAGCGCCTCCGCGCCGGCGATGATGCCCGAGCCTATATCGACCTTGGGCTGGTAGTGCACCTCGATCTCACGCCGGTCCAAAGCCTGCCGCAGCTCACTCTCGAGCGTCAGGCGGTCGACACTGTGCACGTCGATGTCGTCGGCGTAGAACTGGTAGGTGTTCTTGCCGGATGCCTTGGCGCGATACATGGCGATATCGGCGTTCTTCAGCAGCGACGAACTGTCGCTGCCGTCCTTCGGATACACCGCCACCCCGATGCTGCCGGACAGGCGGTATTCGTGTGTGGCCACCCTGAGCGGCCGTGACATGGCGGTCAGCAGCTTCTGCGCGATGCCATTGAGCTCCTGCAGATCGTTGAACTGCTCGACGATGAGTGCAAACTCATCGCCGCCGACGCGCGCCAGCGTGTCGGTGGCACGCACGCACTCCTGCAGGTGCATGCCCATCTGCCGCAGCACGTGATCGCCGGCATCGTGTCCGAGTGTGTCGTTGATGACCTTGAAGCGGTCCAGATCGATGAAGAACACGCCCACCTGCTGTCCGGAGCGATGCGCGCGCGCCAGCGCCTGTGGCAGCTGGTAACCGAACAGCAGCCGGTTTGGCAGTCCGGTCAATTCGTCGTGGTGTGCCAGATGGCGGATGCGCTCGGCTGCCCAGCAACTTTCGATGGCGATGCCGGCGACACTGGTGCAGATGCCGACCAGGCGTTCGTCGAGCGGCATGGCCTCGGCGTCACTGCGGGCATAGAGCGCCAGCGCGCCGATAGCCTGGCCCTTGTTGCCTGCGATCGGCCAGGCGGTCACGGACCGCAGCCGCGCTTCGCGCACCAACTGGCCGAATGACGTGTCCGCGGGAAATACCTGCAGGTCGGATATGACCACCGGGGCGCCGCTGCGGATGGCCTGGAAGCAGGGCTCCTGGCGGTCGGCGCTCGCCCCCTGCGCCAGCGCCAGCTCGAAGCCGCGCGACAGCGAGGGCGCAACGGCCAGCGAGCAGCGCGTGCCTTCCACGTCCAGCGCCACCAGCGAGCAGATCCGACCGCACTGCGCCTCGGCGAATAACGCCAGGCTGGTGAAGATCGTGGGCAGGTCTGCGCCGGAGGCGATCAGACTGAGCAGTCGGTTCTGGTCGGCCAGCATGCTGGACTGGCGCCGGCGTTCCGCGTCGCGGTGCAGGGTGTCGAGCGCGAACGAGGCTTCCATCGCCAGCTGCTCCATGAGCTCGACGATGTCCTTCTCGAAGTACTGCTTGTCCTGCGAGAACACACACAGCACGCCGACCAGCTGGTTCTGGCAGCGCAGCGGAAATGCCGCCTCCGACAGGATCAGCCCGGCGGAATCGCCGCGGCGATTGAGCACACTGGACCGGCCGGAGCGCAATGTCAGATGGAGCGCATCGGCGCCCGGTGGGGTTCCCGGGCGCTGCGCCGCCAGCAGCGTGCCGAGGTGCTCGGCGTGCTTGCCATGTCGCGCCACGAACTCGAACCCTATGCGTTCCGGTTTGACCAGGCCGACGGCGGCCAGCATCAGGCCGCTGGTACCGACGCAGATGCGACAGAGCTCCTCGAACAACTTGCCCCGGTCACCGACGCGCGAGATCAGCTGGCTGGTCTGGCTGAGGGCGGCATACAGCTCGGTCAGGCGCGCCAGTCCCTGCTCCTTGGCGTTGCGCTCGCGCACGCGCGCACGCGTGACGCGGATGCAGAGCAGCGCCGTGATGATCGTGCCCACGGTCAGGGCGATCACCAGCAGGGTGCGCGTCAGACGCGCGATGTCTCCAAGGGTGGCGGAGAACTGGGCCGATAGCGGCGTGAGTTCGCCGTTGATGCGGTTGAGTTCCGTCTCGATGGCCTGGCGCTCGTCGGCCGGCACCTCTGAGCCGTCGGCCGGGTGCAGGCGGGCGGCGATGGCACAGAGCTGCATGCTGTAAGAGTCGCCCGCGGTCCAGACATCGATGGCATGCCGCACCGGGCCGGCGCGGCCGAACAGGCGGAACAGCAGAATGATGCTGTCGATGTCGGCCGGATCACTGCCGCCGCGGAGGAAGCCCTGGTGCGCGGCGGCCAGGTCCGGCGGGTGGCGCTGCAGGGCCAGGCGCGCCTGCCGGTCTCCCAGCGGGAAGGCGATTGCCAGTTGGTACTGACGGTAGTCGGCGTCCGAACGCGTCAGGGCGTACTGCGCCAGATAGTAGGTCGCATTCTTCTGGCCCTTGGAATACAGGCTCTCGCCGCCAACCCAGGCACGCATGGTCGACAACACTTCGATGCTGACGACGCCGGCGATCAGCATGACGAGGAGGGACACCAGCACCGGCGCCACGAAACGGATCGCGGAGCGTGACATGCCATGGGACCCAACAGGGCTGCTGCGGTCGGAGCGCATCATCCCTGGGGCTTCACCAAGGGTTAGGAGTTTGCGAGTGAGCTTATCGGCCCGGCACGGTCGATACCGAGAGAGCGGTCACGCCTCATGCTGCGTCATTAGGTCCGGTTGAGCTCACGGCGGCAATCGGTTGCCGGCCAAGGAAAAGCCGCCCGGGTTGCGTTGACCCAGTGGTATTCCGTAAACTCGACATAACGTGCCCACAGACACGTGAAGACCTAGTAATAACAGCGAGTTAGGCGACTCGGACCACGCAACTTCTAGGCCACGCCACCGATTGACATAAATTAGGGCCTGAAAGCTACGAGGTTCGGCCGAGCAACAAAGGAGGCGCCATTGTCTTTCCTCACTTCGAGCACCGAAATCACGGTGAACGTCACGCCAGCGCTGCTGGCGGATCATGCCTGGACGAAGGATCTCCAGGTCTACCTGCAGCCAGAGTGGGAGGAACTCGTCGGCGGCGAATTCGCCAGCAAGGTGATCAATGGAATCTGGACCGTGGAGGCGATGCGCGGCTGGATAACGCAACTCTATCCGTTCATCCATACCTTCCCGAAGTTCCTGGCCGAGGCGCTGATCAAAGTCGAGGATGAATACGCACGCTCGTTCCTGATCGACAACATTCGCGTGGAGAAGGCGCACGCCGAGCATTGGCTGTGGATGGGCGAGGGCTTCGGCATCGACCGCCAGGAGATGATCGCGCTGGCCCAGGGCGAGCGGGCGGTGCTGCGGGACGTGCAGTCCCTGAGCGATTGGATCTGGTACATCAATGCCAAGGGCTCGCTGGCCGAGGCAGTGGCTGCCACCAGCTTTGCCATCGAGGGCGCCACCGGCGACCTGAGCCGCGCGCTGCTGCCGGGCTTCGAGTCCTACGGCTCGCGCCCGGGTGTGACCATGAATCCGCGGACCACGAAGTGGTTCCGCAATCACGCCAAGTACGACGATGACCATCCGCGCGTGGCACTCGAAGTGGTAACGCGCTATGCCAAGACCGAACGCGAGCGCATGAAGGTGATGGCGGCCGCGCGCCGCAGCCTGCAGCTGCTGAATCAGGCGCTGCTGACGCCGAGCCGCGCCTACTCGGACGGCAATGCAGTGGTGCTGCGGGAGACGGTGTCGCGGTCTGCGGATCGACGCCGCGCGCAGCAGCCGATCGGCTTTCCGGACCGGCGCATCGTCGACCGGCGCAAGGGTGCCGCTGAGGTCGATGAAATGCGCCGGCTGGCCTGACTTCCGGCCACCGCTACGGCATGCCG
>JBAUYT010000149.1:0-6781 GCA_049584935.1 Steroidobacteraceae bacterium
CCACCACCGCCACCACCGCCGCCACCGCCGCCAGCAACGCCGCCACCGCCGGCAGCACCGCGGACCATCACGCTCGAGGGCGTGTCCTTCGAGTACAACTCCGCCAGCCTGACTGCGGCGTCCAAGCCCGTGCTCGACAAGGTAGCCGAGGGTCTGCGAGAGCATCCGCGGCTACGGATCGAGGTGCAGGGACACACTGACTCGACCGGCTCTGCCGACTACAACCTGACGCTATCGCAGCGTCGCGCGCTGTCGGTGAGGGATTACCTCGTCAGCCAGCAGGTCCCTGCCGATGAGTTGATCGCCAAGGGCTATGGCAAGACTCAGCCGATCGCGAGCAATTCGACGCCCGACGGTCGCGCCAGAAACCGCCGCGTGGTGCTGGTCGTGCTCGACAACCCCAGCGACGTGCCGGTCAAGGATGCCGGCGAGGCTGCTGACACGCAGTAGCGGCAGGCGGCAGTCACCCCGCCAGCCGCTGTCTTGCGACCGCCGCTGGCGATGGCGGGGTACTGCCCGCAGATCGATTGCGCTAGGATGAGGTTGCCACAGCCAAATTTCATACGATGGCGACGACCGATCTGCACAAAGCCCTGTCCGAGATCAATACGATCCGCGAGCAGATTGCGCGCGGTGCGGAGTTTCGCGGCTACGGACCGGCGACCCTGACGGCCACGGGTCTGCTGGCGCTGCTGGCTGCGCTGGCTCAGTCCTGTTGGCTCAAGGATCCGCAGCGTGACGCCGCGGCTTATTTGTCGATCTGGGTGCCGACCGCGGCACTGTCGCTCCTGATCATCAGCATCGAGACCGTGGTGCGCGCGCGGCGGCTGCACTCCGGCCTTGCAGGGCAGATGATCCATGCGGCCGCGGAGCAGTTTCTGCCGGCCATCGTCGCCGGCTTGCTGCTGACCGTGGTGCTGATGCGCAGCGCTCCGCAGAGCGTGTGGATGTTGCCCGGCCTGTGGCAGATCGTGTTCAGCCTGGGTGCCTTCTCATCCTGCCGGTTTCTGCCACGAGCCACGTTTGTCGTCGGGGTCTGGTACTTGGTGTGCGGTTTGATGTGCCTGGCATTGGGGCCGGGCCCGCATGCGCTCTCGCCCTGGGAAATGGGTGTCAGCTTCGGCGTGGGCCAGCCGCTGGTAGGCGCGGTGCTGTATTTCGACAGCCGGAGAAGTGATGAACGAGCGTAAGCCATCTCCGCATCGCAGTCGGCGTTTTGCCTATGAGGGCCTGGACCGCTTGATTCACGAGCGCGCCCGGCTCGGGCTGCTCAGTTCGCTGATCGCCAACCCCAAGGGCCTGCGTTTCTCCGACCTGAAGCAGTTGTGCGCGCTCACGGATGGCAATCTCAGCCGGCATCTGCAGGTGTTGCAGACCGCCAAGCTGGTCGACATCTCCAAGGGTTTCGAGCACCACCGCCCACAGACGACGTGCCGCATCACAGCCAAGGGCCGCAAGCGCTACCTCGACTATGTTGCGGTGCTCGAGCAGATCATCCTCGATGCGAGCACGGCAGTGCAGCTCGACGAGGCCGAAGAGGCTGCGGCACAAGCGCTGGTGCGCATCTGATCCCAGTCGACCCTGCGCTTGAGCTTTGTAATGGGTGCCAATAGCGGCGCTCAGCGGCGCCGATCTGCACTATGATGGCGGCCATGAGCGAGCAATCCTCGGAGCTGCGGGATGACGTGCAGCAACTGCTGCGAGAGTTCGAGCAGCTGCTCAAATCCACGCTGCGAGACAATACGCTGGCAGCAGTGGCGCTGGCCGCTGCTGCCGGGTTCATCGCAGGCGTGCTGCTGACGCGCCGCAAGTAATGGGCGAGCACGTCATGGAAGGCGACGATCATGACGCCGACGCACGCGATCGTCTGCTGCCATTCCTGGGTGCCCTCGCCAGGCTCGGTTCCGCACTCGGATCGATCGTCGCTGGCGGCACTGCGCAGCTGGTGGCGGTGCAACGCCACGAGCTGCGGCGCCTGGCGGCTGTGTTCGCGCTGTCGTTTGCGGCCGCCGTGTTCGCCTGCGCCGCTGCGGGCTTTGCCGCCTACTCGGTTCTGTTGGCTCTGGGCGAGGAGCATCGCGTGCTCGGTTCGGCACTCATCGCCGGTTGCTTCGCGCTGCTTGCGGGCATCTCGGTGCTGCTGACACGGAGTCGCCCGGGTCCGACATAGCACGGTGCTAGCGGCACGCGCCGTCCAGAGCGCGTGTGATTGCGATCGCGCCGCGGTCTGTATCTAATATCGCGCCTCAAAATTCCGATTGTTTGGAGAGCGGCATGAATCTCAAGGACGGCACCCTGCTCAGGAGCCAGTGCTACATCGACGGTCAGTGGGTGGCCGCGGACGGCGGCGCCACCAGGAAGGTCGATAATCCCGCCACCGGCGAGACCATCACCACGGTGCCCAACGCCGGCGCGGCCGAGACGCGCCGGGCAATCGAAGCGGCGGGCCGCGCGTTCTCCGGCTGGCGCGCCAAGTCGGCGGACGAGCGCGCGCGCGTGCTGCGTCGCTGGTTCGAACTCATGATGGCGAACCAGGACGATCTGGCGCGGCTCATGACCAGCGAGCAGGGCAAGCCGCTGAGCGAGTCGCGCGGCGAGATCGTCTATGCAGCCTCGTTCATCGAATGGTTTGCCGAGGAGGCGCGCCGTCTCTACGGCGACACCATCCCGTCGCCGTGGCCGGATGCACGCATCGTGGTTACGCGCGAGCCGGTCGGTGTCTGCGCTGCCATTACGCCCTGGAATTTTCCGGCCGCCATGATCACGCGCAAGGTGGCTCCGGCGCTCGCCGCGGGCTGCACCATCATCGTCAAGCCCGCCATACAGACGCCGCTGTCGGCATTGGCAATGGCAGACCTCGCGGCGCGCGCCGGCGTGCCGGCCGGTGTCTTCAGCGTGGTGACCGGCGACGCCCGCGCCATCGGCGGTGAGCTGAGCTCCAATCCGCTGGTACGCAAGATGACGTTCACCGGCTCGACCCAGGTCGGCCGCATGCTGGCGGCACAGTGTGCGCCGACGCTCAAGCGCATGTCGCTGGAGCTCGGTGGCAACGCGCCGTTCATCGTGTTCGACGATGCCGATCTCGACGCCGCCGTCAAAGGTGCGATGGCTTCGAAGTACCGCAACACCGGCCAGACCTGCGTCTGCGCCAACCGGCTGCTGGTGCAGGATGGCGTTTACGAGGCCTTCGCCAACAAGCTGGCCAAGGCGGTCTCGCAGCTGAAGGTGGGCAACGGCCTGGATGCGGGCGTCGAGCAGGGTCCGCTGATCGATGAGGCCGCGCTCGCCAAGGTCGAAGAGCTGGTTGGCGAGGCGATCGGCAGCGGAGCGCAGGCAATCATCGGCGGTAAGCGTCACGCGCTCGGCCGCACTTACTATGAACCGACGGTACTGACGGGGGTGCGCCCGAGCATGCGGATGGCCCAGGAGGAGATCTTCGGCCCGGTGGCGCCGCTGTTCCGCTTCAAGGACGAAGCGGAGGCGATCCGGCTCGCCAACGATACCGAGTTCGGCCTGGCCGCCTACTTCTACTCGCGCGACATCGGTCGGGTCTGGCGCGTGGCGGGCGCGCTCGAGAGCGGCATGATCGGCATCAACTCGGGGCTCATCAGCACGGCGGTGGCGCCCTTCGGCGGCGTCAAGCAGTCCGGCCTGGGCCGCGAGGGCTCACGCTACGGCATCAACGAATACGTCGATATCAAATATCTGTGCATGGGCGGCCTGGCCGATTTGGGCGGCTGATCAGGCCGCCGTCGGAAAGCCGAGTTCGAGCGCAACCGCGGGGTGCACTACGGCGCCGCGAACGATATTGAGTCCGGCGGCCAGCCCGCGATCGTCCGCTGTCGCACGCTCCCAACCCTTGTCGGCCAGGGCACGCACGTAGGGCAGCGTGGCGTTGTTCAGTGCGAACGTCGACGTGCGCGGCACTGCGCCCGGCATGTTGGTGACGCAGTAATGGATGACCCCGTCGACCGTATAGGTCGGTGAGGCATGCGTAGTCGGTCGGCTGGTCTGGAAGCAGCCACCCTGGTCGATGGCAATGTCGACCACGACCGATCCCGGACGCATGCGCTTGATCATGCCGGCGGTGACGAGCTTGGGAGCCGCCGCACCCGGCAGCAGAACCGCACCGATGACCAGATCCGCATCCGCGACTGCACGCTCGATGGCATCGGCGGTTGAGAACAGCGTGCGCACGGCGCCGCGGAATTGCGCGTCGATCTCGCGCAGGCGCGCGATCGAGCGGTCGATGGCGGTGACATCGGCGCGCAGGCCATGTGCCATTTCCACGGCGTTGGTGCCGGCGACGCCGGCTCCGATGACCACTACTTTGGCTGGCGCGACGCCGGCGACGCCGCCCAGCAGCACGCCGCGGCCACCGGTGGCCTGCTGCAGGTACTGCGCTCCGACCTGCACCGACATGCGGCCGGCGACTTCGCTCATGGGAGTCAGCAGCGGCAGTGAGCCGGCGGCGGCGGTAACGGTTTCGTAGGCGATCGCTACGCACTGCGAGCGCAGCAGCGCTTCGGCCTGGGCGCGATCCGCGGCCAGATGCAGATAGGTGAACAGCAACTGATCTCGGCGCAGCCTGGCGTACTCGCTGGCCTGCGGTTCCTTCACTTTCACGATCATCTGGGAGTCGCGAAAGATCGCATCGGCGTCGGCGGCGATGCGGGCGCCGGCGGCGCGATAATCGTCGTCGCTGCAGCCCACGCCGCGGCCGGCACCGGACTGGACTGCCACGTCGTGTCCGGCAACCACGAGTTCCTTGGCTGCGGCGGGCACGAGGCCGACGCGATACTCGTGCACTTTGATTTCAGTGGGAACGCCGATACGCATTTGTCGCCCTCCCGTTGCGACGCGGTGGTCCGCGCCTGACTGCCGCAAATTCTGGCAGCAGGCCACCGCAGGGATTTGCAAAAACGCTGAACATATGCGCTATGATTCGCAGAATCTTGCGTAATTTGTCGCGGAGTAGAAGATTATGCAACTCGATCGCCAGGACAGGCGCATTCTGCGCGAGCTCCAGGTGGATGCCCGGCTGTCCAATGCCGCGCTGGCGGCGCACGTGGGGCTGTCGGAGTCGGCCTGTCTGCGTCGAGTCCGGCTGCTGGAGCAGGCTGGAGTCATCGAGCGCTATACCGCCGTGCTGAGCCCGGGCAAGGTCGGGGTAACCGTCAGCTTCATCATCCGCATTACGCTCAAGGGTCAGACCGACCGGGACCTGGGCGCGTTCGAGCAGGCGGTGGCCGCCGTGCCCGAAGTCACCGAGTGCGACCTGACTACGGGAGAGTCAGACTACGTGCTGCGGGTCGTGGCGCGTAGCGCCGAGGACTTCGAGCGGCTGCACAGCAAGGTGCTCACCAAGCTGCCGGGCGTGGCGCGCGTGGATTCGAGCTTCGTGCTGCGCTCGGTGGTCAAGAACGCGGTTCTGCCGCTGGAGGTCTGAGGCAGGGGCAGGCGGCCGGCAATTTAGTAACAAATGAAACTATTGTACAATCGCGCGCCCACCACCTGCGTGTGACTGCACAGGAGCGCGCCATGCCCCAGGATCTGTTCGACAATCCACTCGGCACCGACGGCTTCGAGTTCGTCGAGTTCACCAGCCCGGATCCGCAGGCGCTGGCACGCAGCTTCGAGGCCATGGGGTTCACCGCGCTATCCCGCCACCGTTCCAAGAACGTGCTGCGCTTCAAACAGGGCGACGTCGATTTCATCCTCAACATGGAACCGCGCGGCCAGGCCGCCGAGTTCCGCGGTCAGCACGGACCGTCGATCAATGCCATGGCGTTCCGCGTGCACGATGCGGGCGCCGCACTCCGCGGCGCGGTGGCTCGCGGCGCACGCGAGGTGCGCGGGGCGGTCGGCCCCATGGAGCTGAACATTCCCGCCATCGAGGGCATCGGCGGCTCCAACCTCTATCTGGTGGACCGCTATGGCGCGCACGAGATCTACGACGTCGATTTCGTGCCGATCGAGGGCGCCGCCGAACGGGAACGCGCCGGCAGCGCCGGGCTCACCTACATCGATCATCTGACGCACAACGTGCGTCGCGGCAACATGCAGACCTGGGCGGATTTCTATCAGCGCGTGTTCAACTTCCGGCAGATCCGCTACTTCGACATCGAAGGCAAGGTGACCGGACTGTTCTCCAAGGCCATGACCAGTCCGGACGGCAAGATCCGCATTCCGCTCAACGAGAGCCAGGACGACAAGTCGCAGATCGAGGAATTCCTGCAGGATTACAAGGGCGAGGGTATCCAGCACGTGGCACTCGGCACCGACGACATCTTCAGCACGGTCGACCGCATGCGTGCCAACGGCGTCAGCTTCCAGGACACGCCCGATACTTATTTCGACGCCATCGACAGCCGCATTCCGGGGCACGGCGAGGACGTCGCGCGGCTACGTGCGCGCCGCATCCTGGTCGACGGCGCGCCGACGCAGGGGCAGGGGCTGCTGCTGCAGATCTTCACGCAGAACGTGGTCGGGCCCTGCTTCTTCGAAATCATTCAGCGCAAGGGCAACGAGGGCTTTGGCGAGGGTAATTTCAAGGCGCTGTTCGAATCGCTGGAGCTGGACCAGGTCAGGCGTGGCGTACTGGCGCTCAACGACGGCAAGGCCAGCCCATGAGCTCGGGCGCGCCTGCGCCTGCCGCGGTAACGAGCGCGCCGGCGCTGCAGTACCAAAGCGGCTTCGGCAACCAGTTTGCGACCGAGGCGCTGCCTGGCGCGCTGCCGGTGCACAATTCGCCGCAGCGCTGCCCTTATGGGCTGTATGC
>JBAUYT010000150.1:0-4090 GCA_049584935.1 Steroidobacteraceae bacterium
GGCCGGCGCGGCGGTGGTGCTCGGCGGGGAGGTCGCGGTGCCGCTGGCCGCGGTGGCAGCGGCAGGTACGGTCGTTGCCTGCGCCGTCGTGGGGGCCGGTGCGGGCGTCGGTGTGGGGGCTGAGGCCGAGGCTTGCTGCGCGCTTTGCAGCTGCTGCAGCTGGGCCGACAGCTGGCTCATGGTCGAGCTGCCGATGTGGAAGTTGTTGCAGGCGGACAGCCAGCGCTGCGCCTCGCTGACCTCGCCGGCGGCGATGGCGTGACGAAACTGCGCGATCAGCGCCTCACCGAATGCCAGCGAGGTGGCACGCACTTCGCTGTTGTCCGGGGCCAGCGCCAGCGCGGAGTCCAGATAGGTGCGGGCGCTGTCGTCGGCCGGATCGAGCAGCGCCCCGCTGGCCAGCCGCTTGCGCACCAGCTGCAGATAGACAGCTAGCTGGTCGGCGCGCGCGCCCTGGGCGCTGCGCTGGGCCTGCTCGAGGGCGGCATCGCGCGCCGGATTGTCGTGCGCGCTCGGCACCTCGGCGGCCGCCGGCTCCCGTGTCTGTGGCGCCGGCAGGGCCGCGGCCGCGGACTGCTCGGCGCTGACCGTCGGAGCTTCGGCAGCGGCGGTCGGCTCAGCCGCCGGGGGCGGTTCCGTCCGGTGCTGCCAGACCCACCACCCTGCCACGGCGGCCATCGATGCACCTGCAATGATTCCGATGACGAGTCCGCGGCGTCCACCCGGGGCCGGCCGGCTGCTCGCTGCGGCTGGCGCCGCCGGCGCGCGCGCCGGAGCCGGATGGATGGCGGGCATGTGCTGTATGGCCTGCTGGCGCACGGCCGCATCGAGGAACAGTCGTAGCCGCTGGCTCGACGCCGGTTTGTGCACGAAGCGGAACACGGTGCCGTCGGCGATCTGCGCGGCGATCTGCGCCTGCATCTGTGCCGTGCCGGTCACCAGCAACAGCAGCTGCGGAAACTGCTCTCGTAGCGTGATCAGGAAATTCTTCAGCGGTGCGGGCACGCAAGCGGCGTCGATCAGGGCGATGCCGCCGCTGTTGGCGACGAGCTGATCGACGAAGCGGTCGGTGGAGGGCGAGCTCGAGACCGACGAGTTGTCGCCGGCGGCGCCGCCCAGTGCTTCGAGCAGCAGCGCATCGTCGGACAGCGCCACGACTGCGCACAGCGGCACGGTAACGCCCTCGGGGGCCTCGGGGACGCCCGATTCAACCGGATCTGGATGGCGAAACTGCATGACTCCCAGGTACTGCCCGCTGGTCGCAACACGATATCGATCGATGCCGGAAACTCTATGCTGTCTGCCGCAGCTGACACCGCACTGATGTCTCAGTGGCGACAAAACTGTGATTTCCGTCGACCCCTGGTGGCGGATAATGTGACGTCGCTCACCTGTGCGGAGGGGGTTCATGCTGCGCTTACGCGCCGCCACAGAATCGGACCTGGCGGACATATTCGAGCTGATCGGCGAGCTGGCGGAGTACGAGCGGCTGCGTCACCAGATGGTGGGCAGCCTCGATGATCTGCGCCGTCATCTGTTTGGCGAACAACGCTACGCCCAGGTCGTCATGGCCGACTGGGACGGGCACCTGGCTGGCTTCGCGCTCTACTTCTTCAACTACTCCACTTTTCTTTGCCGGCCCGGGATGTATCTAGAGGATCTGTTCGTGCGGCCGGAATTCCGCGGCCGCGGCGTGGGGCTCGGCCTGCTGGCCGAGCTCGAGCGGCGCGCACGCCAGCTCGGCTGCGGCCGCTTCGAATGGTCGGTACTGGACTGGAATCAGAGCGCCATCGATTTCTACCACCGGTTCGGTGCCCAGCCGCACGATGGCTGGACCCTCTATCGCAAGCAGCTCAGTTGAACCATGCCGCGCATCACTTACATCGAGCCTGCCGGGCGCGCCGTTACGCTGGAACTCAAACCCGGACAGACGCTGATGCGCGCCGCCATGGACGCGGAGCTGGAAGGCATCGAGGCGCAATGCGGCGGCAACTGCAGCTGCGCCACCTGTCATTGCTACGTCTTGCCGGCGTGGCTGGACAAACTCAAACCACCTTCCGAAGATGAGCGCCAGATGCTACTGAACGTCGCCGCCGAGCGCCGAGCCAACAGCCGGCTGTCGTGCCAGCTGGTTGCCGAGGATGCGCTCGACGGTTTGACGGTGCAGTTTCCGGATCGACAGAGCTGAGAGACATAAGGATCGCGGTGGACCCTCAGGCACCCATTGTCATCGTCGGTGCCGGCCAGGCCGGCATGCAGATCGCGGAATCGCTGCGTCACGAAGGTTTCCAGGGCTCGCTGACGCTCTGCGGTGAGGAGCCGCACGCGCCCTACCAGCGGCCGCCGCTGTCGAAGAAGTGGCTCATCGAGGGTGGCAGTACCGGCTCGCTCGCGGTGCGCGGGCCGGCCGTGCTCGAGCGCCTCAGGATTGTGCTGCGGACCGACACGCGCGTACGCGCCATCGATCGCAATCACCGCCAAGTGGAGCTGGCCGACGGCGCGCGTCTGCCTTATGACCGGCTGGCGCTGGCAACCGGCTCGCTGCCGCGCGCGCTGCCGATTCCGGGTGCCTCACTATCCGGTGTGCTGGCCTTGCGCGGCATTGCCGACTCGCTTGCAATTGGCGCTGCCATCCGTCGCTGTGTCGAGCGGGAGCAGCACGTCGTCGTCATCGGCGGCGGCTTCATCGGGCTCGAAGTGGCGGCGGCCGCGCGCAAGCTCGGCGCGCAAGTCACGGTGCTCGAGGGCCTGCCGCGGCTGATGTCGCGCGTCACCGCGCCGGTGGTGTCGGAGTCGTTTGCGCGGCTGCACAGTGCGCATGGCGTGCAGCTGATGTTCGGCGCGCAGGTGGCCGAGATCGTGGGTTACGAGGGCCACGTGTCCGCGGTGCGGACCCAGGATGGGCAGGAATACCCGGCCGGTTGCGTGGTGGTCGGCATCGGTGTCAATCCGGACGATCTGCTGGCGCGCTCGGCCGGGCTGCTGTGCGAGCGCGGCGTGATCGTGGACGATTGCGCGCGCACCTCGGATCCGCAGATCGCCGCCGCCGGCGACTGCACGGCGCGCCGCCTCGGCGACGGTGAGCTGGTGCGACTGGAGTCGGTGCAGAATGCCATCGAGCAGGGCAAGTCTGCGGCCGCGGCTCTCATGGGCAAATCGCGGCCGTTCCTGGCCGCGCCCTGGTTCTGGTCGGATCAGTTCGAAGTCAAGCTGCAGATGGTGGGATTGAGCCGCGGCTATGACCAGGTGGTCACGCGCGGCGATCTCGACAAGCCAGCCTACTCGGCCTTTTACTTCCGCGGCGGCAAGCTGCTGGCGGTGGATTCGCTCAACCGCATCTCGGACCACATGCAGGCCAAGAAGCTGCTCGATCACGGGCTGTCGCCCACGCCGGAGCAGGCCGCCGATCCGCAGTTCGAGCTGCCGAGCCTGCTGAGAGCCGCCAGCCCTACTGCGGGTGAAGCATGAAGGCCTGGCCGCGATAGTTGAGCTCGACGCCGTCGGCCTGGATCGCGACCACGCGTGGACCCTCCGGCAATACGTCGCCCTCGTGCACCCGGTGCATGTTGATGAGCGCGTAGCGGTCGGCCGGACGGGTCGAGTAAACGTGCAGATCGAGCCGCAGGTTGGGCATGTCGCCACCGATCTCCGACAGGCTCGGCGGTTCGGCATGCGAGCCGCTGTCAGCCCCGCGGGATGAGCCGGCAGCGGTCCTGCCGTTCGCGGACACCGCCGGCTCGTAGTCGGCCGGATTGTCGCCGCCCGGGCCGCCGCCGATGCCGCCACGCGCGACGACATCCGGTGTGTCGGGCATCTCCGCCGGTCCTGGGCTGACCGTGGGCGCGGTGGCCACGGCCGATGGATAGGTCGGCGACCGCGTCGTGGGAGTCGGCACCGCGGCGCCGGCTGCCGCGGCAGTGATGGCGCCCGGGTCGGCAGGTGACACGCCCTGCAGCGCGGGCACGGGTACCGAACCGTTCGTCTGCGGGATCGGAGCCGCGGAGGGTGCCGGTGTCGCCGCGGTCTGGCCCGGCGATCCGGGCGCGGGTGCTGCGGTGGCGGAGGTTGCGGTCGGCGCAGAGGTCGCGGC
>JBAUYT010000151.1:0-2765 GCA_049584935.1 Steroidobacteraceae bacterium
GCCCTCGTCCACCCGGGCGCGCAGCGCCTCGAGCCGGCCCAGCAGATCCGCGTGCTCGCGGTGCGCTGACTGGATCCGGCCCTGGGTTGCATCCCGCTGCTGCTCGGCGGTGCTGACTTCCTGGCGAAGGGCGCCAATTTCCTGCTCGAGCGCGCGGACGCTCTGGTCGGCTGCGTTGAGCCGTTCCCGCAGGCCCTTGGCGCGGTGTTCGCGCTCGAGCACCCCGGCGTGGGTCTCGCCGCCACGGTTGATGCGCAGCCAGTCGCGTCCGATCCACTCGCCTGCGGCCGTGATGAGCGATTCACCGGCTGCCAGCGTGCGCCGAACCCGCAGCGCCGCAGACAGCGAGTCGCTGGTGCGCACGCCGGCCAGCAGCGCCAAGACCGCGTCGGGGCCGCGCACGTGTCCCGCCAGCGTGGACTGGCCGGCGGCGGCGGCGGCGCCGGCACCTTCGAAGAAGCCTACGCTGCCGCCCGCCAGCGCTCCGAGCGAGCTTTCCAGTGAGTCGAGCGAATCGACGCGCACCGCCTCGAGATAGTCCCCGAGCACGGTTTCCACGGCGCGCTCCCAGCCGGCGCCGACTTCGAGCATTTGCGCCAGCCGTGGCGCTTCGGCCGCGCCAGGCACTCCCGCCAGCCAGCCCGCTGCCTGGGGATCCTTCTCGCCCAGGGCCGCTTTCTGCAGCGCTTCGAGCGACAGCAGCTCGCCGCGAATCTGGTCGCGCTCCTGCCGCAGCCGCTCCAGGCGGCCGTCGGCCAGCTGCTGTGCCGACCGCAGCGATTGCACCTGGGCCAGCGCCTGCTTGAGTTCGCCGTCGAGTGCATCGGCCACCGCGCGCGCCTGCGCTTCCTGCTC
Source organism: Steroidobacteraceae bacterium (assembly GCA_049584935.1). GTDB lineage: Bacteria > Pseudomonadota > Gammaproteobacteria > Steroidobacterales > Steroidobacteraceae > FEN-1191. The sequence goes on from JBAUYT010000151.1 coordinate 856, forward strand.
GCTGAAGGTCTCGAGCGGCGCATCCGCCTGTGCGGTGCTGACCGCTTCGTGCTCGAGCGCCAGCCGGTCGCCCTGCGCGCGCAGGCGCAGGCTTTGATTTTCCAGCTGCTCGATGCGCGCGGCCTCGACCTCGGCGCTCTGACCGGCGGCGCCCAGATCCCGATTGAATTCCTCCCAACGCTGCTGCCAGGCGGCCAGCTGCTCGTCTGCGCTGGCAAGCGCGGCGCTGGCGAGCGCCTCGCTGCGCGTGCGCGCCTCGACCAGCGGCTCCAGCTGCAGCATCTCGGTCGCGGAGGCGGTCAGCTGCTCCTCGTCGCGCACGATTTGCTGGGCATTGGCTGCGAGATGGGTGCTGACACTGGCCAGATCAGAGCGCGCGCGCTCGCGCAGCTCGCGCCCGAAGCGAATGCTCTCCTCGGCCCGCGTGACCTCGGCGCCGAGCTCGTAGTAGCGGCCCTGGACGCGCGTGACCGCCTCGGTCAGCTCGCCGTGGAACTCGCGCTGCTTTTCGATCGCCGCCTCGGCACCACGCTGGTCCGCCAGCGCCTGCTGCATTGCAAGATCACAGCTTCGCACCGCGCTGTCCTGCAGCTGCGCACCACTGTCGAGATCCCGCAGCCGCAGGGCCAGCAGCTCCGCCGTCAGCAGGCGCTCCTGCGTCTTGAACTCCTGGTAACGACGCGCGACGTTGGCCTGCCGCTGCAGGTGGCGGATCTGCTTGTCGACCTCGTCTCTGAGATCCTGCAGCCGCGCCAGGTTCTCGCGCGTGTCGGCGATGCGCGTCTCGGTCTCACGGCGGCGCTCCTTGTAGAGCGAGATGCCCGCGGCCTCCTCGATGAAGGCGCGCATGTCGTCGCTGCGCGCCTCGATCACGCGCGAGATCATGCCCTGCTCGATGATGGCGTAGCTGCGCGTGCCGAGCCCGGTGCCGAGGAACAGGTGCGTGATGTCCTTGCGGCGGCAGCGACCGCCGTTGATGAAGTAGGCGGAAGCGCCGTCACGCGAGACGGAGCGCTTGAGCGAGATCTCGTTGTAGCTGGCGTAGGCGCCGCCGATCTTGCCGTCGCTGTTGTCGAACACCAGCTCGACCGAGGCCGCACCGATTGGCTTGCGGGCACTGGAGCCGTTGAAGATGACGTCGGCCATAGAATCGCCGCGCAGGTGCCGCGCCGACAGCTCGCCCATGACCCAGCGAACCGCATCGATGATATTGGACTTGCCGCAGCCGTTGGGGCCGACCACCCCGGTGAGATTGCCCGGCAGCTGGACCGAAGTCGGATCGACGAAGGATTTGAAACCGGCGAGCTTGACTTTGTTTAGCCGCATTGATCCCGTCCCGATGAGGCGGACGCTAGTGTAGATTATCTGTGCCCCGCTTTCGACGCGGTTTCAACTCCGAAGCAGACATGCCGAGCCAGCCATCGACGCAGATCGAGACGTTTGCGAATCCGTCTCCCGATCACGACTACACCATCCGCATGAGCATTCCGGAATTTACCTGCCTGTGCCCGCGCAGCGGCCAGCCGGACTTCGCCACGCTCGAGCTCGAGTACGTGCCGGATCGCCTGTGCGTCGAACTGAAGGCGTTGAAGCTCTACATCTGGTCGTTCCGCGATCGCGGCACATTTCACGAGGCGGTCGCCAACGAGATCATCGATACACTTGCGGCGGCCGTGTCGCCGCGCTTCATGCGCCTGACCGCCCGCTTCAACGTGCGCGGCGGCATCACCACGCAGGTCGTCGCCGAGCGCCGCGCTCCCGGCTGGCGTGCGCCGGAACAGGTCCATTTGCCCTGACGGGCCCGAGCGCGGCCCGACGCCCCCACAGCGGCAGCAAGGGCGCCGGTAAGACCGTCCACGAACGATCACGGAGGGCTGTCAAATCGGGAAGTTACGTACACTGTACAGCCC
>JBAUYT010000152.1:0-5219 GCA_049584935.1 Steroidobacteraceae bacterium
GGCCGCGGTTGGTGTACTTCTTGGCGATCGAGATGACGAGGCGCAGGTTGGCCTCTACCATTTCCTTCTTGGCGCGCCGAGCCTTGGCCTCGCCAATGGACACCTCGCGGTTGATATCCTTGATTTCGGTGATCGACAGGTGGTACTGCTCTTCCAGCAGCGTCAGCTTCTTCTGCCGTCGCTCGATCTCGTCCTTGAGCTTCAGCAGCGGGGCCGAGTACTTCTTGCCCGCCTTGGCGTGCTTCTGGATCCAGCGCGCGCTGGTCTCGTTCTTCGGGAAGGTGGCGATGAAGTCCTTGCGCGGCATGCCGGCGTCGCGCACGGCGATGATCATGATCTCCTTCTCGATCTGCCGGATCTCGCTGATGTGGGTGCGCAGCTGATCGGTCAGCGCGTCGAACATGCGCGGTGACAGCTTGAGCTCCATGAATTCGGCCGCCAGCTTCTTGCGCAGCTTCTGCGTCTTCGGATCTTCGGTACCCTGCTTGGCGATGGCGGCCAGCGATTGCTGCAACAGCTTGCCGATCGAGGCCATGCGGCGCGCCACTTCTTCCGGATCCGGACCGGTATCGACGGCCTCTTCCTCAGCCTCGTCGCCGTCCTCGGCGTCCTCTTCCTTGTCTTCGGAGTCCGCTTCGAGGTCGATCTTGGTCGGGTTCTGCGGCTGCGCGATGACGTCGGGTGCGTTCGGGTCGATGAAGCCCACCACGAGGTCGATCAGGCGCGCCTGGCCGACCTTGATGAGCTCGTAGGTGCGCAGCAGATGCTCGAACGTGGCCGGGTACTTGCCAAGCGCGGTGCGCACGGCGTCCAGACCCTCTTCGATGCGCTTGGCGATGCGGATTTCGCCTTCGCGCGTGAGCAGTTCGACCGTACCCATCTCGCGCATGTACATGCGCACCGGATCGGTGGTGCGGCCGAGTTCGGCGTCGAGCGCGGCCAGGGCCGCAGCCGCCTCCTCGATGGCCTCATCGTCGGCCGGAGAACTCGCCTCGTTGGCGAGCAACGACTCGTTGTCCGGTGCCTTTTCGTACACCGGAATGCCCATGTCGTTGATGGTGTTGACGATGCCTTCGATCTGCTCCGGATCGACGATCTCGGCCGGCAGGTGATCGTTGACCTGGGCGTAGGTCAGGTAACCCTGTTCCTTGCCACGGGCGATCAGCAGCTTGAGCTGCGACTGGCGGTCTTCGGGCAATCCGCGACGCAGGTCGGCACCGCCCGAACCCAAAGCGGCGCCGGCAGACCCCTTGTGACCCGGTGCGGGCGCGGCGGCGGCATGCGCCTTGTCCGCGTGCGCCGGCTTGCCGGCAGGCACCGGCTTGATGCCGGCGGCCTTCTTGTGCGGTTCGGCCGATTTCGGCGACACCGGGGCACTGCGCGACGCCGCCGGCGCGGAGGCGCCTTTTGTGACCACCGGCGCAGGGGCGCCTTTGCGGTGAGGCGTGGCCGCGGCGGCGCGCACGACGGGTTTGCGGGCTGCGGGTGGCGGGGACTTGTGCTGCTGCTTTTTTGTCATGGCGTCTTCAAAAGTGTCTGGGGGCTCAGCTGAATCAAGACGACAACCTGTCCATCCTCGTCGCTTGCAACGAAAGGAGGGTGCAGGGGTACTCGCTCATGGGAAAGTTGACAATTGTACCCAAATTTCGTTGCTGGACTGCCAAAATTCAAGGTCAGGGACCATAACGGCTGGTACATGAGCTGACTTGAGGCCTCAAGCGGACTCTTCGGACCTCCCGCCAGGGCGACCCTGGGAGCTCGTAAGTGCCTGAAGTTCAGACTTTTCGGTGTCATCGAGCCCCTGCGAGCGGGCCTTTTCGATCAGGGCCTCGAGCCGGCCGCCCCTGACTTGAGCATCCAGCAGCCTGTCGATGGCCTGAATCAGCTCTTGCGCCGCGGCCGGCGCTTCTGCCACCAGCGGCTTGCCGGCGGCAAGCTCGCAGAGGCGGCGATATTCGGGCCTCTCGCGCCAGCGCTCCAGTGTCTGCGCCATGCTCTGGGCAGGCTGTGCAGCCTGCTCCGCCAGCAGTTCGCGCAGCACCGCAATCCCTGGAGTCGGCAGCCCGACCAGTGCCTGACGTTGCCGTTCATTGACGGCCGCGGCCGCGGCCGGGTAGTGCAGAGCTAAGCTGATGGACTGCGTCAGCAGGCTGCCGCGGCCGGAACGATCGATGGCAACGGTGCCGGGTACGCGTCGAGGGACCGCCGCTGCCGTGGGCTGTGCGGCCCGCGCGCCTGCGGGAGGCTGGCCGAGCCACTGCTGCACGCGCGAGGGCGGACTGCCAATCGCCTGCCCGATGCGCTCGAGCAGCAAATCGCGGTAAACACCCGGCGCTATGTTTTCGATCAACGGGCGCGCCAGCGCGACGAAACGGGCCTTGCCGTCTGCGTGCTTGAGATCGGCCTCGGTGCTCAGGTGGGCCACGAGGTATTCCGACAGCGGCAGCGCATCGCGCAGCCGCGCCTCGAAGGCATCGCCTCCCTCGGCTCCGACCAGCGAATCGGGATCCTCGCCCTCAGGCAGGAACAGGAAACGGACCTCGCGACCTTCGCGCACCTGCGACAGGACGTTCTGCAGCGCGCGCCACGCGGCACCGCGGCCGGCCCGATCGCCGTCGAAGGCGAATACGATCTCGTTGACCAGCCGGAACGCGCGCCGCAGGTGATCGGGTGTGGTGGCGGTGCCCAGCGTTGCGACCGCATAGCTGATGCCGGCCTGATGCAGGCGCACCGTGTCCATGTAGCCCTCGACCACCAGCAGGCGCTTGAGTGCCTGGCGCGCGCGCCGCGACTCGTACAGGCCGTAGAGCTCCTTGCCCTTCTGGAACAGCGCCGTCTCGGGCGAGTTCAGATACTTCGGTTCACCCTGATCGAGGATGCGACCGCCGAAGGCGATGGTACGGCCGCGCGTATCCCGGATCGGGAACATCAGGCGGTCGCGAAAGCGATCGTAGAAGCCTTCGCTGCCGCTGCTGCGCTCGATGATGAGCCCGGTCGAGGCCAGCTGCCGCCGCTGCTCGGCGCTGCCGCCAAAACTCTTCATGAGCTCGTCCCACGCATCCGGCGCGTAGCCGATCTGGAAGCGCTCGATGGTGTCAGCGCTCAGACCGCGCCGGGCCGCATAGTCACGGGCACGGCTGCTGCTGTGCAAACTGGCGGCGTAGAACTCGGCAACCCGGGCCAGCAGGTCGTAAAGCGGCGCCAGCTCGTCCGCAGGGGAGCGCACCAGGGTGCCGCCCTCGTGTGGAACGGTCAGGCCGAACCGGCCTGCCAGATCCTCCACGGCTTCCGGAAACGGCAGCTGGTCGTACTGCATCAGGAAGCCCAGCGCGGTACCGTGCGCGCCGCAGCCGAAGCAGTGATAGAACTGTTTGTCGGGGCTGACCCAGAAGGATGCGGTCTTCTCGTTGTGGAACGGGCAGCAGGCTTTGTACTCGCGCCCGGCCTTCTTGAGTGCGACGCGGCTGCCGATGATCTCGACGATATCGGCGCGTGCGATCAGCTCGTCGATGAAGGATTGCGGTATGCGGCCGGACATCGGATGCCCCCGGCCCGGATCACGCTGCGGTGAGCCGCGCCTTGATGCGTGCTCCGACCACGCCCATGTCGGCGCGGCCCTGAGCCTTCCCCTTGATGAGGCCCATCACTTTGCCCATGTCCTTGATGCTGCTGGCGCCGGTTTCGGCGATGGCGGCCTGGATCATGGCGTCCAGCTCGGCCTCCGCCAACTGCGCCGGCAGATAGGCGCTGATGATATCGAGCTCGGCCCGTTCCTTGGCTGCAAGATCGGCGCGGCCGCCGGCGTTGAACTGCGCGATCGACTCGCGCCGCTGCTTCACCATCTTTTCCAGCACCGACAACACCTGACTGTCGTCGAGCAAGATACGTTCGTCGACCTCGCGCTGCTTGATGGCCGCCAGGATCAGGCGCACGGTGGCCAGCCGATCTTTCTCGGCCGCGCGCATCGCGGTCTTCATGTCCTCCTGGACGCGCTCCCTGAGACTCAAATCAGCGGGCCGGCCGCACGAAGTCGCGCGAGACGCGCTTCATGTGCCGCTTGACGGCGGCCGCCTTCTTTCTTTTACGTTCCTGCGTCGGCTTCTCGTAGAATTCCCGACGGCGCAGCTCGGCGAGCACCCCCGCCTTCTCACACGCTCGTTTGAAACGCCGCAGGGCGGCATCGAAATATTCGTTCTCGCGTACGCGAACACTCGGCATCGAAAACTCAACCTCTTGATTATGAAGTGCTTTTTGGCACTAGGCACAGGACGTCGGGGCGCGATTCTAATGCAGTTACGACAAAACGCAAAATGCCGTGCGGGCGCATTTTAGGGGTGGCGCGGTGCGCGTGCTGGCAGTCGAAACTTCTTGTGACGAAAGCGCGGTGGCGGTGCTCGACGAGCGGCGCGGGTTGCTGGCGCACGAACTCTGGAGCCAGGTCGACCTGCATCGTCTCTACGGCGGCGTGGTGCCGGAGCTGGCCTCGCGCGATCATCTGCGACGGCTGCTGCCGCTATTGAAGGCCGCGCTGGCGCAGGCGCAGACGCAACCGGCAGAGATCGATGGTATCGCCTATACGGCCGGTCCGGGCCTGGTCGGCGCATTGCTGACGGGCGCGGCATTCGCGCGTGCCCTCAGCTTCGGCTGGGGGCTGCCGTCGATCGGCGTGCACCACCTCGAGGGCCACCTGCTGGCACCCAGACTGGAATCGCCGCCGCCACCACTACCTCATGTCGCGCTGCTGGTGTCGGGTGGACACACCATGCTGATCGATGTGCGCAGCATCGGCGATTACCGTGTCCTCGGACAGACGCGCGACGATGCGGCCGGCGAGGCCTTCGACAAGACCGCCAAGCTGCTCGGCCTGCCGTATCCGGGAGGACCCGAGCTGGCGCAGCTGGCGATGAGCGGACGCCCCGGGGTCTACACCTTTCCGCGGCCGATGCTGGACCGGCCGGGATTCGAGTTCAGCTTCTCCGGCCTCAAGACCGCCGTAATGCAGGCCGTGCGTGCCCGCGAGCTCACCTCGCAGGCGCGCGCCGACATCGCCCATGCCGTGCAGGATGCCATCGTGACCACGCTCTGCACGCGCACGCTGCAGGCGCTGCGCTATACCGGGCGTCGGGCGCTGGTGGTGGCGGGCGGCGTCGGCGCCAATCGGGAGCTGCGTGCGCGGCTGGCGCGCGAGGCGCTGGCAGGTGGCGCACAGGTTTACTACC
>JBAUYT010000153.1:0-33501 GCA_049584935.1 Steroidobacteraceae bacterium
TGCCGGCGCGTTCATGCAAGCGGGCTCATGCAAACAGATGGGGCGCGCGCGCAGCCGCCTGCGCCACCAGTGCCCGCAGCCGCTGTTGCGGCAGCTTGCCGGTCTCGTTGCGCGGCAATGCCTCGACCAGCAGCAGCGGCCGGGGCAGGAACACCGGATCGATCCGCTCGCGCAGCGCCTGCAGTATGGCGGCGGCATCGAGTCCAGGCGCTACCACCAGGGCAGCGAGCCGGGTGACGCCGGCGAGCGACAGGGGGGTGTCTTCGCGCACGAAGAACGCGCCGTCGGCAACTCCGGGAATGCCGCCGAGCTGGTGATTGAGATAGGAGATCGAGCTGCGCTTACCGGCCACATTGACCATGTCGGCAGTGCGGCCGTGCAGCAGAAAATGCTGCGCGTCCTCGAGCTCGATCACGTCTGCCAGCGCCGTGGGCTGCTCGACGTGGCCGCCCTGGGCCCAGCAGCGCCCGTCGATGAGTTCCAGCCGCACACCTTCCCACAGCCGCCAGCGGTCCTGGAGCACGGTGCGGCGGGCCGCTATCTCGCCGGTCTCGGTGGAGCCGTAGATCTCGAGCAATGGTGCGCCGTAGCGGTGTTCGATCTCGCGCGCCAGGCTGGTCGGCAGCATCGACGTGGCCGAGACGATCAGGTCCAGCGACGGCAGCGCCATCTCGGCGGTAAGCAGCGAGCGCAGATGCACCGGAGTCGTGATCAGTGCACGCGGCCGCGGCAGCTTCTGCAGCGCCGCGGCGATGTCGGCTGGGAAGAACGGGCGGCTCGCACACAGCGCCGCACTGCTCTGCAGCGGCAGCAGCACCGTGGATTCGAAGCCGTACATGTGCTGCGGCGGTACCGTCCCCACGATCGCGCAACCTTGGGCGATCGACAGGCGCGCAGCTTCGATCCGCACACACTGCAACAGTCGGCCCCAGGTCTTGCGATGGGGCACGGGCGTACCGGTCGAGCCCGAGGTAAAGATATAGGCGGCCAGCTGGGCGCCGTCGATCTGCGGCGCGGCCCAGCCGGCAGCTGCCGTCGCGGGCTCGTGATCGCTTTCTCTATAGAACAGCAGCGGCAGTTCGAGCGTACAGTCGGCATCGTCGGTGAGGCAGAACGCATCGGGTGCGAAGGCGCTCAGTTGCCGGATGACTTCCGGCGTATTCGTGGGCGGCAGCAGGGTGCACTTGCCGGCCAGCAGGGCGGCAGCCAACCCTACCGTGAAGCGATAGCGATCGTTGCAGAGGTTGAGTACGTGGCCACTGGCCGGGAGCCGCTGTGCCAGCTCACGTACGTCCCGCAGGAAGCGGTGCGCGCTGATCGCCCGCCCGTCCCGCCAGGCCACGATCGAATCCGGCTGCGCGTGTGCGAACAGCGGCAGCGATTGCATTCACTTGCTTCTGTGGGCGGCTACGTATTGGGCAAAGTGGCGCAGTGAATGGAAGATGCGCTCATTCTCCTGGTTGTCGGCGCGTAGCACGACGCCGTACTGCCTGGAGACGATGAGCGCGATCTCGAGAATGTCGATCGAGTCGAGTCCCAGCCCCTCGCCGTAGAGCGGTGCCTCGGGGTCGATCTGATCGGGCTCCAGCGGCAGGTTCAGGCCCTGGATGATCAATCGTGCGATCTCCTGCTCCAGCTCGAGCGTATCGGTGCGCGACGTCGTCGCTTGTGGCAGCGCTTGTTCAGACATGATTGATCGTTTGAGCCCCGGGGCTTCCCTACCCAATTTCGGCATTATATCGGGAATGCCCCCGCCGCGAGCGGGCGCACCGCGGTAGGACGGCGGGTCAGGCCCGCGTCGGCAGCCGCCGACACAGCATCCAGGGCAGCCGCACCAGAAAGCCGAGCAGCAGCCGTGCGTGCATCCAGGTCAGGAGTGCATTGTCGCGCCAATAATGAAAATGCGACACGCCGCCTTCGTCCGGACGAAAGTAATGCACCGGCGCCAGCAGATTGCGCGGTCGCAGTCCGCGCCAGCACAGGCGCACGGCCACTTCGACGTCGAAGTCGAAACGCCGCATCCACGGCTGGCGGCGCATGACCGCGATCAGCGGCGCGATCGGATAGACCCGAAAGCCGAACAGCGAATCGTGTATGCCGGCCCACAATGTCCAGAGGTTGCAGAACCAGTTGGAGATCTTGCGTCCCTGCACTCGCAGCGCGGGTGCGCTGTCATCGAACTGCGGCTCGCCGAGAATGAGCGCATCCGGTGCTGCCATCGATGCCGCCATGAACGCGCCGATCAGGTCGACCGGGTGCTGGCCATCCGAATCCATCGTCAACATATGCGAAAAGCCCGCCGCCTGCGCCAGCCGGGCGCCGTGCAACACCGCCGCGCCCTTGCCGCGATTGCGCGCCAGCACTTCCACCCGCAGCCCCGAATCCGCGGCCGCCATCTCCCCAAGCCGCTCGGCGCTGCCGTCGGTACTGCCGTCGACGATGACCCAGACTGGGGTCCACTGTGCACGCGCTGCCGCCACCGTCTGGTACACCTTCGGCCCCGGATTGAAGCTCGGTATCAGCACCAGGTGCGTACCGGAGGCTGCCATCAACGACACCAGGAACTGCGCGGCTGCAGCTCGCTGCGGAAGTAGCGTTCGAGTTCCCGGTAAGCGCCCACACGCCGCAGCCAGTGCGCATACAGGCGGAAACCCCCGAGGATACCGAGCCGGCCGAGCCGGCGGCCGAGCGTCGGCGGCAACAGTGCCGATAACGGCAGCGCCAGCAGCGACCACACCAGGCACAGCAGTGCGAACAGCAGCAGCGAGCCGTACGAGGCCAGGTACTCGTAAGCCGCCCGTGCCAGTGCCTTGATGGCGGTGCCGGCTTCGACGGCGCGCTGTTCAGTCATGGCTGTCGACCATTCTCGAGGAGGCCCGGATCATCCACACAAAGCCGACGCCGCCGGCCCAGTAGCTGCGTTGCTGCACCAGCGGGCTGTCGGAAAAAACGGCACCGGCCAACCAGTCGTGACGGATATAGGCTCCGACCCAGTAGTTGGCAAAGCGCCGACTTGCCGCCAGCAGCAGTTCGCTGCCCGAATAACCGCCGCTGGCCTCGTAGGCCGGCCGCGTCGGGGTCGCGAATGCGGGCGCGACACCGTAAAAGTACTCATGATAGCGCTGCTGGGCGTAGATCGGACCCGCCAGGGCGCCGAGGTCCCAGCCGGTAAGCGCGCCATGGCCGCGATAGTCGAGATTGAAATTGGGCGCAAAGATCAGACCGATGGCCTGTGGTGGCGAGGTGACTGTGATCGCCTCGCGCAGCGGCAGCTGCAGGTCGAGATGCAGGGCGTCACCGCTTGCGCGCCACAAGTGCCAGCGCAGCGCCGGCCCGAGCTCCAGCGTCGGCTCGAGATTGGGCATGCCCTTGCGGATCACGCTGTTCTGGCTGAACACAGGCGCCGTGGCGTTGATGCTGAAATCGAACTCGAGGTAGCGGCGATCGAAGAAGCGCCCATGCACGCCGTCGCGGTCGGCGCGCAGGAATTTGCCGCGGTAGATGAAGTACGGCACCGGCGCCGGATACACGTGGCTGGTGCTGGCACCGCGATAATCGTTGAACGCGAGCGTGCCTACGCCAAACCCGAATTCCCACAGTGGCCGTTGCTCCTCGGCGCGCAGCGCTGGCGCGAGCAGCGCGGCGACGCTTCCCATGACTGCCAGCCAGGCGTGTGACGCAGCAGGCATGTCAACTGCCAACGGCTTCGATTTCGACCAACAGGTCGCGGCGGCAGATGTCCGCTTTCAGGTACAGCGTCTGTGGCAGCGGACCAATCGCGCGGCGCAATTCCTGCTCGACCGAGGCCAGATTCTCGGAGTGCCGTAGGTAAACTTTGTAGCTGAGGCGATCGAGCGCGAAACGCTCCACGCCGAGCCGCTGATTGGCTGCCGCGAGCACCGCACGCAGGTTGCGCACGGTCTCGCAGGTCTGCGCGCGCACGTCGCCCGGGTGCGCGGTCTCGTAGCCGACGATGCTCGAGGTGCCCGAGACGAACAGCGTCGGCGCCGCTCCGCGCTCGATACAACCGCGCGCGAACGTCGGACTGCGTGGGCCGTACTGCGGCGGATAGTCCCAGGCGTGGGTCTGGCGTGGGTTCTCCAGCGCAATGGGTGCCTCGGCGCCGGCAATGCAGTAAACCGTCACTGGCCCCGGCTGCGGTGAGCCCAGAGCGCTGGCCGCTGGCACGTTGTCGCGGATCTGGCGCTGTACGCCCATGAACGCTTCCTGGCGCGCGCCGTTGAAGTGCCAGTAGCGTTCGCCCTCCGGGGTCTCGCCGTTGATCTCGGGCAACACGTTCCAGATGCGCAACGGATGCGGGTAACCGAGCGTGCTCAGCGCATCGAACAGCTCGCGGTAGGCGGCGCGGGTGGCGCTGCGCAGGGCTGAGGCGCGCACATCGGGCGTGGCGGCAAACTCCTGCTCGGCAATGCTCAGTGCCGCGAACAGCAATCGCTCACCGCAGCGGTAGCGCACGCGGCCATGCGCGCCGGAATTCATCGGCCTGGCCAGTCTCCAGACCTCGATTACGCCGTCGAGGTTGGCCAGCACCGGCATCATCACGTGCGCGGCCGGCAGATCCGGCAGCGGCAGCGGCGGCGGATCGCCTGCGGGCGCGTAGTGCACCACCGCCAGCACGTCTTGCCACCAGGTCCGGGGGTGACGGCGGACATCGGCAAGGCGCGGATAATCGATCTGAAGCCGGGCAGCGACAGCCATCAGCTCAGGATGTAGCGCCGGCATCTGCCGGCTGGATATTGAGCCTGTGCCGGCGCCGTGCCAGCGCATTGCGGCGCGGATGCGCCAGGGACAGCAGGTTGTAGGTGAGCTTGAACGCGCGCAGTGCGCCCCAGATCGGCGTGGCGCCGAAGATGTCCCCGGCCAGCAGCGACAGCAGCGCCTCCTTCATGCGCAGGATGTTGCGCGGACCCATGAACATCTCGCGCATGGTTGGCGAGGTGATGCGGTAGATGAACCAGGAAAACTGCCGCGGGCCGTGCCTGACCGCCCCGTCGAACCGACGCAGCGCCGCGCGGCTGCGTGCCGGATTGCGCAGGCAGGTGTCGACCGCGGCAGCCCCATCGAAGCCATTTTGCATGGCGAGCATGACGCCCGTGGAAAAAACCGGATCGAGAAAGGCGAACGCATCTCCAAGCAGCAGGAAGTTGCGCCCGTGCGTGACCGTACTCGAGTAGGAGTAATTACCCGTGGCCTCGGCGTCGCTGATCAGGCTGGCGGAGCGCAGGCGCTGCGTCAGTGGCGGGCACAGTGCAATCGTATCGAGCAGGAACTGGTTGACCGGGCAGGCGCGGGTCTTGAGGTAGTAGGGCCAGACGACGGCTCCGACGCTGGTGGCGCCGTCGCTTAGCGGGATGAACCAGAACCAGCCGTGGTCGAACCAGTAGATCGAGATGTGGCCTTCCCGCTCGCCGGGATTGCGTTCGGCACCCTGGAAGTGGCCGAAGACCGCCGCACTGTTGTGCAGTGGATTGCGCCGTTTGGCATTGAGCCGGGTCGCCAGAAAGGTGTCACGACCCGAGGCGTCGATGACGAAGCGCGCCTGCCAGCTTCGGCTGTCGGCCTGACTGCCGTGGCCCTGCTGCACCTCAATGCGCGCCGGTGCGCGACCATCGCCGAGGTCGACCGCCGTGACGCGCGCACCTTCGATGACCTGGGCACCGGCCCGCTCGGCGTTTCGGATCAGGATGCGGTCGAACTCCGAGCGGCGCACGTGGTAGGAGAACGGCTGCGACTTGTTCCAGGCGTCGGTGAAGCGGAAATCCTGCTGTCGTCCGTCCCAGTGCGAGATGAACTCGGCACCCCATTTCTGCATGCCGATGGCGCGTACTTCCTCGGCCACGCCGAGCTGTTGCAACAACGGCAGATTGGCGGGCAGCAGCGATTCACCGATATGAAAGCGCGGATGACGCGCTTTCTCGATCAGGCTGACGCGGTGACCTTTACGGGCCAGTAGCGCCGCCGCCGTGGAACCGGCCGGGCCGCCGCCGATGATGAGCACATCGGTTTCCATCCGGGCGAGTCTAGCTCACTTCCGGGCGGCCAGCGCCCCGGCGTGTTCCGGGCTGCTGCCGTCGGCGATCCGCGACTCGATGAAACCGCTGAGCGCGCGGATGCTCGGATGCTCGAAGATATCCGTGATCTCCACCGCGCCAGGCCAAAGCCGCTCGATGCGCTCGTGAATGGAGATCAACTTCAGCGAGCTGGCACCCAGGTCGAACAGGCTTTCGTCGGGGTCGAGATGGCGACCGTCGAGCTCCGCTTCGCACAGTCCGAGCAGCTCCTGCTGCACGCGGCCGCCGGACTCGGGGAGACTGGCCGCACGGGTGCCGCCAAGGCTCTCGAGCCGGACCAGGTCCGCGTCGAACCCGCGGGCAAGATATTCCTGCACCAGCAGATGCCGCTGCACCTTGCCGCTGGTAGTCTTCGGAATGCGGCGCACGGGTATGACCGCGTCGAGCTCGATGCCGGCCTGCTCGCCGAGTGTGCGCACCAGTTGGCGCGCCAGCGGCAGGAACTGCTCGAGCTCGGTCCGGTGCAGCACGAACGCCAGCAGCAGTTCGGCATCTCTCCCCGCAGGTCGGGCGCCCGCGATTACCAGCTTGCCGCCCTCGAGGCCTGGAATGCTGGCGGCGATCTGCTCGAGATCGTGTGGATAGTAGTTCTGGCCATTGACGAACAGGATCTCTTTGAAGCGTCCGGTCACGTAGAGTGTGCCGTCGTGCGCGAGCCCGAGATCTCCGGTGCGCAGCCAGCCGTCGGCCGCAAAGGCGGCGCGGTCGGCAGCGTCGTCGTCGTAGTAACCGCCTGTTACGTTCTCGCCGCGGATCTGGATATGGCCGACACTCATCGGCGGCAGGACGCCGTCCGCCTCATTGGTGATACGCAGCTCGCACAATGGCACGGCCCGCCCGAGCCCCATGACCTCGAGCGCATCGGCGGCGCCCGTGGGCAGGGTGTGCGCCTGGACGCCGAGGTTCAGCCGGTGGCGGTCGAGGCTGAGCGAGCGGTACGGCTCGCCAGGTGGTGGGAAGCTCACCGCCAGTGAAGCTTCCGCCAGTCCGTAAACCGGAAACATGGCGCCGCGTTTAAGCCCGGTGGGCGCCAGCCGCGTCAGGAATTCTTTACAAAGCTCGACACTAATCGGCTCGGCGCCATTGAAGATCAGCCGCACACTCGAAAGATTGAGCCCGTCGAGGGCGCGCTCGCCGAGCACCTTCAGATAATGCCGGTAACCGAAATTGGGCGAACACAGGATATTGGCGCGGATCTCGCTGGCGCGCTGCAGCCAGAGCAGCGGACGCCGCACGAACAGCTCGGTGGGCATCAGGTGCGAATGCATGCGATTGGCGAACATCATCAAATGAAATCCGATCAAACCCATGTCATGCGTCAGCGGCATCCAGGACAGTCCCACCTCGTCCTGGCGCAGCTTTGCAGCCGCGGTGACGCCGCGGATGTTGGCCATGAGGTTGGCATGCGTCAGCACCACGCCCTTCGGCTGACTGGTCGAACCCGAGGAGAACTGGATGAAGGCCACGTCCTCCGGCCGCGCCCGATACACCTTGCCGGGGCGCCCGATGGCCTCGAGCTCGTCGACCAGGAAGCAACGCGCCCGCAGCGACTCGAACAGATCCGACTGCTGCTGCTGCGCGGCGAACGCCCCGAGGCGCTCGAGCAGGCGCCGCTCGGTATAGATAAAGGGGTTGCCGAGCTTGCGGGCGATGCGCAGCAGCTTGTGGCGGTGCTCGTCGCTGATGCCGGGCGCGACCGGCACCGGGATGATGCCGCCGAGCACTGCTGCCCAGAAGGCATCGACGAACGGCTCGTTGTCCGACAGCAACAGGATCAGCGTGTCGCCGGTGCGCGCCCCAAGCTCCTGCAGATAATAGAGAATGCCGAGTGCGCGCTCGTGCAGCGCGCCGAAGCCGACCGCGCGCGAGTCGCGCTCGCCTTCCAGGTAGACGACGCTGCGGTCCGCGCTGCGATTGACTTCCATCAGCGCAGTCAGCGTGGTTGCATCCATGTGAGCGGCGAATTCTAGCCATATGGGTGCCCCCGACGCGAGCGGTACCGACGATCAGCGCAGCGGCGCGCTGCGTAACACCATCTATCGGCAGGTCACGCGCTCGAACCGGCGCATGGGGCGCGCGCGCCGCGTGTTGTACGCGCTGGCAGCGCCGCTGCTGCTGGGGCTCATGCGGCTCTGGTGGCGCAGCTGCCGCGTGGTCGCGGTCGTGGGCGAAGAGAATCTGGACGCGGCGCTGGCGCACGCACCCTCGTTCCTGCCGTGCTATTGGCACCAGCATCAATTGTTCTGCTCGCGTTACCTGTTGCAGGCACAGCAACGCCGCCGCCTGCGCGTCGGCTTTCTGATCAGTCCCTCGGTCGATGGCGAGCTGGCGGCGATGATCATCCGTCGCGCCGGCGGCGTTGTGATCCGCGGTTCCTCCTCGCACACCGGCGCGCTGGCGCTCAAGGGCTACTTCGAGGCGCTCACCCGGGAGCAGGTCTCACCGGTCATCAACCCTGACGGTCCTCGCGGACCGCGCTTCAAGTTCAAGCCGGGGGCTGTGCTGCTGGCGCAGCTGTCCGGGCGCGCCATGCTGCCGATGGCCTATGCGGCATCGCGCGCCTGGCTGATCCATTGGGATCGGTTCGTGCTGCCGTTGCCCGGGTGCCGCATCGTCATCGGCATCGGCCCCCCGCAGCAGGTGCCGCGCGTGCTGGGTACCGCGGCTCTCGAGAGCTTCACTCGCGGCATGGAGCAGGCGCTGCACGACACCTTCCGGCGTGCCGATGAAGCACTCAGGAGCTAAATCATACGCTTAGCTTGTATTCTTGCGTGTCTGTGCGAGAATCTGGCACCTGATGTCCACGCCAAAGCCGCCGGGCGTACCGGTCGATCTCTCGGCTTCCGATATCCTCGCTCCCCAACTCTGGGTCGGCAGGGCGGAACGTCCCACACCCGGTATCGATGTCGCCTGCACCAAGATTGCGGTCGATCTGCAGAACATGCGGCAGGACGGCGCCGAAGAATGTGTTCGCAGTAGCCTCGAGACCCTGAGGGAAGCCACCTCCGCGGATGCCGCCTTCGTCGTGTTCCTCGATGCGGCCGCCAGGCACGTCGAATCGGTGGTTTGCGCGCGCGGCCACTTTGCACAGTGCCATCCGGAAGCGCTGCGCGGGGCGGCCATCGACTCGCTGCCCTGGCTCAACGCCCGCACCGATCATCTGAAGCTTTCCGAATTTCGCGATACGGCCTCACCGCGCCGCGAGCAGGCCAATGATGCGGGCACGCTGGCCGAGCTCGCCATTGGCGCTGCGCTGCTGGTGGCATTCCGCATCAAGGATCGCCCGGCCGGCTACCTCGGTCTGGCCTTCGGACTGCCCCGCGGCGCCTTCGACGTCAATCTGCAGCTGCTCATGAAGCTGCTCGGCACCAGCCTCGCCACCGGGCTCGAACGGGTGCGGCTGGCGTCCGCACTGGCGCGCATCGAAGAGCGCAATGGGCTTGCGGAATTGACCGCCAACGACGGTCTCTGGGACTTCGACGTCGAGGGCAACGACGTCTACTTCTCGCCGCGCTGGCGCGCCATGCTCGGCTACGACGAAGCCGACCTCAAGGGTGGCTTCGACTGGCGCAGCCTGGTGCACCCGGACGACTCGGCGCGCGTGCAGGCGGCGATTCGCGAGCACGTCGGCAACAAAACGCCGATGTTCGAGAGCGTTCACCGCATGCGCCATCGCAGCGGCGAATGGCGCTGGGTCATCAGCCGTGCCAAGGCGCAGCTCGATCAGCATGGCCGGCTGTTGCGCCTGGTCGGCGTCGAACTCGACATCACCGAGCGCAAGCTCTACGAGGAGGCGCTGTTCCGCGAGAAGGAAAGCGCGCAGATTACGCTGCAGTCGATCGGCGACGGCGTCATCACGACCGATGCGGTCTCGACCATCGACTACATCAACCCGGTGGCCGAGCAGCTCACCGGCTGGCGGCTCGAGGATGCCATGGGCCGGCCGGTCGAGGAGATCTTCCGCGCCTTCCACGAGGAAACCTGCGAGCCACTGGAGAATCCGCTGACCGTGTCGATCCGGCGCGCGCGCCCGATCAAGTCGGTACGGCCGATGCTGCTGATCCGGCGGGACGGCAACGAGCTGTACGTCGAGAGCACGGCCTCGCCCATCCGCGCCGGCAACGGCAAAGTGGGCGGCGGCGTGCTGGTGTTCCACGACGTCAGCGAGTCGCGCGAGCTCAATCGCCGCCTGAGCTATCACGCCAGCCACGACCTGCTCACGGGCCTGGTCAACCGGCGCGAATTCGAGAATCGCGTCGAGCGCGCGCTCAAGAGCGCCAAGGCCCGCGAGGCTTCCTACGCGCTCTGCTACCTCGACATCGACCAG
Organism: Steroidobacteraceae bacterium; assembly: GCA_049584935.1. Classification (GTDB taxonomy): domain Bacteria; phylum Pseudomonadota; class Gammaproteobacteria; order Steroidobacterales; family Steroidobacteraceae; genus FEN-1191. The sequence goes on from JBAUYT010000153.1 coordinate 10,420, forward strand.
TTCAAGATCGTCAACGACACCTGCGGCCACAGCGCCGGTGACGCGCTGCTGGGCCAGATGGGGGCGCTGCTCAAATCGAAAGTGCGCTGGCGCGACACGCTGTCGCGTCTCGGCGGCGACGAATTCGGCATCCTGCTCGAGAGCTGCACGCTCGATGAGGCCATGCGCATGGCCGAATCGGTGCGCGAGTCGGTGCGCAACTTCCGCTTCAGCTGGGAAGAACGCGTGTTCCGGCTCGGTGCCAGCATCGGCGTGGTGCCCATCACCGCCGACAACGAGGACGTGGCACAGATCATCTCCGCTGCCGACAGCGCCTGCGCTGCCGCCAAGGAACTGGGCCGCAACCGCGTGCACAGCTTTGCCGAAAACGACATCGAACTCATGCGCCGCCGGCGCGAGATGCAGTGGGCGGCGCGCATCAACGCCGCACTCGAGGAAGGACGGTTCGAGCTGTTCCGCATGCCGATCCTGCCGCTGCAGCAACCCGAGCACGGCGCCCACTACGAACTGCTGCTGCGCATGCGCGACGAGAACGGGCGCATCGTGGCGCCGGACAACTTCATCGCCGCGGCAGAACGCTATGGCATCACGCCCAGCATCGACCGCTGGGTGCTCGAGAATGCGCTGCGCTGGCTGGTGTCGGAAGCCGACGAACGCGAGCGGCTGGCAATGTGCTCCATCAACCTCTCGGGGCAGAGCCTCGGCGACGACAAATTCCTGCCGTACGTGATCGACCAGTTCCACAAGAGCGGGCTGGATGCCTCGAAGATCTGCTTCGAGATTACCGAGACTGCGGCGGTCGCGAGTTTCTCGCAGGCCAACCGTTTCATCCAGGCGCTCAAGCAGCTCGGCTGCAAGTTTGCGCTCGACGACTTCGGTACCGGCCTGTCCTCGTTCGGTTACCTCAAGCACTTCCCGGTGGACTACCTCAAGATCGACGGCAGTTTCGTGCGCGAGATCCTGCACGATCCGATCGATCGCGAGATGGTGCGCTCGATCAACGAGATCGGTCACCTGACCGGCAAACAGACCATCGCCGAGTTCGCCGAGAACGCCGAGATCATCCAGATGCTCAGGAACATCGGCGTCGACTTTGCGCAGGGTTACGGCGTGGCGCAGCCGCAGCGCGTACTCAAGGCCGTCAGCAGCGGCAGCTCGACCGTCAACAGCTGACCAGCTAAGGCGGTCACTCCGGCAGCGGGTAGGGCAGTGGCAACACCCGTGCGCGCGTGAACGCGACGCCGGTCGTGGGCGCAGCGCCCGGTTCCGCGTCGGACCGCGCGCCGTGCGTCGCTGCCAGCGGTGCAACCGCCAGGAACTCGCTGCGGCCGTCGGCCCGCAGCAGGCTCTCCACCACGCGGAAGCCACGTCCGTCCTCGAGCTGGCCGGCGTCTCCCGCTGCGAGAGGCGCGGGCAGCAGTGTCTCGAAGCGCTGCATGCGGCGTTTGACCCGGCCACGATAGTGCGCCCGCGCGATGACCTCCTGACCGGTGTAGCAACCCTTGGTAAACGAGACCGCATCGATGCAATCCAGGTTCAGCATCTGTGCCACGAACTGGCCGGCGGTGGCGCTATATACCTGCGGCGCTCCGGCGGCGATATCCAGCGCCCGCCACTGCGCGCGCGTCATCGCCCGGCTCGGCGCTGCGGTGGTGGCCGGGGACCGCAGCGTGATGGCGCGCGCGGCGTCCAGCCGCCACCAGCCCGTGGGCAGCTCCACCAATCCCGGCTGCCAATGGCCGCACACCTGATGCTGTGCGCTCTCATCGGTAATCGTCAGTCTGGCTCGCAGCAGGTAGCGCCTCAGCTGCGTCGTGACGGCGCCGGCCAGTTCCTGTGGCAATAACGCCAGGATGTCGCCCTCGCTGCTCTTTGCCAGCCACAGCAGCGCCAGGGTGCGGCCCTGCGGGTTATGCAGCCCGGCGCGCATGATCGCCGCGGGCTGAAGTCGGTCGAGGTCGTTAGACAACTGGCCCTGCAGGAATTTGCCCGCGTCTGGACCCCTGAAGCGCAGGGTGGTGTAGTCGTCCAGCAGGCAGCTTGCCGCAGCGTCCGTCGGGTAGTCGGTCATGGTCGATTGTGGTCCGTGCTGGACGATTCTGGCACACTTGAGCTTATGCCGGTTCCGAACGACGCCCCGCTCGAACCTGGACTTTCTCCCGCGAACGCTACCCCCGCGGCGCGCGCGCCGCTGCTCGACAAGGCCGCTCCCGCCGCCGGCCACGAGATCGGTGGTCCCGCCCGCCCCGAGCCGACCCGCTACGGTGATTGGGAGCAGCGCGGGCGCTGCATCGATTTCTGAGCCAGGAGTAGTCATGCCCGAGCGCCCTCTGTCACCCCACGTGACGGTCTATAAATGGGGCTACACGATGACGCTGTCGATCCTGCATCGGCTGAGCGGCATCGCGCTGTTCGTGGCGCTGATCGGTGCCGTGTACTGGCTGGTGGCCGCGGCCGGAGGCGCGGCGGCGTATGCCTCCGCCATGGGCCTGCTGGCCTCGCTGCCTTTCAAAATCCTCATCGTCATCGCCCTGCTGGCACTCTGCTACCACTTCTGCAACGGGCTGCGGCACCTGGCCTGGGATCTAGGGCTCGGCTTCGAGCGCGTGCAGGCCCGACGCAGCGCCGTGGTCGTGGTCGTGGTCACGCTGCTAGCCGCCGTGGCGCTCATCTACGCGCTGTTCCGCGTGGGCGCGGGCCAGTCATGAGTCTGCGCACGCCGCTCAGACGGGTGCTCAATCACGGCTCGGCGCGCGACGGCGTCAGTCACTGGTGGGTGCAGCGGGTGACGGCGGTGGCGCTGGCGCCGCTGTGCGTCTGGCTGGTGCTGTCGCTGCTGGACCTGCCGACCCGCAACTACGCCGCCGTAACCGGGTGGATCGGCCTCGGGCTGCACCCGGTGCTGCTGGCACTGACCGTGCTGCTGAGCGCGTGGCACGGCTGGTTGGGTCTGCAAATCGTCATCGAGGATTACGTGCCGCGCAACGGCCAGCGCGTACTGCTGCTGCTGCTCTCCACCTTCGTCAACGCGCTGCTTGCCGCCTGTGGCATCTACGCGGTGCTGCGGATCGCGTTCACGGGCGCCGCATGAGCGCCTACGAGTTCGTCGATCATACCTATGACGTGGTGGTGGTCGGCGCCGGCGGTGCCGGCCTGCGAGCGACCTTGGGACTGGCCGAGGCCGGACTCTCCACCGCCTGTGTCACCAAGGTTTTCCCCACTCGCAGCCACACCGTGGCGGCGCAGGGCGGCATCAGCGCCGCGCTCGCCAACATGGGCGAGGATGATTGGCGCTGGCACATGTACGACACCGTCAAAGGTTCCGACTGGCTGGGCGACCAGGATGCCATCGAGCTGATGTGCAAGCAGGCACCGGCCGCGGTGATCGAGCTCGAGCACTACGGCGTGCCGTTCTCGCGCACCGACGACGGTCGCATCTATCAGCGGCCCTTCGGTGGCATGACCACGCACTACGGCCAGGGTATCGCGCAGCGCACCTGTGCCGCCGCCGACCGCACCGGGCACGCGATGCTGCATACCCTCTACCAGCAGTCGATTCGCCACGAGGCGCAGTTCTACGTCGAGTATTTCGCCATCGACCTGCTGATGGAGGGGGAAGAGTGCCGCGGCGTGCTTGCTATCGATCTGGCCACCGGCAAGCTGCACCGTTTCCGCGCGCAGATCACCATCCTGGCCACCGGCGGTTATGGCCGAGCCTACTTTTCCTGCACCTCGGCGCACACCTGCACCGGTGACGGCGGCGGCATGGTATTGCGCGCGGGCTTGCCGCTGCAGGACATGGAGTTCGTGCAGTTCCACCCCACGGGCATCTACGGCTCAGGCTGCCTGATCACGGAAGGGTCGCGCGGCGAGGGCGGCTATCTGACCAATTCCGACGGCGAGCGCTTCATGGAGCGCTATGCGCCCAACGCCAAGGACCTGGCCTCGCGCGACGTCGTCAGCCGCGCCATGACCATCGAAATCCGCGAAGGCCGTGGGGTCGGTGAACTCGAGGACCACATCCACCTGCACCTCGAGCACCTGGGTTCCGCCGTCATTCACGAGCGGCTGCCCGGTATTGCCGAAACCGCGCGTATCTTTGCGGGCATCGATGTCACGCGCGAGCCGATCCCGATACTGCCGACCGTCCACTACAACATGGGCGGCATTCCGTGCAGCATGCGAGGCCAGGTCGTCACGCTCAAGAACGGCGATCCCAACCATGTGGTGGCAGGGCTCATGGCCGTGGGCGAGGCTGCCTGCGTATCGGTGCACGGTGCCAACCGTCTGGGTTCCAACTCGCTGCTGGATCTGATCGTGTTCGGGCGCGAAGCGGCCCGGCACTGCGCCGAAGTCGCGCAGCCGCATGGCAAGCAGCGACCGCTGCCGAAGGACATCGCCGAGCCCGGGCTGATGCGCCTCGACCGCCTGCGGCACGCGCACGGCTCGCGCCCGACCGCTGCGATCCGCCTCGAGATGCAGAAGATCATGCAGGCTGATGCCGCCGTGTTCCGCACCGGCGAGACGCTGGCGCAGGGCATCGAAAAGCTGGCACGCACCTTCGAGTCGTTCGCCGATGTCGCCATCCACGATCGCGGCCTGATCTGGAACACGGATCTGATCGAGACCCTCGAACTCGAAAACCTGCTGTTGCAGGCCGTGGCGACCATCCATTCGGCCGGCAACCGCCAGGAGAGCCGCGGCGCGCACGCGCGCGAGGACTTCCCGCAGCGCGACGATGCCAACTGGCTCAAGCACTCGCTCTGCTGGATCGACGCACGTGGCCAGGCGAGCCTCGATTACCGCCCCGTGCACATGAACACCCTGACCAATGAGGTTGAGGTCATAGCGCCGAAGGCGCGTACCTACTGACCGCCATTTCCGGAGAGCATGCACGCATGGTCGAACTGTCGCTGCCAAAGAACTCGAGGATCGATACCAAGGCCGGAAGGCATTACCCGGCAGCGAACGGTGCCAGGAGCGTGCGTCGCTTCCGCATCTACCGCTACGACCCGGAGCAGGGCGGTCGTCCGCGCATCGACAGTTACGACCTCGACATGGGCAGTTGCGGGCCGATGGTGCTCGACGCGCTGCTCAAGATCAAAAATGAAGTCGATACCACGCTGGCGCTGCGCCGCTCGTGCCGCGAGGGCATCTGCGGCTCCTGCGCCATGAACATCAACGGCCAGAACACGCTTGCCTGCACCAAGGCCTGCGACGAACTCGGCGAGGGTGAGATCCGGATCTACCCGCTGCCGCACCTGCCGGTGGTCAAGGACCTGGTGACCGATCTGACGCAATTCTACGCGCAGTACGCGGCCATCAAACCCTGGCTGCAGAGCCGCTCGCCGCCCACACCCGATCGCGAGCGGCTGCAGTCCAAGGAGGACCAGGAGCGGATCGACCGGCCGGCCGCCTGCATTCTCTGCGCCTGCTGCTCGACCTCCTGTCCGAGCTACTGGTGGAACTCGGATCGGTACCTGGGTCCGGCGGCGCTGCTGGCGGCCTATCGCTGGATCGTCGACAGTCGTGACGAGGCCACGGGGGAACGCCTCGATGCGCTGGAGGACCCGTTCCGGCTATACCGCTGCCATACCATCATGAACTGTACCGAAGCCTGCCCCAAGGATCTGAATCCGGCCAAGGCCATCGGTGCCATCAAGCAGCTGCTGGCCGACCGGCGCTACTGAAGGTCATGCCGGAGTCGCCCGGCCCGGACAGCGAGCGTGCGCGGCTGACATGGCGCTGCCGCCGGGGGCGCCGGGAATGGGATCTGCTGCTGCTGGATTGGCTTGACCGCCACTACGACGGTTCTACGGCGGCGCAGCGGGCCCGGTTCGCCGCCATCCTGGAGTTGGCCGACCCCGAGCTGGAACGCTACCTGCTGCAGGCCGAGCACCCGCTCGAGGCCGAGCTGCCAGAGCTGCCCGCGGGAACCTTTGGGGGAACGGATGACTCTAAGGCTTAATACCATTACGTAAAATCAGATCTCGCCGGGGCGAACCTCCGATGACCGGTTCAACTGTTAAACTGACGGCGAACTTTCCGGACCAGCAAGGGTCCATTCAGGTCGCATACGGGCGGCCTGGCACCTCAATGGGAATGCTGATGGGCCCTGATGCGAGTGACTTGAGTCTGGTTCAGCGCGTGCAGCGGGGTGAGCGCAGTGCCTATGACCTGCTGGTGCTCAAGTACCAGCACAAGGTCGTCAAGCTGGTGATGCGCTACCTGCGCGACCCGGCAGATGCCGAGGACGTGGCGCAGGAGGCGTTCATCAAGGCCTACCGTGCCTTGCCGCAGTTCCGCGGGGACAGCGCGTTCTACACCTGGCTCTATCGCATCGCCATCAACACCGCCAAGAACGCCCTGGCTGCGCGTGACCGCAACCCTGTGAGCTACGAGCTGGACATGCAGAACGGCGACGAATCTTCCGACGTGGTGAACCGCCTCAAGGATCCCGAGACCCCCGAGGGCTTGGCGCTGACCGAGGAGATTCGCAATACGGTCAATCGGGCCATCGAGGCGCTACCCGAGGACCTGCGCACCGCAATCGTGCTGCGCGAGCTCGAGGGCTTGAGCTACGAGGAAATCGCGGCCTCGATGGATTGCCCGGTTGGAACGGTGCGCTCGCGCATTTTCCGGGCGCGCGAGGCGATCGACCGCAGCTTGCGGGAAGTGTTCGACGGCGGATTGGGCCGAGCGGAGGAGCTGGTGTGAACCAGGATGAAGTCGAGAGCCAGCTGTCGGCCATGTTCGACGGCGAATTGCCCGTAGCCGAGTGCGAGTTGCTGTCGCGACGCATCGGGCGGGACGAGAATCTGCGCGCCCGCTGGGCGCGCTATGCATTGATCGGCGCCGCCATGCGATCCGAGCCCGTGGCGACCGCCCGCAGCGGTTTTGCCGGGCGGGTCAGTGCGGCGCTGGAAGCGAGCTCGCGGCCACGTCGGCTGCGGCGCGGTTCGCACCTGCTCCGCAACGGTGCTCTGGCCGCAACGCTCGTGGCCGGGGTCGCGGGGCTCGGAGTATCGATGCTGCGCACGGCCGCGCTCGGCACGGGTGGCATCACGGTAGCTGACATGCAAGCGCTACCGGCGCCAGCGCCCGCTCTGACCCTGGCCACGCCGGCGTATACCCCGGCGGCCGGGGCGGTCGAGGTCGTTGCGAAGGGCCCTGCCAGCTACGTGACTCCGACAGCCGCACCACCCGCCGCGGCCACCATGCTGCGCACCCAGCTGGCTGATTACATCGTGGCGCACAGCGCCTATTCGGCGCCGCTGCTGCGACGGAACCTTCTGACCGAGCTGGTGACGGGCGAAGATCAGACGAGCATCGCAGGCTTTGCGGGCGGGGCTGGCGCGGCTTCTGCCATGGCAGCCGGTGGGGGCGATGCATTCCGGACCTCTGCAAGCTCCAGCCATTAGGCAGCGTGCCATCGGTGGCTGTGCGGCGCTTTGTCTGGCGACGCAGGCGATCGGCGCTGGCGCCGGCCCGGACGACCCGCGTGACTGGCTGGCCCGCACCGATCAGGCACTTGCCAGCCGCAACTACGAGGGCGTGTTCGTGCACGAGCACGCCGGCGAGTCCGAGACGCTGCGCGTCATCCATCGCGTCGATCTCGAAGGTGTCGCCGAGCGTCTGCAGTCGATGGACGGCTCGGGGCGGGAGTTCATCCGCAAGGGCAACCAGCTCATCTGCTACCTACCCGACCAGCACACGGTGCTGGTCGAACGCAGTCCGGACGCGGCGCTGCTGTTGAGCGGCCTGCCGCGCATGGACGCAGGCTCGGCCGGGCAATATGACATCAAAGAACTATCGAGGACGCACGTGTCCGGTCGCGATGCGCGCGTCATCGCCATTGCGCCACTCGACCAGTTGCGCTACGGCTATCGCGTCTGGATCGACGAAGGTACTGCCATGCCGCTCAAGACGCAGCTACGCGACAGTCACGGCGGTGTGCTCGAACAGATCGTATTTACCAGCCTGAACATGATGGCGCACATCCCCGACGCCGAGCTCGAGCCCGGCGTCGACGCGCATGCGTACCGATGGGTGCGCAGGGAGGCCGAGCCGGTCGATTCAGGGGCGCTGTCGGTCTCCTGGGAATCCGCCGCGCTGCCGGCCGGTTTCCAGATGACCGCCAGTGCGCGCCAGATGCTGCCCGCGGGTCCGGTCGAGCACCTCGTGTTCAGCGACGGTCTGGCATCCGTTTCGGTGTTCGTCGAAGTCGGCCGCAGCGGCGATGGCAGTGGTGGCGCGGTGCGCGAGGACGCGGCGGCGCTCGGGGCCTCGTCGGCCTATTCGACCGTGGTGCAGGGCTACCGGGTCACGGCTGTGGGCGAAGTGCCGCCGGAAACCGTGCGCGTCATTGCTCAAGCCATCCGCAACTTAGGCCCCGCACCAGCGACGCCCGCGGCTGCGGGCGCCGATGCCACCGCCAGCGCCAGCGCGGCCGCGACTGTACCCGCACCCGCGTCGCCGGTGTTCCTGCCGGGCACGCCCAATGCGCTGGATGCGCCGGCGCCGCCGCCTGCGGGCACGACGCCGTCGTTGTCGCCCACCCTCCATAGTTTCGCCCCCGACCGCTCGGGATTTGGCGCGCCGGCGGGACCGGCCGCCGCCGGGGCCGGTCCGGGACGCCGTTGAGCGCGGACGCGGCCGAGGTGCCGCGGCTGATACTGCTGACGCGCCCGGATTGCGGGCTGTGCGAGGAAATGCAGCTCGAGCTGCGCGCACTGGCGGCGTGCGCCCCCCTGCCGCAGCTCACCATCGTCGATGTGGATTCAGACCCGGACTTATGCCGGCGTTATGGCCTGAAGATACCCGTGATATTGCTCGACTCGATCCCGGTTTGCAGCCATCGCCTGGACGCCCAGGAGCTGCTGCGGCTGCTGAAGCGGCTATAATCCGCGCGCCTCGATCCCGGGGTAATCAAGTCCGCTGATGCAACGCATACGCAATTTTTCCATCATCGCGCACGTAGACCACGGCAAATCGACGCTGGCGGATCGCCTGATCCAGCTCTGCGGCGGCCTTGAGGCCCGCGAGATGCAGGCCCAGGTGCTCGACTCGATGGATCTGGAGCGCGAGCGCGGCATCACCATCAAGGCGCAGAGCGTCACGCTGCAGTACCAGGCGCCGGACGGCCAGCGCTACCTGCTGAATCTGATCGACACCCCGGGTCATGTGGACTTTTCCTACGAAGTGTCCCGCAGCCTCGCCGCCTGTGATGGCGCGCTGCTGGTGGTCGACGCTTCCCAGGGCGTCGAGGCGCAGAGCGTCGCCAACTGCTACACCGCCATCGAGCAGGGCCTGGAAGTGCTGCCGGTAATCAACAAGATCGACCTGCCGTCCGCGGATCCGGACCGGGTGATGACCGAGATCGAGGAGATCATCGGCATCGATGCCACCGGGGCGGTACGGGTCAGCGCCAAGACCGGCGAGGGCGTGCCGGAGCTGCTCGAAGAGATCATCCGCCGCGTGCCGCCGCCGCGCGGGGACGCCGATGCGCCAGTGCAGGCGTTGATCGTCGACTCCTGGTTCGACAACTATGTCGGAGTGGTATCGCTGGTGCGCATGGTCAACGGCACACTGCGCCGGGGCGAGAAGATCCGGGTGATGTCCACCGGCCGCAGTTACTACATCGACAAGCTCGGACGCTTCACCCCGAAGTCGATTGCACTCGAATCACTCAGCGCCGGCGAAGTTGGATTCATACTCGCCGGCATTCGCGAAATCGATGGCGCGCCGGTGGGCGATACCATCACGCTCGAAAGTCGGCCCTGCGCCGAGCCGCTGCCCGGCTTCAAGCAGATCCAGCCGCGGGTCTTCGCGGGCGTCTTCCCGGTCAATGCCGAGGACTACGAAAGTTTTCGCGACGCCCTCGCCAAGCTCAAGCTCAACGACTCGGCACTGCACTACGAACCGGAAGTCTCGACCGCCCTCGGTTTCGGCTTCCGCTGCGGTTTCCTGGGACTGCTGCACATGGACATCGTGCAGGAGCGGCTCGAGCGAGAGTATTCGCTCGAGCTGATCACCAGCGCGCCGACCGTGGTGTACGAGGTGGCACGTACCGACGGCGGCGTCCAATTCGTCGACAACCCCTCGAAGCTGCCAGTCGTCAACGAGATTGCCGAAATCCGCGAGCCGATCATCACCGCCAGCATCCTAGTGCCACCGGACTACGTCGGCGCGGTGCTGGGACTGTGCAGCGAGAAGCGCGGCGTGCAGAAGAAGATGCTGTACCTGGCGAGCGCCGTGTCGCTGCAGTACGATTTGCCGCTCGCCGAGGTGGTGCTCGATTTCTTCGACCGGCTCAAATCGGTGAGCCGCGGCTACGCCTCATTCGACTATGAATTCAGCCACTTCCAGTCGGCGCCGCTGGTGAAGCTTGATATTCTGATCAATGGCGACCGGGTCGACGCGCTATCCATCATCGTGCACCGGGACAGCTCCTACGTGCGCGGCCGCGACCTGGTCGACAAGATGCAGGAGCTGATACCGCGGCAGATGTTCGAGGTGGCGGTACAGGCCGCCATCGGCAGCCACATCATTGCGCGCGCGACGGTCAAGGCACTGCGCAAGAATGTGCTGGCCAAGTGCTATGGCGGTGACATCTCGCGCAAGCGCAAGCTGCTCGAGAAACAGAAGGAAGGCAAGAAGCGCATGAAGCAGGTCGGTCAGGTCGAGATTCCGCAGGAGGCCTTCCTGGCCGTGCTCAAGGTGGGACGCAAATGATCGGGCAGATGGTGTCGCAGCTGCTGACGGTGCTGGCGTGGGCGGCGCTCCCGATCACGTTGATTGCAGTCGTCGACGACTGGTTTTTGCGGCCGCGGCGGCAGCTCGCGGCCGCCAATCCCACGGCTCCGGATCCGCCGTTGATGCGCGGCGTCTACCTGCTGCTGCCGGTGGTGCTGCTGGCCGCGGTGGTGGAGCTGCTGCGTTCGGAGCGGCTGGACTTCAGCCTGGTGCTGGTGGTGGTGGTGGTGGCGGCGGGTACCGTCTGGCTGCTCGATCACCTGCTGTTCGCACCCGTGCGCCGGCGCCGCGCGGCCGCGGCGGCACGCGATCCAGCGGCCGTGCCGGTGCCGGTTACGGTCGACTATGCGCGCAGCTTCTTTCCCGTGGCGGTGGTCGTGCTGCTGGTGCGCTCGTTCGTGTTCGAGCCTTTCAGGATCCCGTCGGACTCGATGATGCCCACTTTGCTCGATGGCGACTTCATCGTCGTCAACAAGTTCGCCTACGGCCTGCGGCTGCCGGTCATCGGCACCAAGTTCATCCCGGTGGGCGAGCCGCAGCGCGGGGACGTGGTGGTGTTCCATTTTCCTCCCGACCCGGCCGTCAATTACATCAAGCGGCTGGTCGGCTTGCCGGGCGATCACGTCGAGATCGTTTCCGACCAGCTCATCATCAACGGCCAGCCCGTGCCGCTGCAGGGCGATGGTCGCTTCGACGACGGCTGCTATCACAACATGCGACTGTCGAACGAGACCCTGGGCAAGCACCGGCACCAGATCCTTTCCTGCCAGTCGCCCGACGAGCTGGTCGCGCCGCCCGGTCCCACCTGTAACCGCCGGCTGGAGCGCAACTACGTCTGCGTCGAGCCGAGCGTGCCGGGGGCCCACGATCATGGTGATGCGCACGAGATGGTCGTGCCGCCGGGCCAGTACCTCATGATCGGCGACAACCGTGACAACAGCTACGACGGCCGGTTCTGGGGCTTCGTCCCCGAGGACCACCTGGTCGGCAAGGCCACCCGAATCTGGTTCAATTGGGACCTGCAGCGTTCCGGAGGACCAAAATGGAACCGCATCGGCCGGCGCATCGAATAAGCGCGCCGCCGGCCGATCGCGGTGGAGTCGTTCGAAGCCATAGCCACAGGGAGTGCTGAACATGCGCCACTCACAGCGCGGAATTACTTTTATCGGCTGGTTGATTCTGCTGGTTCCCGTCGCCGTCGTCGGCTACGCGGGCATCCGCGTGATCCCCATGTATCTCAATGCCATGAACGTCTCGAAGGCGTTGTCGCTGGTTGCCGCGGATGCCAAGAGCAGCTCGATGTCCAACCCGGTCATACTGCGCACCTCGATCGAAAAGAACTTCGACGTGCAGAGCATCGAGCATCCGTCGCCCAAGGATCTCGATGTGCATCGCGAAGGTGACCACATGGTCATCATTGCCGACTACGAGGATGTCGCGCCGCTGTTCGGCAACATCTCGCTGCTGCTGCAGTTCCACAAGCAGGTCGAGGTGCAGTGACGCGCGCGCCCCGGCTGCGGGCCTGGCTGCAGTCGACCTTCGGCTACGAGCCGAAGGAACTGGCCTGGTTCGAGACCGCGCTGACCCACCGCAGCGCCGGCGGGTCGAACAACGAGCGGCTCGAATTTCTCGGCGATGCCGTTCTGAGCCTGATCAGCGCGCAGTACCTGATCGAGCGCTTTCCCGAGGCCGACGAGGGCAGCCTCAGCCGGCTGCGGGCGCGCATGGTCAGCGGTGAGTTCCTGGCGCAGCAGGCCGCCGCCATTCGCATCGGCGAGTGGCTGGTGCTGGGGCCAGGCGAGCTCAAGAGCGGCGGTTATCGGCGTGAATCGATCCTGGCCGATGCACTCGAAGCAATCTGCGGAGCGCTCTACCTCGACGGCGGTCTCGAGGCCGCGCGGGCCGGCGTATTGCGCTGGCTCGAGAGCGGCCTGCCTGAACCGGGCACGCTCGATGGCGAACTCAAGGATCCGAAGACGCGCCTGCAGGAGCTGCTGCAGTCCCGCGGCCTGCCGCTGCCGAGATACCTGATCGAAAGCGTGGAGGGTGAGCTGCACGCGCAGCTGTTTCGCGTCACCTGCGAGGTCGACGCCATGGCCGCGCGTGGCGCCGGCGAGGGCTCGAGCCGGCGGCGCGCCGAACAGGCCGCAGCGGCGCAGGTGCTCGAGCGGATCCGATGAGCGAAACCGAATTCCGCAGCGGCTTCGTTGCCCTGGCCGGCCGGCCCAACGTCGGCAAATCGACGCTGTTGAATGCGCTGGTTGGACAGAAGATCAGCATCGTTACGCCCCGGCCGCAGACCACGCGTCACCGCCTGATCGGCCTGCTGCAGTTGCCACGAGCGCAGATCGCCTTCGTCGATACTCCGGGACTGCACCTCGGGCAGCGGCGCGCGCTCAATCGGGCGATGAACCGCACCGCGGCGGCCGCACTCGGCGACGCCGACATCGTGCTGCTGCTGCTGGAAGCGCTGCGGTGGACCGAAGAGGACGAGCTGGCACTCGCGCGCGTTCGCGACAGCGGCCGTGCTGCCATAGCAGTGGTCAACAAGATCGACCGCGTGCGGCCACGCGAACGGTTGTTGCCGTATCTCAAGGAGCTGGCGGAGCGGCACGAGTTCCGCGCCATCGTGCCGATCTCGGCGCGCAGCGGCAGCAATCTCGACGACCTCAGGCGCGTGATCGTCGAGACGCTGCCGGCGGGCCCGGCGATGTTTCCGGCCGACCAAGTGACGGACCGCACGCCCAGCTTTCGCATCGCCGAGATCGTCCGCGAGAAGCTCACGCTCGAGCTGGTCGAAGAGCTGCCATACGGCATCGCGGTGGAACTCGAGCAGCTCGAAACGCTGCCAGACGGTCGCCAGGAAGTGTCTGCGGTCATATGGGTCGATCGCGCCGGCCACAAGCCCATCGTCATCGGCGCGGACGGTTCGCGCCTCAAGCGCGTCGGCCGTGCCGCGCGCCTGGAGCTCAATCGCCTGCTCGGCGGCCGCTTTCATCTGACGCTCTGGGTCAAGGTGCGCGAGGACTGGGCGGACGATGCGCGCGCGTTGCGCCAGCTGGGACTCGAATGAGCCGCGCGGCGCACCGGGTGCAGCTGACGCGTGGCTACGTGCTGTACCACCGCCCGTTTCGTGACAGCAGCCTGATCATCGAAACCTTCACGCGGGACTACGGCCGCATGACCGTATTCGCGCGCGGGGTGCGCGGACCACGGCCACGCTTCGGCGCGCTGCAGCCATTCCAGCCGCTGCTGCTGTCGTGGAGCGGCCGCGGCGAGGCGCCGCAGCTGACCGCGGCCGAGAGCGTCGATGGCTGGCAGCGCGCGCTGCCGCCACAACAATTCCTGAGCGGCTCCTATCTCAACGAGCTGCTGCTGACGCTGACGACACGACACGACCCGCACCCCGAGCTGTTCGACCACTACGCCGCCACCCTGCTGCAGCTCAAGTCGGGCTCGGCAGCCGACGCGTCGTTGCGGCAATTCGAGGCGCGCCTGCTGGAGCTGGTCGGCTACGGGCTCAATCTGCTGGCCGAGGCCGATACCGGCCAGCCGGTGCAGGCCGATGCGTACTATCGCTATCGGCCCGGCGTGCATGGCCTGGTCCGGGCGGCGGCTGGGAGTGAGGGTGCCGTCAGCGGTCTGGTGCTGCAACGGCTGGCGGGTAGCCCGGCCTCGAACTGCGAGTCCGATGCCCGCCAGGCGCGCGCCCTGATGCGCGCCGCCATCGATCATTGTCTCGACGGCCGCCAGCTGCGCACCCGCCTGGTGGCGCGATCGCTGGCGAATTTTCCGCGCAAGGAGCGCACCGCCCGATGAGCACGACAATCGCACTCGGCGTCAACATCGATCACGTGGCTACGCTGCGCCAGCAGCGCCACACGCGCTATCCCGAGCCGTTGCAGGCGGCGCTGCTGGCGGAGCAGGCCGGCGCCGAGAACATTACGCTGCACCTGCGCGAGGACCGCCGCCACATTCAGGAGCGCGACGTGCAGTTGCTGCGTGAGCTGCTGTCGACACGCATGAATCTCGAGATGGCAGTAACTACGGCAATGATCAGCTTTGCCTGCGCCCAGCGGCCGGCCGATTGCTGCCTGGTGCCCGAGCGGCGCGCCGAGCTCACCACCGAGGGCGGCCTCGATGTCGCCGCCGGCGCGGGTAGCTTGCGCGAGCGCTGCGCCGAGCTGGCCGCTGCGGGTATTCGTGTGGCGCTGTTCATCGATCCGGAGCCGCGGCAGATCGAGGCGGCACGCCAGACCGGCGCTGCCGTGGTCGAGCTGCACACCGGCGCCTACGCCGACACTGTCGGTGCCGGACAGGCGCGTGAGCTCGTGCGCCTGCGGCAGGCGGCCCAGCTGGCCGCGCGTCTGGGCCTGGAGGTGCATGCGGGCCATGGCCTCAATTATCAGAACGTCGCACCGGTGGCCGCGATACCGGAGATCGTCGAGCTCAATATCGGTCACGCCATCGTCGCGCGCGCGCTGTTCGATGGGCTGGTGGTGGCGGTGCGCGACATGAAGGCACTGATGCTGGCGGCGCGGGCATGATCTTCGGCGTTGGCATCGACGTGCTCGAAGCCAAACGCGTGCAGGCCACCTTCGAGCGCTTCGGCCAGCACCTGGTCGACCGGCTGCTGATGCCGGAGGAGCGCGCACAGTTCGAACGCACGCGACGACCGGAGCGCTTTCTCGCCATGCGCTTTGCCGCCAAGGAGGCGATCGTCAAGGCACTGGGTACCGGCTTCGCACACGGAGTCTGGATCCGCGACGTGGGCGTGGTGCAGAACGAGTGGGGCAAGCCCGAAGTGGTGTACTCCGGGCGCGGCGAGCAGCTGCGGCGACGTCTCGGCGTCGGCGAGGGGCACGTGACCCTGAGCGACGAGGCCGGCCTGGTGGTCGCAGTCGCCATCCTGTTGCGGGCACCGCCCGAGGCGCTGCGATGAACGTGCTGGTATTCGACATCGAGACCGTACCGGACGTCGAGTTCGGCCGCCGCCTCTATAACCTTGCGGGCCTGGACGATGCGGCCGTGGCCAAGGCGATGTTCGCGCAGCAGCGCGCCAGCGCCGGCGTCGAGTTTCTGCCGCACCTGCAGCAGCGGGTCATCGCCATCTCCTGCGTGCTGCGCTCGCGCGATCAACTCAAGGTCTGGAGCCTCGGCGATCTCGGCTCGGGCGAGCCCGAACTGCTGGCGCGCTTCTTCGACGGCATCGAAAAGTACCTGCCGGAACTGGTGTCATGGAACGGCGGTGGCTTCGACTTGCCGGTGCTGCACTACCGCTCGCTGCGCGCGGGCGTGCAGGCGCCCCGCTATTGGGAGACGGGAGACGACGACAACAGCTTCCGCTACAACAATTACCTCAGCCGCTACCACTGGCGGCACCTGGATCTCATGGATGTGCTGTCGGGGTTCCAGCCGCGCGCACGCGCCAAGCTCAACGACGTGGCCGCGCTGCTCGGCTTTCCGGGCAAGCTCGGCTTTTCGGGCGAACAGGTGTGGGACGCCTATCTGGCCGGCGAGCTGGCGGCAGTACGGCGTTACTGCGAGACCGACGTCATCAATACCTACCTCATCTACCTGCGCTTCCAGCACCTGCGAGCGCGTCTCGACCGCACCGCGCTCGAGGCCGAATTCGAGCGCCTGCGGGCGCTGCTGCGTGCCTCGGGCGAGCCGCATCATGCAGAGTTTCTCGAGGCATGGACCGCGGCGGCTTGATGCGGAGCGGTTCCGTCAATCCCGAAACCGGGCGGGTCGTCGGATTGAGTCACGGCGGCGAAGGCATCGTCCGCGAGGGCAAGACCGCGCTGATCGCGGGTGCGCTGCCAGGCGAGTTGGTGCGCTTCCGTCGCGCCCGCCGCCACCGCCAGTACGACGATGCGCTGCTCGAGGCCGTGCTCGAGCCGGCGCCGGGCCGGGTGCCGGCACGCTGCGCTCACTTTGACATCTGCGGCGGCTGCGCCCTGCAGCACCTCGATCACCCATTGCAGATTGGGCTCAAGCAGCGGCAGCTGGCCGAGAGCCTCGAACGCATCGCGCAGCTGACGCCGCCGCGGTGGCTCGAGCCCGTCACGAGCCGGCCGTGGGCTTACCGCCGGCGCGCCCGTCTCGGCGTCAAATATGTCAGCAAGAAGGGCCGGGTGCTGGTGGGATTTCGGGAGCGCTCGTCGCCTCTGATCGCAAGCCTGGATCGTTGCGAAGTGCTGGCAGCCCCGGTCGGCGAGCTGATTACACCGCTGGCGGCGCTGATCGGGCAGCTATCGATTCGCCAGCAGCTGCCGCAGATCGAGGTGGCGGTGGCCGAGCAGACTACCGCGCTGGTGCTGCGCGTGCTGGCGGCGCCATCGACCGGCGATGCCGCGCTGCTGCGCGCGTTCGAGCTGCAGCACGGCGTGCGCTTCTATCTGCAGGCCGGCGGGCTCGACAGCGTGCGCCCACTGACCGAACCCGCCCCCGAACTCAGCTACACCCTGCCCGAGGCCGCGGTCGAACTCGAATTCAGGCCCACCGATTTCGTGCAGATCAACGCCGAGGTCAATCGCGCGCTGGTGGCGGCGGCGCCCGGGCTGCTGCAGCTCGAGTCCGATGCACGCGTGCTCGATCTCTTCTGCGGTCTCGGCAACTTTTCGCTGCCGCTCGCGCGCCGCGCTGCCGCGGTCGTCGGCGTGGAAGGAGATGCCGCGCTGGTCGAGCGTGCGCGCGCCAACGCACGCCGCAACGGCATTGACAACGCCGAATTCCATTGCGCCGACCTGTCGGGGACCGACCTGCCCGGGGCCGCCTGGTTGCGGTCCGCGTACACCCACGTGCTGCTCGATCCACCGCGCGTGGGCGCGCGCGAGTTGCTGCCGCAGATCGCACGGCTCGCGCCGCGGCGCCTGCTGTACGTCTCCTGCCATCCGGGTACGCTGGCGCGCGACCTCGGCGAGCTGGTGCACCAACACGGATTCGAATTGCTCGCAGCCGGCGTGGTCGATATGTTTAGCCACACGGCGCACGTGGAATCGCTGGCGCTGCTGCAGCCGCACGGAGGCGGCCATGGCCGTTGAGATCGAGCGCAAGTTCCGGATAGTTGATCAAAGCTGGCGCGCCGCGGCTGCCAGCCGCAGGCTGCTGCGCCAAGGGTATCTCGCCAATACCGCGCGTGCCTCGGTGCGCGTGCGCCTCGCGGGCGATCAGGCCTGGCTGTCGGTCAAGGCCATGACACCCGGCCGTGCGCGCGATGAGTACGAAGTGGCGATCGATCCTGGCGATGCGCAGCAGATGCTCGATCGGCTCTGCGAGGGCCCACCACTCGAGAAGTGGCGCCACATCGTCGTGCACGACGGCAACCGCTGGGAGATCGACGAGTTTCTCGGCGCCAATGCCGGGCTGGTCATCGCCGAGATCGAGCTGGAATCGGAAGCGCAGGAATTCGCGCGGCCGGCCTGGCTCGGCGTCGAGGTTACGCACGAGCAGCGTTACTACAACTTCAGGCTGGCACAGCATCCTTACACGCACTGGCCGGAACGCCTGCGGGCGGCCACATGAGTCTCGGCCCCCTCATGGTCGACATTGCGGGCACCGAGCTCTCGGCCGCCGACCGCGAGCTGCTGGGTCATCCGCTCGTGGGCAGCGTCATCCTGTTCAGCCGCAACTACCGCGATCGCGCGCAGTTGTGTGCACTCGTGGGTGCGATCCACTCGGTGCGCAGCCCGGCACTTCTGATTGCCGTGGATCAGGAAGGCGGGCGGGTGCAGCGCTTGCGCGAAGGCTTCTCGCCGCTGCCGCCACTGCGCCGCATCGGCCATGCCTATGACGACGACGCGCCGCGCGGGCTGGCGATGGCACGCGCTCTAGGCTGGCTCATGGCTGCGGAGCTGCTCGCCTGCGGCCTGGATTTCTCCTTCGCGCCCTGCGTCGACCTGGACTACGGCCTGTCCGAGATCATCGGTGATCGCGCCTTTCACGCCCGCGCCGACGTGGTCGCGCCGCTGGCGGTGGCCTATGCGCACGGCATGCGCGACGCCGGCATGGCAGCCACGGCCAAGCACTTTCCCGGGCACGGCGCGGTGGTGGCGGACTCGCACCTGGCGCTGCCGGTAGACCGGCGCGAACTGACCGATCTCGATGCCGACCTGTTGCCCTATCGCCGCCTGATAGCCAACGGCCTGCCGGCGGTGATGGTGGCGCACGTGCTGTTTCCGGCGGTCGATTCCGTGCCTGCCAGCTTCTCGCAGCGCTGGATCGTGGGCGAGCTGCGCCACCAGCTGCAGTTTGCGGGCCTGGTGTTTGCCGACGATCTGACGATGGCCGCCGCCGCCAGCGCCGGCGATCTGCCCGAGCGCGCCGGGCGCGCGCAGGCCGCAGGTTGTGACGTATTACCGGTCTGCAACGATCGCCCCGGCGTCGAACGGCTGCTCGATCAGTTCAAACCGCGTGCGGATCCGGCCTCGCAACTGCGCTTGATCCGCATGCGCGGCCGCAAACACCTGGGTTTTGAGACTCTGGAGGCTTCCGCGAGCTGGCGAAGCGCGCGAGAATGGCTAGAACGCAGTGCGGCAAAGCCGGAACTCAGGTTTGAACCCGCTGCCGGCGAAGCGGGGGACGATTGACAGCAAATGGGCAATGGTCGGCCGAATTCCTCAGGGGGGTGCTGGACGCATCCCCCGAGGGCATCGTCGTCTGCGAGAGTTCCAGTGAGCACCAGCCCGTCGTCTACGTCAACAACGCGTTCGAACGCATGAGCGGCTATGGCGCGGACGAGCTGATCGGCCACGATCTGCGCCGCCTGCAGTCCTGGGATCGGGACCAGGAAGGGCGCAATCAGCTGCGTGCCGCCATTTCCCAGGGGGAAAGCTGCCGGGTCCTGCTGCGCAATTACCGCAAGGACGGCACTCAGTTCTGGAACGAAATGCTGGTCCAGCCGCTGCGCGGTGCCGAGGGCAGTGTCACCCACTTCGTCGGTTTCCATCGGGATGTCACCGAGCGTGAACGTTCCGGCCTGCGACGCTCCAGTGGGCTGCCGACCTGGCTGCGCGAGGACCGGCTGTCCGGTCTGTGTTCGCGCGCATACTTCGAGGAGCTGCTGCAGCACGACTGGCAGGTCGGCGCGCGCGAGGCGCGGCTGGTGACGCTGATCGTGTTCGATATCGACGATCTCACCAGCTACAACGACACGTTCGGTCGCGCCGCCGGCGATGCCTGCATCCGTCGCGTTGCCGGCGTCATCGGCACCGCCTTTCGCCGCGGCGCCGACGTGGTGGCGCGCTGGGAAGGTGGGCGCATCATCGCGCTGGTGCGCAATCCCGATCTCGAGGTGGTGCCGGCCTTCGCCGGCGCGGTGGCGCAAAAGGTGCTGGGGCAGCACATCCACCATCCGCGTGCCGCGCGCCGGCAGAAGTTCGTCTCGGTCAGCGTCGGCGCCGCCAGTCTGCATCCGACCGGAGAACAAACCGCTGACGTGCTGGTGCAGGCGGTCATGAAGGCGCTGTCACGCGCCAAGGAAGATCACGAGGCACCGATCGCGGTACTGAGGCCGGAGGACGTATGAAGTGCACCGCGCTGATGCTGGGCCTGGCGCTGGCCCTGCTGCAGCCATTGGCGGCGCGGGCGGCGGACACCGCGGCGCCGGTGCTGCTGGGCCGCTGGCTGACCGAACCGCGCGACGGCATCATCGAAATCACCCGCCTCGGCGATGGCAGCTACCAGGGCAGGATCATCGGCGGCAACGCACCCGGACGGCTCGATGTGAAGAATCCCGACGCGTCGCGGCGGCAACAGTTGCTGCTGGGCCAGATCATCGTGCTCGGCATGCACGAGGACGGCGCCAATGCCTGGAGCGGCGGCACCATCTACGACCCCGACAGCGGTCGCACCTACAAGTGTCACCTCGAAGTCCTCGATCAGGACCATCTCAAGGTGCGTGGTTTTATCGGCGTGTCGCTGCTCGGCCGCTCGCAGACCTGGACGCGCTACACCGGCACGTCGCTCGAGCTGTCGGCGCCGGCGGCTCGCTAGTGCGCCGCGGCCGTGCCGCCACCGCTGACGGGCGACACCAGCGCGATGACACCGAAGGCCGGGTGATCGAAGTACTGCCGCTCGTTGTACTTGACGCTGCGCATTTCCTTGATCGAGTAGTTGACGCCGCCGGCATTGAGGGTCAGGTCCATGCCGAGATGCAGGTAGGTGGCGCGCTCGAGATAGACCATGCCGCTGAGGCCCGGGGTGTTGATGCCGACATCCGCCAGCGCGATGCCGATATGCGTGCCCCAGTTGGCGGCGGTCTGAATCCAGGCGGCGTGCGCGATCGGCCGCCAGGTGCCACTGCCGCGCAGCGTGGTCTCGACGCTGGCGAGCCGGTAGTCGCTGGGCGGCAGCACGCGCACCACTTGCGGCGTGCCGCCGCGCGTGCTTTCGTTGCCGAAGCCACGGCCCGGCGGCACGGCGCTCCAGTCTTCGTTGCCCGAGGGACTCGAGACGCGGAACACGATCAGCTCCACTGCGTACAACCCACTGGACTGCTGTCCCCGCGCCGGCGCCGCGCTCGCGAGCACGGCCAGGCCCAGTAGCATCGCCAACGCCTGAATGATTCTCATGCGGCTATGGTAGCAGGCCCGTCCGCTCAGTCCGCCGCCAGGTAGGCCAGCAGCGCGTCGGCGCGCACGAAGCGTTGCTGCGGCTCTGCCAGCGCGCGCGTGATGCGCAGCTTGTAGGAGCCCTCGAGCCGGTATTCCTGGGCCTGCCGCTGGATCAGCCCGAGAATGCGCGACGGCTCGACCTGGTTGCGCTCCTCGAACAGCATGCTGCCGCCGCTGGGTCCGAGCTCGAGGCGTCGCACACCCAGCGCGCGTGCCCGCAGCCGCAGCCGCGCCAACTGCAGCAGGTGCTGGGCAGGAGTCGGCAGCGCGCCAAAGCGGTCGATGAGCTCGGCGGCCATATCCTCGAGGCTGGCGGCATCCGCGGCGGCGATGCGCTGGTAGAGCGCCAGCCGTAGGTGCACGTCGCCGACGTAGTCTTCGGGCAGCAGTGCCGGCACGTGCAGTTCGATCTCGCTCACCGCCGCCAGCGGCCGGTCGAGCAACGGTTCGCGTCCATCGCGCATGGCCTGCACGGCCTGCTGCAGCATCTCGAGGTACATGGACAGGCCCACCTCGCTGAGCTCGCCGGTCTGCTTTTCGCCGAGGAATTCGCCGGCGCCGCGGATCTCGAGATCGTGCGTCGCCAATACGAAACCGGCGCCGAGCTCCTCGAGCGACTCGATGGCCTCGAGCCGCTTGGCGGCATCACCGATCAGGCCTTTGCGCGATGGCACGATCAGGTAGGCATAGGCGCGATGGTGCGAGCGGCCGACGCGTCCGCGCAGCTGATGCAGCTGCGCCAGCCCCAGCCGATCGGCGCGGTCGATCAGGATGGTGTTGGCGCTCGGCACGTCAATGCCGCTTTCGATGATGGTGGTACAGACCAGCAGGTTGAAGCGCCGGTGATAGAAATCCACCATCAGTTGCTCGAGTTCACGCTCGCGCATCTGGCCGTGGGCGATGCGCACGTCCGCCTCGGGCACCAATCTGGCTATTTCGGCGGCCGCCTTGTCGATGCCCTGGATCTCGTTGTGGACGAAGTAGACCTGGCCGCCGCGCCGCAGCTCGCGCAGCACCGCTTCGCGCAGCGTGGCCGCATGCCATTCGATCACGAAGGTTTTGATCGCCACGCGCGCCGCCGGCGGGGTCGTGATCAGCGACAGATTGCGCAGCCCGCCGAGCGCCATGTTGAGCGTTCGCGGAATCGGCGTGGCCGTGAGAGTCAGCACGTGCACTTCGGCGCGCAGCGTCTTGAGGCGCTCCTTGTCGCGCACGCCGAAGCGATGTTCCTCGTCGACCACGATGAGTCCCAGGTTTTTGAAACGCGCATCCGTGTGCAACAACCGGTGGGTGGCGATGACGATGTCGATCGTGCCGCGCTCCAGTTCGGCGAGCACGGTGGCGGTTTCGGCAGTCGAGCGAAAGCGCGATAGCGCCTCGATGCGTACCGGCCAGTCGGCGAAGCGGTCGCGGAAACTCTGCAGATGCTGCTGCGCCAGCAGCGTGGTCGGCACCAGCACCGCGACCTGACGTCCCGCCTGGACCGCCACGAACGCGGCACGCATGGCGACTTCGGTCTTGCCGAAGCCGACATCACCGCAGACCACGCGGTCCATCGGCCGGGTCGACTGCATGTCGCTGAGCACCTGGCGGATAGCCTCGGACTGATCGGCGGTTTCCTCGAAGGGAAAACCGTTGGCGAAGGTCTGATACTCGAGTTCGCCCGCGCCGAGCGGGGCGGCCTGGTGGGCTGCGCGGCGCGCGTGCAGGT
>JBAUYT010000154.1:0-33034 GCA_049584935.1 Steroidobacteraceae bacterium
GCACCGATGAGGCTCGATGTTCCACGAATTAGGCAGCACGAGCAAATCTATCCCATTGACTTAGTTGGTGAAGTACCCGGTCTTTGTTCTCGTTGTGAACGCCGATGTTCCACGCTACGACAGTTCCCCAAGAATCTGCTCCAGCGTTTTGAGCACCAATTCTGCGTCAATTCCGGCAAGCCCCAGGGGAAAAGCAAAGGTTACTTTGCCGCGGGCATTTCGAGTGACGGTGACGCGCCCTGCCGCTCCCAGATTGTACTGCCTCTGAATTGGATCAAATTTTCGCGAGCGATCGAGACTTGCCATCAGGTTCTTCAGCGTCTCGGCAGGGACCCGCCCCGCACGCTCCTTCTGCAGCAGATTCTGAGCTGCCTTCAGGATTACTTCCTTCGCACCCGGACGCTCCCAGAGCATCGCCAGTTTATAGGCCGCGTCAACTGGCACCGCGCTCTTGTCGGGGAACAATTGCGTTAGGGTCGCCTGCCGCATGAGCGTTGCGGCTTTGACGAGCTTGCTCACCTGCCCTTTCGTGAGCCCGATGGCGTCGGCGAGCGCGTCCTGAGTCGGGAATATGCGGGCCTCGAGCTGCGACTGAAATGAGATCGCGCGCTCCATCGGCGTGATGTCCTGCCGGTCGGCATTCTCGATGTGCATGAGCACGGCGGCGCGCGCATCGTCAGCTTCGATGACGCGGAGCTTGAGTCTAGCGTTGAGGAACTCACAGGCGAAGCGGCGGCGCATGCCGTATATCAGCTCAAAATCGAAGTTCGAATCGCCGACCAGCTTGCGAGCAACCACCGGCTCCTGCTGACCGTCCTTGGCAATCGATTCGATCAGATCCTGGCAGCGATCGCGCGTGTACCAGGCGGCGGTCCGGTTATGATGCGCCCAAGGGCGGCAACGCCGCGGATCCACCGAAAACACGTTCTCCCTTTCCAGCGGTGGCGCAACGCGCCCGGTCAGTGCCAGCTCGGCCGCGGCCAGGATCGGACGACCGGGGGCGGTTTTATCCGCCTCCGGGGACCCAGGGATTGGCCGCTCGCGCGCTGCGCGCGCGATATCGCTTAGATTCGCTCCACCGAAAATTCGACTTGCCATGCCCGTCCTCCATTCTACACTTACGCGACATTTCCCTTCAAAGTCAGCTGGTTACCTATGTTTCGCGACGAAACCGGCCCGGTATCAGGTGATACCTCGCTGACTGAGTTGAGCAGCCTTCGACGGCCACTCCCGCAGCAGACCAAGCTCAATCTCCGAGAAAACGCTATCCATCATCTCCAGAACCGTGCGGTCGGGCTTCAGCTGTTCGTAGGGGGTAATGAATTGCGCGGCCGAGTTAATGACCGCACTTGAGTGAAAAAACACCCGTTGAAGTACGGAGTCTCCAAAGCAGGCTCGCATGACTTCAAAAAATTGCTTCTGGCTCTCATAGCGACGGTCAAAAAGGGTGGTCAAAACCGAGATCCAGCGATAGGTCTTAGTGGGATCGAGCTGTCCGATGTAATTGTGAACCATACGGAAAAACTGCACCGTACTGGAGAAATCAAACATGCGCGCGGCCGAGGGCACCAGCAGTGCGTCCGCGGCCATCAGTACGTTTACTGAAATCATGCCCAGGGCGGGAGGGCTGTCCACGAGAATAACGTCATAGGCGTCCGCCACGGTCTGAATGCCGTATCGCAGCTCACTGAAGAAGGCGATCCGTTGTGCCGGAGTTGGCTGCGCCGCGACCCGCATGACAATGGCGATCTCGGCTTCGTACAGCGCCAGGCAGGCCGGCACCAGATCGATACCAGGAAAGTAGGTGGGCCGAATGCCGTAACTGAGCGACGCCTGATCGCTAGCAAGATAGGGCAACACCGTATCGTCCTGGGTTATGTCTGCATCCGGGACGTAGCCAAACATGGACGTCGTGGTGGCCTGACTGTCGGTATCAATCACCAATATGCGATAGCCTTTGAGTGCAAGGTAATGCGCAAAATTGACGCAGGTCGTCGACTTTCCCACACCTCCTTTAAAGTTCTGGCAAGCAATGACGAGCGGAGAATCCGTCGGATCGCGCCAGGGGAGGGTGCCAAAATGCGTTCGAAAGGCTTGGATCTGCGCCAGCGTGTATCCTACCCGGCGGTTGTTACCCGGATTCCGGGCCGCCTGCGCGAGGCCGATGTCGACCTCCGCCCGCGCCAGAGTGGTGCGGTCACGACCGACCATCTCGGCGGCCTCGCCGGGACTGAACAGCCGCTGGAACGTCTTGCGCTGGTGCGGTTCGGCACCGAGCGAATGCATACGATCTAGGAAGGTTTCGCTGCTGGCGAGGATATCGCCCAACTTGTCAATCGCGCGCACCGCTGGCACACTCAACTCCTTGTGAAGGCCGTCGCCCACGGATTTCTGTCAAAAACTATCAGAAATCCGCGCGTGAAGCCAAACAATGCACGAAGTGCGATGGAGCTGTATGGCGGACGGTGCGGAAAATGCCTCCCACAGCGCCCAGATAGAAAAGGCCTGTCGGGTTTACGCAAGTCTCGGGTACTCTGAGCTTCGCATCGCTTCGCAGCTCATACGCAGCGGCTACCCGCCCGACCTGATAGCAGCGCGCTTCCCACAGTTTTCCCCCGATGCGCTGCCGCCGCCGCCCGCGAGCCGCGCGCTCATGCGGGCGCAGAAGACCCCCAGCCAATCCCACTCGCAATTTCCAATCCGATCTCCAACCCTGGTCGCGGACGTGCTCTCGTCACGCATGCTCGCACACAGCACTCCAAGTTCCATCGCTGCTATGGCGGCCGCGCGTGAATTGCCAGATGTACGACTCCCACAGGCCAACCTCCGCGACGCGCCCGCCGAGGGGATCTCCTTTCAGTATGTGCCGTTGATCCAATGCTCGTTTCCACATGGCGACCCTCGTGACGCCGACGCCTTCACACGGCGCAACGGCTGGCTCGAGCTCACCCTTTCGGCCACGCGCCGGGAAATCGGGCTCCCCTATGGCGTTCCCGCGCGGCTGCTGACCATCTATTGCGCCTCGGAAGCCGTGCGCACGCGCTCCCCAGAAATCTACCTCGGGCGCTCGATTCATGAATTCCTGCGGTGCCTCGAGGTTCCGATTACGCGCGGCGAGCGAGGCTCCTTGCGCGTCTATACCAACCAACTGCTGCGACTCATCCACTGCGCAATTTCCATCGACGAAAACGTCAGGGACAGTAGTGGTCGAACCGGACTTCACATCCGCCAGGCACTGTTTGCCGAAGAGGCCCGGCTCTGGTGGGACGACACCGAAGTCGTAGGGCAGGGTAGTTCTCTGGTGCTGTCGTCAGTGTTGTTTCAGTCGATACTGGAGCGCTCGGCACCGCTGTCTACTGCGGCGATACGAAAACTGCGGAAGAGCCCGATGGATCTCGATGTCTATGCGTGGCTGGTCCACCGCTTGTTCCATTTAAGCCGCCCGACCACCGTGACCTGGGCGCAGCTATCCGGACAGTTTGGACATGGGTACTCGGAGCCGCGCAAGTTTCGCCATTTCTTCCTGGATTCGCTCAGACGAGTGCTGGCGGTTTACCCCGACGCCAGAGTAAAACCCGCGGACGTGGGATTGCTGCTGGGACCCTCCCGACCGCATGTGCCGCGCGAACGTTCAACCGTAAGCTGACTGTTCTCCGCTGGCGCAAAGTGGCGGAGTCCGCGTGACATCTCTGCCGGGCGGATTCACTCTTGTTTGCCCAGCCAGGGGAAAATCCCTGAGAAATGAGATGTTTGCGGGGACCTTCAGGGCGATCGTTACATCTCTGCCGTTTTTCGACTAACCCATTGATCCTTGAAAGCTTTCATATCGTTAGTTGCCACGCCTGCGTGGCAACTCTGCCAACCACCACAGCGCAAGCCTCACGTCCTGGCGTTGCATCTCTGACGCAGGGGCGTTGCATCACTACGCTGCGGCGCCATGTTCTCTCGCCGAATCAACCAGTTGCAGTCTCTCCTATAGCTTTCCTGTATATTCCCTGTAACCAGAATCCGGCGAACGATTAGTTCGATCGATCGAGAGCCGAAAATCTTCGAACAGATACAGAGGGCACTTCGACATGCCAGCTCTCGTAGGCATGCGTCGTCAGCGCAGACTCTCTTCAGCATCGATGTGGGAATCGCCGCCAAGCCGAGGCCTCGCAAGAGATTTATGCCTGTGGTACATCCGGTTGCCTGCCGCGCGCTGACTAACTTAAAGTCGGGCGTATGACAGCGGGGACCGGTGACCGTGCCACCTGGCATGTACTTCGTGCTCGGCGATAATCGGGACAACAGTGCCGATTCGCGCGTCATTGGGTTCGTACCGCGTCGGAATATTGTCAGCAGAGCGACCTCCGTGCTGGTATCGCTGAACCCGGATCGTGACTGTCTGCCACGCTCCGACCGTGCGCTGCACTCGCTGTACGCGGAGTGATACAACGATCGGAGCCAGTGAGTCGGAACGCCGAGCGGTTAATGAATACCGCGGAGCCTGTCATTGTGGCGCGCTTAGCTTGCGCTTTAGCACCGCCCTGCGTCCGGGCGAGTGGGCTATCCGAGCCTGCCAGTGCAGCTTCTGCCGCCTGCACGGGGCGATGACCACGTCCGATCCGGCCGGGCGCCTGCGCTTCGATGCCTCCGCCGGTGACGAATTGCAGCGCTATCGATTCGGTGCCCGGACGGCTGATTTTTTCATCTGCCGTTTCTGCGGAGCCTATGTTGGGGCAACCACCGACGTCGACGGCGCGCGGTTTGGGCTGCTAAACATACGGGCGTTGCTGCTGCTGCCGCCGGATTTAGCTCGCCCCGTGCCGATGGACTACGACGACGAATCGGCGCCCGCGCGGATCGCACGTCGTGCGGCGCGCTGGACACCGCTATCCCTTGAAAGCCTGTGAACGCCGGGTCGAAAAGCGGGGTCATACGCCGAGCGGCCAGCCGGGGGAGGGGAGTCGGGCATGACTCGCATACTCCCAAGCCAATGAGATCAGAGTAGTGAAGGGGAGATCCATTTGATTTGCGTGCGGCTTACGTCCGCACCGCTGCGGGTCGCGCTCGCGCTGCTGCTTTCTACCATCACCGATGTCTATGCCCAGAGCCCCTGGAGTACGACTATCGGCGCGACCACGGACTATGTCTTTCGAGGGGTGTCGCAGACCTACGATACTGGAGCAGTGCAGGGCGGTGGCAGCTATCAGAGCCCGCTGGGCTGGCTCGTTGGTGCCTGGGGTTCCAACGTCAACCCGTATCCGCATGCAGGTGCATCGGCCGAGGTTGATTTGTACACCGGCTACACTCATGCGCTCGGTAGCGACTTCAGCGCCCGACTTGCCTACACGCACTACACCTACATCGACGATCCTCGGCCAGCTCACTATGACTACGATGAGCTGTCCGTCAGCATTAGTTACCTCGACCGGCTTGCCGCCACGCTCTCATACCAGCCAAATAACAGCATCTATTCGAACCTTGGGTTCGCGAGGCACGAACCTTCGGGCGCCCCTGGAGGTTACCGGGCGATGGCCGGTCAAATACGGCTTATCGCTCACCGCAGGTGCCGGCTGTTACGATCTGCAGCAATTGTTTGGCGTCAGTTACTAGGCCGCTGATGCAGGCGTGTCTTATGTCTATCGGCAGCTAAGCTTGGAGGTCAGCCACTACTTCGCTGAAGGCACGGTGAGTCGGCTATATGGCGACCAAACGGCCAATGGAACTTGGACGTTCTCCGCAACTCTGCGCCTCTGACCACAACCCCCTCCTGCCCTTCGGGCACTTACACATGGGCCTTGTGCCCCAGCACTTGGTTGTTGTAAGTAGTTGAAAGTCTTGCACAAAATATCCACAGGCATTGTACTGCTGCTTGTCTTGTGCCTGACCGCATGCGCCGGCCAAACGGCTCTGCGGCTGGAGGCAGTGCTTCCCGACGCCGCGCGCGCGTCGCCCCAGCATTTCCTCGTGGTCACAGTCCGTAATCCCGTGATGCCTCCGCCGTTGCACGCAGCTTCCACAGCACGCGGCTATGACAGCGTCGGCCGCTATCAGGCGGGAGGCAGCGCACGCAGCGTCAGTCGCTCACTGGCAAAAGACTATCAACTGCAGGAGACTGGAGCAGCCCCTTTTTCGACCGGACATAGCTGCATAGCGAGAGGCTAGGCGTAAGCCTAGGCATACGACTATGTCTAGCGATGCAGATCGAGTGGAAGTGTTTGCCGGTATCCAGCGTCGTCGCCGCTATTCGGTCGATCAGAAGCTGGCCGTGCTGGAGGAAGCCGCGCAGCCCGGGATGACGATTCCTATGTGGCCCGCCGCCATGGTATTTCTCCGAGCCTGTTGTTCGGCTGAAGGCGGCGTATGGCCGAGGGTGGGAAAGAGGCCGTGCGGGCGGATGACGAGGTCGTCGCCAAGGCAGAAGTGCTGGCCCTGCAGAAGCGGATTCGTGAGCTCGAGCGCGTACTGGGCAAAAAGACGCTGGAGAACGAGATCCTGCGCGAGGCGGTTAAAGTCGCGCACGAAAAAAACTCATATCGCGGTTGCCGTTGTTGCCAGGGGAGGATATCCCGTGAAGCGCGTGGCCGAGACGCTCGGGGTCTCCCGCTCCCAGCTCGCCGAACGGGTTCGTCGCGGGCTGAAGGGCCGCAGCGGTTACCGCAAGAGCGAGGACGCCGAGTTGCCGGCATCCTTGCGCACCTAGTCGATGAGCGGCCGACCTACGGTTACCGCCGGATCGGAGCTCTGTTGAACCGGGAGCGGGGGAAAGCGAGCCTTCCGCGCCTGAACCACAAACGCATCTACCGTCTGATGTCGCAGAACGGTTTGCTACTGCAGCGCTACACAGGCAAGCCTCCTGGCCGCGCTCACGAGGGCCAGATCATCACGATCCGGCCCAACCTGCGCTGGACCTCGGACGGCTTGGAGATTGCCTGCTGGAACGGTGAGGCGGTTCGAGTTGCCTTTGCCTTGGATACCTGCGACCGGGAGGTGATGGCCTGGTGTGCCAGCCGATCGGGCATCAGCGGGCAGATGATCCGAGATTTGATGCTCGAGAGCGTGGAGCGACGCTTTGGCGCTGGCAGCCTGCCGCATCCCATCCAGTGGCTCTCGGACAATGGTAGCTGCTATCGAGCTCATGAGACGACCGACTTCGCCATCCGCCTGGGGCTCGTTCCCTGCTTCACCCCGGTGCGCAGCCCGCAGTCCAACGGCATGGCCGAAGCGTTCGTCAAAACCTTCAAGCGCGATTACGTCTATGTTCACGATCGCCCTGACGCTCAGACCGTTCCGCCCCCGTTATCAGCGTGGTTCGAGGATTACAACGAGAGCCATCCACATAAGGCCCTGCAGATGAAGTCACCGCGTGAGTTCATCCGCAGTTATCAACAACCCGCAGCCTGTCCGGTCGGATAGGGGCAACTCCACAGGCCTCATACTAGCGAGATCCGCCTGGTCGTGCGCACCACCAGGGTGCCCGCGATCTTGTCGTGCCAGGCGAGCTTGCCGCTGTCGAATGCGATCCACAGGAATCCGATACCTGCTGCTGCAAGTGACAGGAAGCATCCAAGTGCCCGGACGATAGCGGTAGCCCAGTCCATCTCCCGCCCGTCATGACGGATGACCTGCAGATCGAACACGATCCCACCAATGGTGGAACCGCGCAGTTTCCACATGACTGCGCCGTAGGCGGCCAGCGCTACCAGCTCGAGGTTCGCGACGTGATGCAGGACGCTCAGCAGGATGCCCACAAGAACGACGTCGATGAGGAGCGCGAGCATACGGATCCAGAATCCAGCGCGCGGGAGCGCGCCGGCATCGAAGATCGCCGCCGGTGCGGGACCTGTCTGCCCGTGGTCGCTGCCGGTCGGCCCCGGAATGGTGGGCCCTTGGGTTCCGGGGATTCCAGCAGGAGCCGCGTCTGCAGCGCTCACCATAATGCTGGCACTCGCTTGCGAACGCCGCGCTCGCGCCGTCTGCAACAGCGCCAGCAGCACGACGCCGAATCCTAGGAATCCAAGCAGCTTGTAGACCAGAAATCCGACTACCGGGACGAGATATAGCAGCAGCACGAGCACGCCACCGATCACGACCATGAGCGCAGGTGAGGAGGCGAGCCCGCCCCGGCGCAATGATGTGCAACGGCGCCCCACCCACGCGAGCATGACGGCCTTGCCGAATATTCCAGCGCAGACCAGTCCGACGACGAAGAA
This sequence comes from Steroidobacteraceae bacterium, assembly GCA_049584935.1. Lineage (GTDB taxonomy): Bacteria > Pseudomonadota > Gammaproteobacteria > Steroidobacterales > Steroidobacteraceae > FEN-1191. The sequence continues at coordinate 8,199 of JBAUYT010000154.1, forward strand.
CGGGATGACCGCGATACCGATGACGGTGATGCATAACAACACGATCACCACGGGCGACAGCAAGGTACCCAGTACAGATGCGAGCAGGGATTGGCCTGGCTGGGACTCAAACGTTTCCGCGCACCTGGTTATCGCGCCCGGAAAAATCAGCCCCAGTAGCACGTACATGGCCAGGAAGCTCAACGCCAGGATCCAAGCCCAGCCGAGACCTGGTGCAATGGCCAACGGGCGTCCGTAAAGCAGGCAATGGCGCGCCCAGTTGCGCAACCACTCGAAATGCCCAGTCACCTGTGATACCAGCACCGCTTGGGTTTGGCCATGAACGATGGCGGCCGGGTCGCGCGTCAGCGTGCCCCCAACCGTAACGGCGTCGCCGCCGATTTCGGCGTGCGGGCCAAGTTCCAGATTCCCCAGCACGGCTACGGCATCGCCATCGACCTTGCTGTCGATGTAATTGTTGCCGAACACGGCCACCGCATCATCTGTCACCGGACCGGTTACACGGGTCTCCCCGAATACCGAGACCACCTGGCCAGCCTCGCCGTCACTCAAGGCCGAAGCCATGATTGCGACCACCGAATCGGCGTGATTGCCTGCGGTCAGGTGAGCGTCACTGCCGAGGCTGACGATGTCGTCCTCGCCGCTGGAATCATGATGGCGGTGATGGTGGTGGTGCAGCTCGATCGGCTGCTTCGAGTTGGATTCTGCGTCGGCGGGTCCAGTGGCTGTCTGCGCCAGTGACACGCCAGCCACGCCACAGAGCAGCACCAGCGGTACCAGACCGGACAACAGACGTTTGAACGTGTTCATAAAGTCAGACCATTTGCCCGTCAGGCTTCCAGATAAAGTGTGCGGTAAGCAGCCGCACCGAGTGCAAACAACAACGCGTACAACAGCGCTCCCGCCGCCAGCGCCTCGTAAATCCAGATCGATGGCACTACGCGCAGCAGCGATCCGAGGGCCTCGGCCGCCGTACGCAGCCAGGTCAACGAATCTGCCAGGCGTCCGACCACCCCAAAGCCTGCGAACACGCGTGCACTGCCCGTGAAGGTGAGTGCACACAGTCCCGCCGACAGCACGAAAAAGCTCGCGCGCGCAGCTACTGGCCAGTGTAGAAAGCTGCGTCGCCACCACGGCAACGATGCCAGGCGCGTGAGCTCCGACCAGACGCGCCCCTCGAGCGAGGAGGGCGCACGTCGTTGCGGCAATTGCCGCAGCGCTCGGTGCACCCGTCGCTCATGCTCCCGTGTCGGCTGGTCTCGATCTACCAACGGTTCAATCCTCCAAACTGCTGCGATCGATGCCACTGGTCTGCAACAGCGGCACCAGCGCGGCGCGTGCGCGATGAATATCGGTCTTTACCTTGCCCAGCGAGGCGCGCAATTGCTTCGCTATCTCCTGATAGGAGAAATCCTCGAAGTGATAGAGGACTAGCGCGGCCCGCTGATCCGCGGGCAGTCTCTGCAGCGCCGCCTCGATCAGGGCGCGCTGTTGCTCCGTGTCCAGATTGGCTGGCAGCCCCTGTTGCGAATCCGTAGCCTCGAACGCCGGCGGCGCGCCTTCTTCCTCGTGCAACGGCTCCATCTCGGAAAATAGCCGCCAGCGGCGGCGATGTCGCTGCAGATGGTTAATCGAGAGATTCGTTGTCACGGTCTTGAGCCAGCCTCCGCTGGTCCTACTGCCGCGCAGTTCGTCGAAATGCGCATAAGCACGGACAAAGACCTCCTGGGCGATGTCCTCTGCCTGTGCATCACTGCCGACCAAGCGGGTTGCCGTCGAAAACACCATGTCCTGATAGGCGCGCATGAACGTCGTGAACTCAGCTGAACGGGCAGGCTCCGAGGTAGGGATTTGCACAAAAGTCAGTTCGTTTAATCCCAGAACACCGCAAGTGCCGGAAAGGTTTCAGCTCGTTCAAAGGCCCTTGGAGCCCCCGGGGTCCGCAGCCTTGATGGCAGTGTATGTAACTGATTCTATTAGACGTTTGGCACAATACGGAGGACCTGGCCGCGCGTTACTGCAACGCTCCCAGGCTCGGAACCACTGGAGCGACAGATATTCCCGCGGCGCTCGACGATCCTGGCTCAACCGGCGGCAACAGGGCCGCGAGGTGTGGCAGCTCCGCATCGCGAACCCAGGCAAAGGCAACGATATGCTCGAAGATCCGCTGGACGTAATCGCGCGTCTCACCGTAAGCAATGTTCTCGATCCAGATATCGGCGTCCATGGGATGATCGGGCAACCATCGGGATACCGGCGCCGTACCCGCGTTGTAAGCGGCGAGCGCCGGACCCAGCTGACCGCCGTAACGATCCAGCATTTCGCGTAAATAGGCCGCTCCGAGCGTGACAGCCGTGGATGGATCCGCCAAAGACTCGGGTGATGCCGGTGGTAGCTGCCAGCGGCGCGCTACGGCTGATGCTGTAGAAGGGCGCAGCTGCATGAGGCCGCGCGCACCGGCGCGCGAAACCGCGTCGCTCCGGAACAGGCTTTCCTGCCGCATGACGGCCAGGATCCAGTCGGCCGGAACCTGTGTCAGTGCGCTAGCCTGGGCGACGACTGCGCTGTACGGACGCGGATAGCGCAGGCGCACGTCATTCCATTCGCCTGATTGTGCAAGTGTGGCGATTGCTTGCGCGTACCAGCCCCAGGTCGCAGCCAGATGAGCCGCCTGAATCTTGGTCGCGGAATCCGCATCCGCCAGTTCTGCACTCCATTCGGCAACCGCGTCGTCCCAGAGACCGCATTCGAACAATGCGCGGGATCGTAGCAAGCCTGGACGGGCCGACAATGCAGCCTGCGCTGGCTGATCGTCAGGGGACGGTTGAACATTGAGAGCGTAGACCTGATGCACACGATCGGCAGCCAGATAGCCATAGTAATCGCGCAACCCGGCGACTTCCGAAAATAATGCGGCAGCCGCATCATTGCCGCGAGTTGCCGCGATGGCGCGTGCGCGCCAGTAGCGCCAGCGTGGTTGGACGGCGAGGCTCGACGGCATCCGTTCAATTGTCTCCCGCGCTTCGTCGAAGCGCCCATTCCAGAGCGCGGCACGCGCACGCCACTGCCACACCTCGTCGTCGGCAGTATCGGCGGGCACTTCCTGCAGCGCGGACAGTGCGCCAGGGTTGCGGTCGTAGGCCGCACCGAGTGCGACATCACGCTGCAACCGCCCGCGCAGGCCACCCGCGACATCTGGTCGTGACAAGATCTGGGGCAGTAATGAGAGTGCGGTGGCGGAGTCAGTTCGCGCCAGCCGGTTCAGGCCGGCGTCGAGGGCGTCCGGTTCCACCGATGCCGTTGGATTGCGCGCCAGAAGTGTCAGAACTGGCTTGGGTGTCTCGAGCAGCTGCGCCCATTGCAGCAGGGGTGCGGCAGCGGCAGGGGGCAGCTCGGCGGCGAACTCACGCGCCAAACGCGGATTTTCGGCTGCCAAGGCCGCGCGTGTTCTCACCTCCGCCAACGCCGGGGTTGCCAATCCTTGCTGGTGCAGCCACGCGAATACGCCGTCGCACTCGCGTGGCTGCTGCTGCGGCGTATTCCAGCGCACCAATGCGTCGATCCCCAGACCACGGATGTCTGCGGTTTCGAGGCGGCCCTCCAATCGGTCGCAAATCAGGACGGGATCGCTGACATCCACAGCGCGCGGCAGAAACCAGTCCCAGCGGCGCCGCTGCGCAAGGCTCAGCAACCACTCATGGCGCAAGGCGCGCGTAACCGGCTGATGGCCCCTGGGCTGCAGAAACGCGTCGATGGCGGCATCAGTTTCGTCGCTGGGCTTGAGATCCAGGTCGCGTTGCAGGCGCGCGGCGAGCAGGTAGTCGTACAACACGTACGCCTGAAGCTCCGCTGGATCCGTCACTTGATCTTCGGGTTGCCGTGCGCGCTGCATCGCAGTCATGAACTCCTGACGCACGGCAACCTGGTCAGGTGGGCCGGCCACCGGTAACTGGGCGCCCAGCGGCACTGCGGCCATGACCGCGGTCGGGAGCAGGACAAGGAGGGGCAGAATGCGCATGCCCCCATCTTATGCGCAGTAGAGCCGCCGATGGCATTACAATTGGACATCGTGTCGCTTGGGTGGGGATGATGCGTACCGCGGAGTTCGTGCGCCGCCATAGTCTGCCGACCAGAGTGCTCCACTGGGTCAATGCGCTCAGCGTTTTCCTGGTGCTCATGAGCGGTCTGCAGATATTCAATGCGGATCCGCATCTCTACTGGGGGCAGTACGGAGCGAGTCCGGACCGGGCGTTGTTGTCGATCGGTGCCCATGGCTTCCCGCATTGGGCGACGCTGCCGGGCTGGCAGGACCTGGCTCTGGGGCGCCGCTGGCATTTTTTCTTCGCGTGGTTGCTGGTGTTCAACAGCGTCACTTATCTGCTGATCAGTATCCGCGACGGACACGTCAGGCGCGATCTGCTGCCGACTCGCACTGAGGTGGCGCCATCGCATCTGTTGCAGGATATATGGAACCACCTTCGCCTACGGTTTCCGCGTGGCGATGCCGCGAGACACTACAATGTCTTGCAGAAACTCGCATATCTGGGTGTCATATTCATGCTCGGACCGCTCATTCTGGCTACCGGACTCAGCATGTCTCCAGGATTCGACGCACGGTGCCCGTGGCTGGTAACGCTGTTAGGTGGGCGTCAGAGCGCGCGCACGATCCACTTCTCGGCTGCGGCGCTGGTGGCACTCTTCATCCTGGTGCACCTGACGATGGTCGTGTTGGCCGGACCCTGGAACGAGGTCCGGTCCATGATCACGGGTCGCTATCGGATAACAACAGGCAGTAGTTCCCGATGACTCGCCACGTTTGGACACGGCGACAAATGCTGCTGCGTAGTTCTGCGGCCTTTGCTGGCCTGGCATTGGGTGGCTGTGATCGTTTGAGCCGCTCGCCGTCGTTTCAGCGTATTTTGGACAGCGCCGAGCATCTGACCTACCGCGCCCAGCGCTTGATAATTGGTCAGTCATTGGCTCACGAATTCCAGGAGTCGCAGCTTTCGCCGGTATTTCGATCCAATGGTACGGCACATCCCGGAGGCCGGCTCTACAACGATTTGCTGGCCGGTGGATTCGTCGACTGGAGGCTGACCGTTCGCGGACTGGTCACTCGGCCGCTCGATCTGAGCCTCGAGCAGTTGCGGGCAATGCCACGACGCACTCAGATCACGCGGCATGACTGTGTCGAGGGATGGACTGCAATCGGCAAATGGAGCGGCGTGCGACTCGGCTTCGTGCTTGATCAGGCCCAACTGTTACCGGCCGCCCGTTTCATCGTGTTTTACTGCGCCGACGAACTCGAACGCGACGACGGGGGGTACTACGAAAGCGTCGATCTAATCGACGCCTTTCATCCGCAGACGCTGCTCGCCTACGAGCTCAACGGGCGCCCGTTACCGGTGGCCAATGGTGCCCCGCTTCGGCTGCGGGTCGAACGTCAGCTCGGCTACAAGCAGGCGAAATACCTGATGCGTATCGAGGCCGTGGCCGAAGTCGATGGGATCGGGCGAGGACATGGAGGCTATTGGGAAGATCGAGGTTACGAGTGGTATGCCGGCATCTAGGCGGGGGCGCGCCATGGCTGGTGAAATGCTCCAGTTTGACGGCTCGAGTTTTCCCGTGGGACCGGACTGCGAGCCAGCCGTCCTCGGCCTGATGCAGGGGGCGCCGCCACCTGCGGGTGAACAGGTGCGGTTCGCAGATGGGCGTTTTCTGCAGTATCCACAGAATCGCTGGGCGCTGTCGCATCTGCGAGAGCTCGTTCCCACCGTGGCCGTGTGGCGTGGCTCCGCGGCGGCCGCCGCACTTCCTGAATCACCGGCGGCAGGGCAGTCGCTCGAGCAGATGCGCTTCGATGATCTTGAGGGTCGCAGTCATACGTGGCTGGAATCGCTTGCCCGAACTTATGCCGATGGCATTCTGATACTGCATCGTGGTGCCCTGGTGTACGAGCGCTACTTTGGAGCGTTGACGCGCCAGCATCCCCACGCGTGCTTCTCGATAACGAAGTCCTATGCAGGCGTTCTGGCTGCAGCGCTGATTCACGAGGGTGTCATCGATGAAAATCGGGCGGTGACCTACTACCTGCCCGAAGTCGCTGAAACCGCCTTTGCAACGGCCAGCGTGCGGCAGATCCTGGATATGCAAGTGGGAATCGCGGGATCAGAGCAATACGCCGACCCTGCGGCCCTAATTTGGGACTACTTCCGGGCCGGTGGATTTTTGCCTCGGCCACCCGGCTACGATGGACCGCTCAATTACTATGAGTACCTGCTGACCTTGCGTCAGGAGGGGAATCATGGCCGCGTATTTGCCTATAAGACAGTCAATACGGAAGTGCTTTGCTGGATCGTCAAACGCGTCACGGGGGTCTCGCTGGCGGACATGCTGGGCCAGCGAATCTGGTCGCGCATCGGTTGTGAGGAGGACGGCTATCTAGCAGTCGATTCCACCGGGGTCGCGATGGGGGGCGCGGGCCTCTGCGCAACCCTCCGGGACCTCGGGCGGTTTGGTGAACTGATGCGATGCGAGGGAGCGGCACTCGGCCGCCAGGTCATTCCCGCCGCCGTGGTGGCCGACATCATGCGTGGTTCGGACCGCACCAAGTTCGCACCGGCTGGCTACACTCTGCTGCCGGGCTACTCGTACCGCAACATGTGGTGGGTCGCGCATGATGCTCTCGGGCTGTTCGAGGGGCGCGGCATCCACGGTCAGCGCCTTTACGTAGTTCCGGCCGCGGAACTGGTAATCGCGCGCTTCGCCTCACATCCGATTGCGTCGAGCGCCGCCAACGATCCGATCACCCTTCCGGCCTTTCGGCAGGCAACGCTGCTGCTCACGGGCCGATGACGCAGCCGGATGCCGTCATCCGGCAATTCATAGCGCGAAATCTGCCAAAGGCGCTCTGGACGCATCAGGCGCACCTACGCGTTGGTCTTTGGCACTCGCTCAATTATTCGCGCGATCGCGCGCTGGATTTGTTGCGCGAACGGATTCGCGCCTACAACGAGGCTACGGGTGTTGCCAATACCGATCAGTCCGGCTATCACGAGACCATCACTCGGTTCTACCTGCGGGCAATCCTCGCCTATATTCGAGCTGCTGATATGACCCGCCCCTTCGAGGATCTGGTTGCGGCGCTGATCACGCGTCACAGCGATCGCGACGAGCCCTTGCGCTTCTACTCTCGGGAACGATTGTTCTGTTCGCTGGCGCGGCGGGAGTGGCTCGAACCGGACCTTGCGCCGCTGCCGGCCGACTGGTGACCGGTGGCTTGCCTAATGCGCAGACACGTAGGCGTAGTGCCAGGGCTCGTGCGGTGATTGCAAGGGTCCGGTAAAAGGCCGGCGTGAGTTACTTACGGCCTGTTGCAGCCTGTGCGTCCAGCCGGCCATATCCCAATCGCCGCGAGCAGATGCCACGTCCGTGCCCGCGACGATCACACCGTTGTGCGTGATCTTGAAGTCGAACGCGCGGCCCTGCCCGTGCGCGGACAATCCCGGCGCTGCCAGCGGCGCTGCCGTGGCGGGAGTCCAATCAAGCAGCGCACGCCGCAGCAGCTCGGCATCCGGCGTGCCCTTCGAGGTGAACTGCCGCGACAGTGACCGTTCGAGCGAGTCGGCGACGCTGCCTACACCGGAGTTCTCGTTCCAGCGCGCAAGCTGCTGTTCCAGGCTGCGCGGCTGGCGATTGACTTCGAGCGAGAAGCCCGGATTCTCGGCGGCAAATTCCGCAGTCACGGCCTCGATGTCGGCCGCCGCTGCGCGGCCTTCGGGCGTGGACAGATAATCCCAGAGCTGTCGCTGCGACCAGCTCCACCGCTCCGGCAGTGAATCTCCGGCGCGCAGATAAGCACGCAGCGCCAGCAATCTGCGGTTATCGCCGTGGATCTGTGCAAGCGCATCCAAGGCGCGTGCATCCAGTCCCGCGCTCGCAAGGGTCACCCAGGACTCAACCTGCGCTTGCGCGGAGCGCGCAGTCGGCGCCGTCAGCACAGCGACCGCAACCAGCATACAGACGAGCACGAGTCTCTTTATCCCCGGAGCGGCAGATAGGTCACAATCAGCCATAGCGCAATTGTATGGCGAATCGGCTCCCGACCCCACCCTTCAGGGATTCGGTTGGAAGCCGCATGCGCTGTCCATGGCAGCCTTGGTCGACGCACGCTGCTGATCGATCTCCTGATCGGAGTAGTAGACCCGGTTGCCCTGTTCATCTGTCCGGAAGATACGTCCCCCGGCCGCGAACATGGCATAGCGGGCGCGTACTGCCATACAGCGCTGCTGTTGCTGGGCCAATTGTGCCGCCTTCTTCGCCTGGTCGGTTTCATCCTGCTGCGCCTGCTTCGCTTCCTGCGTGGCCTGGGCGTTCATGGCAGCCTGTTCCTTGGTAATGCGGGCAGCTTCGGTAGCGTTCGCGGGGGCTACCTCGACTGAGATTCTCTGGGACGCGGACGACAGGGGGTGATCCGAGAAGGTGACGTGTCCCTGTGCGTCTACGGTTTTGTACATCTCATCGGCATGTCCGATTGTCGCGGCGGCGCACAGGAGCAGCGCGGCGAGGACGCCAAGATTGCGTGCGTATTGCGATCTCATATCCCTATCATCTCGCAACCGGTCCGGCGCCGTCGTGATTCCGGTCGAAAACGCACCACCCGAGCGGGACCTTATGACAGACTTCGGCCATGAAAATCCTCGTCGTGGGCGCCGGTTCGGTTGGCGGGTATTTTGGCGCCCGACTGGTCCAGGCAGGGCGGGATGTCACCTTCCTGGTCAGACCGGAGCGCGCGCGGCAATTGCAACAGAAGGGGCTGCGCATTAAGAGTCCCCATGGGGATTTCAGTGTTCACCCGAAGCTCGCGGTAGCCGGCAAACTAGACGGTCACTACGATGTGATCCTCCTGAGTGTGAAGGCCTATGCCCTCGAGCAGGCTATTTCGGACTTCGCTGCTTTCGTGGGCGCCGGCACCATGATTTTGCCGGTGCTCAACGGCATGCGCCAGATCGAGGTTCTGATCAGCCGCTTTGGACCTGGGCCCGTGTTGGGTGGGGTGGCGCTGATCGTCGCGGACGTAGACCAGGAAAGACGCATCGTACAGTCCGCGGACATCCAGCAACTGACCTACGGCGAACTCGAAGGAGGCATCAGCTCGCGCATCAAGACACTGGACCAGATTCTTTCAGGGGCGGGATTCGTCGCCCAGGCTTCTAGCGATATTACCCAGGCCATGTGGGAGAAGTGGCTGCAGCTTGCCAGTCTTGGCGCAGTCACCTGCCTCATGCGCGGCACCATCGGAGATGTCGCCACAGCTCGGGGGGGCGCCGCGCTGTCGCGCGCAGTGGTACGGGAATGCGCCGCAATCGCGGCGGCCTGCGGACACCCACCTTCGGAAGGCCTGCTCGACTGGCATACGGGACTGATGATGCAGCCGGGCTCGGCACTGACCTCGTCGATGTACCGGGATATGCGCAAAGGGACACATGTGGAAGCCGAGCACATACTGGGAGATCTGCATCAACGTGGTGCCGCGCGGGGTGTGGCAGCTCCGCTGTTGGAGGCGGCCCTTGTCAATCTGCGCATTTACGAAGCAACGCTGCAGAGTGGTAGTTGAACCCACGGGGGCGAGCCACGTCGATGTCAGCCGGACAGTATGGATGCGGCCAGTGCGAGCAGCAGGGCGGGCGGCGTAACGATTAGGCCTAAGCCGAGGAACTGTACAGCGCCCACTTTCAATCCTTCCCGCCTCAGGGCCGACAACCACAACATTGTTGCCAGGGAACCTGTTACTGAAAGGTTCGGACCCAGGTCCACGCCGATCAAGGTAGCCCGGACCACCTCATCGGGTGCCGCGGAATGATGGAGGGCGCTGGAGGCAATCAGACCGGTCGGAAGGTTGTTCAGCAGATTGCAGACAGCTGCAGTAGCCAGGCCACTGATCCAGGCGGTTGATTCGCCGGAGCCGTCTGTTCGGTGACGCAGCCAGTCTCCTATCAATTGCGTTACTCCGGCGCGATTCAGCGCCTCGACCAGGATGAACAGCCCAGCTACCAGCGGGATGACGCCCCACGAGACTTGCCGGAATGACATCCATGGATTTCGACGTTCGAATACCAGCACAGCGCCCGCCGTTAGTAGACCTGCGGCGGCCGTGGGTGCACCCAAAGGCACGCCAATGGCAGACGCAATCATCAGAACGGCAGCCGTGGCTGTGATGCCCGCAGCCGCCACGCGGCCTCCGGGGGAGAGGTGCGGCAGAGGCGTATCGCTGGAAATGGCCCCTCTCAACTGGTGCCGCTGCACGAACCGCAGCGCGATATATGTGGCAACGATCGAGAGCAGAGACGGCAGCAAGTAGCGCGGCAGCCATTGCTGCAGGGGCGGCATCAGGCGGCCATAAATCACCAGGTTGGCCGGATTGGAAATCGGTAGCACGAACGATGCGGCGTTGGCGACGAAGGCGCAGATCAGCAGATACGGCAGCGGGCGAGACACTTTCGCAGTCCCGATCACCGCGGCGACAGCCGGTGTCAACACGACCGCCGTTGCATCGTTCGACAGAAAGATCGTGACGACCGTACCGACGGCGTAGATGAGCAGGAACAGCCGGGTGGCAGAGCCACAAGCGTGCCGAGCGGCGCAGGCGGCTAGCCATGAGAAAAGCCCAGTTTCGCGCGCGGTCTCGGATAGCAGCAGCATTCCGGCCAGAAACAGATAGACGTCGATGCCCTTGGCTGCCCCCGCTACTGCATCGGCGGGAGACAGCAGGCGCAACAGCACCAGAAGCACTCCGGCCAGCAGCGGCCAGACCGCCTCCGGCAGTGTGAGCGGTCGCATGATGACTCCAGCCAGGGCCGCGCCGCACAGGATGCAGACCAGAACGTTGGGAGACATCGAATCGATACGAGCGGGCTGCGGCGCCGCTAGAAGCCGGGAGGCGTTTCGGATGCCACCTGCAGCGACCGCTCCAGCTGGATGCCGACACGGGCAATCGTGCCTTCATCGAACAACCGGCCGATAAGTGTTACTCCGTGAGGCACACGCCTGGGCGGATCGAATCGCGGCAGCGGGCGACCCGGATCCGGTGCCCAGTCACTTCGCGCCTCGTTAACTTGCACAAAGCCGGCCCGCAGGGTCAGCGACGGCAACCCTGTAAAGTTGCCTATGGTGAGCATTTCGTCGCGCAGTGACGGTACCAGCAACAGGTCTACCTCGGAAAGCACTCGATGCATCAGCTCGGCAACCTTTCGACGGAAGCGATCGGCCTGGACAAATCTACTGCTGAGACGAAACGAGATTGCCGAAAGGTATTGGGCCATGCGTCCGGCGTTTGCACCCTCAGCTGGTCGATCCCATGGCTGAGGGTGAGCTCCTCGAACGCCGCGGCCGATTCGGCAAACAGGATTGCATTCAGCGACTCGTACGGCCAATTCGGGATAGAGATTTTTACGGGCATCATTCCCAACATCGCCACGTGCTCGAGCGCACTCCGGTCGACTTCGGTCGCGGAAGTCATCCACTCCGGGAAGAAGCCGACGCGCAGGTTTCTGACGCTACTGGTGACGTCGAACTCGATCTGGCTGTGGACACTGCCGAGGTCGCGCGAATCGGGGCCAGAGATGGCCTTCAGTACTAGCATCGTATCTTCGACACTGCGAGCCATCGGTCCCAGCTTGTCCAGGGACCAGCAGAGCGTCATCGCACCCGTCCTCGGGACTCGACCAAAAGTGGGTCGCAGCCCGGTTACGCCGCATCGCATGCTTGGCGAAACAATGCTGCCTTCGGTCTCGCTGCCAATTGCAAAGCCCACCAGTCCGGCGGCCGTCGCAGCGCCGGGGCCGGCGCTGGATCCCGACGCGCCTTCCTCTGGCAACCATGGATTCATGGTCTGGCCGCCGAACCAGATGTCGTTCAGCGCCAGGGCGCCAAGGCTGAGTTTGGCGATAAGCACGGCTCCAGCGTCGCGCAGCCTGCTGACGACGGTTGCATCGCTGGCCGGGATCCGGTTGCGGAAAGGTTCCGCTCCGTAGGTCGTTGCAATGCCGGCCGTATCTAGTAGGTCCTTACCCCCCCAGGGGATTCCGTGCAGCGGGCCCCGGTGTTTTCCGGCAGCGATTTCCTTGTCAGCCTGCCGTGCCTGCCGCAAGGCCAGTTCGGCCGTAAGCGTGATAACGCAGTGCAATTGCGGGTCGAATTTCGCGATTCTCTCTAGATATATATGTGTGAGACGCTCGGAGCTGAGTCGACGCGACTCAATCCAGCGGGAGAGCTTCCACACCGGCGCATAGGCGATAGCTGCGTCCGAGGAGGGCAGTTCGCCCACGTCTGCGCCGCTGCGGATAAATCGATCCGCGGTCGTGCGACGCCGCCATCCCGGCAGCACCGGGCTGACCTGCGAATACGGCGCAACAGAATCCTCCAATACAACACGTCTGGGTCCGGTACGGCGTTCGTAGATCGAAGCGAGTCCGTCGCGCCAATTGCTGGCAGCCTCGGAAAGCTCGCCATCCGTAAACTCGATCTGGACCAGCTTAGAAGCTTGGCGAAAGGTCTCCGCGGTCACTTCAGGGCCCACCGGCACGGCGGTGCCAAACGCCGGCGGCGATCCGGGAGGCGCATTGGCCGAGCCGGCGCTTGAGTCAGGAACCGGGGTCTCCGCCGCGCGTCCGGATGCGGCACTTCCGAGCAGCGCCGCCGAAGCAGCGGCGAAGAAATCCCTGCGCGACCCTGTCATCCGTTCACCCCCGTTGAGCAGCAGCCACCATTCTTGCCGAATTCGCAGCGGCGTGCGAGCGCATACAACTCGGCAACACTTTTGCCTAGGGCGCGTGCGGTCAGATCACGATGCGTTCTACTTCGCCTATGGCGACCTCATCGTCCCGGCGATCATACAGTGCAGTGGTACGTGGCGACTCGTGAGATGCCATTTGCTGTGCCAGTTCGCGTCGGCCACCGTTTCGAAGGTACTGAGTGATGCCGGTGGCCCGAAACGAATGGTTGCCTACGCGAGTCTTGATCCCGGCGGCGAGGGCGCGCCGGCGCACCATGCGATAGACGTCCGGTTGCGCCATGGGGTTGGGAGTCAATATGCCACTGCGGGCGCGAGCGCTGCGAAACAGGAAGTCCTTCCGCAGATTGCCAATTCCAGCGGCTGCTATGTAGGCGTCGAGCAGCTGTTCGAGCTGCTGATTGCACGGCAGATCGTGTCGCTTGCCGCCTTTTTCATGCAGGCGGACCCAGCCGCGACGCCCCTGGCTGTAATAATCCTCGACCCGCATGGCGATTACCGCGCCCACGCGTCCGAAAGTGTAGATCATGGTGCCGATGAGTGCCCGATCGCGCAGTCCGATGACACTGTCGGTTGTGATCGAGTCCAACAAGGCTCGCGCTTCGTCCCGTGACAGGACAGGGGTCTTACCTTTGCGCACCGTATGCCGGGGGCCACGCACGGGGGCGGCCGGATTAGTCGCGATGACCTGTCCGACTACGAGCCAGTCGAACAGCATTCGCAGCGCCGCCAGTTGTTGCTTGGTAGATGGCCTGGACAGTCGAGCGCCGATCGTCTCGATATAGGCCGCCACATGCAATGGTTCTATGTCGAGAATATCCGTGATTCTTCGGGCGCCGCACCAGTCGGCGAATTCAGTCACAGCGCGCAGGTACGCCCGTCGCGTATTCGGGTTACGGATGTTGGCGGCAAAGTACTCGATGAAGCGCCGGGCGGCCCTGGCTGACGGCGCGTATAGGTTCGGTACTGCCGGAGGAGTTGCGCGGACGAGCGCGCGGAACGGTTGATTGTTCAATGGCGCCGATCCACTCATCCATTATGTATGATAACGTCCTTTATCATACACGAAATCGCGGTAGACCCGGAGACTCGAACGGCAGCGGCCGCTATGCGCTAATGCATGGCCGCGGCCGCTTTCATGAGGCGGTAGGTGAATTCCAGGTCTTGGTAATATCCGTCGAGCGGTATCCGCTCGTCGCGACCATGCGCGCGATTGTCGGCGATGTCGGTAAAAAGGCCGCTAATGCCGTACGTCGGTATGCCGGCGCCGCGGGTGTACTTAGCTGTCACTGGCGCCAGCATCCATATCCGGTACCACCGGGACGCCGGGCCAAATCGATTCGGAGACTGATTTGACCAGCGACATGATCGGCGCGGTGGCAACCGACTCCGGACCCGGCGCCGCCGGCGTGATCACCGACACCTTGATGTCGGGGTCGGCCAATGCGTCGACCAGCGTGGATTCCACCGTGCCCTGAGAGTCGTCCGGCAGCATTCGACACTGGATCATGGCGGCGGCGCGCTGCGGCAAAGCATTCTCCGCGTGGCCACCGTTGATCATCGTTGCGACGCAGGTTGAATGCAGCATGGCGTTGTAGAAGATGCTCGACTCGAGTCGACTGACGGCATCAGGGTCGAGCGAGCCAGACGATGTCATCGCCAGCATGTCCTGCCGCAGTTGCCCACTCTCCAGACTCGCCATGGCGGCGAACCATGCCCGGGTGGTCGCATTTGTGCGGACCGGAAAGTCCAGCTTGGATATGCGCTGGAGACCGGCGGCGAGCCGATAGATGGCGTTGTCCGGTTCCGGCAGCGACGAGTGTCCGCCTTTGTTGGTCACTTCCAGCCCGAACGTAACGAAGATCTTTTCACTCGTTTCCAGGCCCATGTACAAACGGCGATCACCACTGGAAGCGCCGCCGCCGGAGTCCGGGTTGAAGGCCAGCTGAGCATCGATCAGATCCCGATGTTCATGCAGCAGCCAGTCGACCCCGTTGGTGCCCGGGGGGGCCCCAGCCTCCTCGTCCGCCGTCAATGCCACGATGACATCATGCTTGGGGACATAGCCTTCGCGCTTCATGCGCATCAGGCCGGTCAGGAGAGCGACGTCATCGCCCTTCATGTCGAGAGTCCCTCGGCCGTAGAGATAGCCAGCCGCCGTCGTCAGCTGAAACGGATCGACCGACCAATCCTCACGCTTGGCTTCGACGACATCGAGATGGCCAATGAACAGAACGGCCCTGGCTTTAGTCGAGCCGCGGAGTCGCACGATCACATTGCCGCGCTCCGGGAATCCCGGCGGTGCCAGCGTGGTCACCTCCTGCGTGGAGAAGCCGGCCGCGAGCGCTTGCGCGGCAAGGTAGTCGGCCGCCTGTGTTGAGCCGTAAGGGTGCGTGGTGTTGATGCCGACCAGGCGCGTCAATAAATCAAGTGCGTGCTGGCGCTGCACTTCGGGCGCCTGGTCCTGCCCGGGATGCTGCTGTGCCGATGTGCTTTGGCAACCGAACATGACCAGGGCGGCGAGTAGGGAGGCGACAGCGGGTTTCATGTCGGCTTTTTCATTGATGGCACTAGCATGCCACTGCCGCGCGGTATACCGCCACTACTGCCGTTGCACCGGTCCTGTCAGAATTGCGGGGTGAGCGATCCCGCGCCTTCCGACCCAGACACGCCCCCGTCACGTCGTCGGGCCGTGATCGGCCTGATCGTGGTGCTGGTACTGGTGGTGGGCGGGCTGCTGTTGGTACGTGTGCTTCAGCACATGTCCCGGATTCAGGACTGCGTGCTGTCGGGACGCAGTAATTGTGTGCCTATCGAGGCACCTTCGACCGGGAATTGATGTGTCGCGACCGACGATGCGTCTTAAGACTTTTCATGTGCGCTTCCACGGCACGACCCGATGTTCCTGAACGCCAAGCTTGCTGCTGCCAAGGCGCATGACGTCTCCAGCCTTCAAATACACGGGACTGGGCTTGATCCCCATGCCGACCCCGGGAGGCGTGCCGGTGGCAATGATGTCCCCTGGTTCCAGTGTCATGAATGCACTTAGGTAGGAGACCAGCTCTGCCACCGGAAATATCATTGTGCTCGTGTTGCCAACTTGCCGGCGAACTCCGTTTACATCCAGCCAGAGGTCGACGCTTTGCGGATCACCGAGCTCGTCGGGTGTCACCAACCATGGTCCGACAGGCCCGAAGGTGTCGCATCCCTTGCCCTTATCCCAGGTGCCACCGCGGTGAATCTGGTATTCGCGCTCGCTGACATCGTCGACGATGCAATAGCCGGCGACGTGATCTCGTGCGCGATCGCGTTCGACGTAGCGAGCCGTCTCACCTATGACGACGCCCAGCTCCACCTCCCAGTCCGTATGCGTCGAGTCACGCGGCAACATCACCTCGTCCGCGGGGCCCGTCAAACAGCTGATGGCCTTGGTAAATACCACTGGCTCGGTGGGCAGCGGCAGGTTGGATTCCGCCGCGTGGTCGGCATAGTTGAGGCCGATGGCGATGAATTTGGTGATCCCAGAGACGGGGACGCCGAGTCTCGGCGTACCACGTACGGTTGGCAATGTCATGGGATCAAGCGCGGCGATCCGCGCCAGTGCAGACCGTTGCAGCTGAGGCGGGGCCAGATCCGGTATTACGCCCGACAGATCTCGAATAGTCCCATCGGTAGCGATAAGACCGGGCTTTTCCTGGCCCGGAGCGCCGAATCTGATCAGCTTCATGGTAGGTACTTCATCGGTAATGTCGGCAGAGTTGCAGTGCCTAGCATACTGCGACCGGCGCCACAGATGCGCAAAGGATCATCGGCAAAATGTTGGTAACCATCTTCGCTCAGTAACTAGCGGCACGGGGCCGTGCGCCACGGGTTGCCAGCCACGATCCGGTCAGGATGAGTGCAAAGGCGGCCAGGCCGCCAAAGCCCAGATGCTCATGCAGTACGACTACCCCGAGCAGCGTGGCAACCGCGGGATTGATGTACGTAATCACGGATGCGCGAGAAGCGCCCGCCTGGCCAATCAGGTAGAAGAGCAACAGCATGGCGAGTGCCGTACAGACGGCGCCGAGGACCGCGATCGACGTCAGTGCCAGCGCGGACGGCACCTGCTCCGGGAAGGAAAACGCCGCGAACGGGAGCAGCACCAGCGTGCTGACCAGAAGACTCGCGGCCACGGGTCCGAAGGAATCCACGCCGCTCAGGTGACGTTGGACGATGAGTGGGCCGATGGCGTAGCCGAGGGTGGCCAGCAGCATGCAGCCCACGCCCATCCAACCCTTGACGCCGGCAATCGAACCGAATCCGACCAGAGTAATGACGCCGGCCAGCCCCAGCAGCAATCCGCCGAGGCGAACGGCGCCGAGTGGTTCGTGCAGGCCGAAGAACCGGGATATCAGCGCAATCGTCAACGGCACCGACGCTATCAGGATGCCGGTGACGGACGAATCGATCCAGCGCTCACCGATGGAAATGGCGGAAAACGGAATGATGAATTCGGCGAACGCAAATGCGACCACGGTAGCTTTGTTTTCCGTGAGCGGCCGCAACGCGTCCCGATTCCACGCGACCGGCAGCAGGATCAACGTCGCGAGTGCCACGCGGCCCCAGGCCACGACAAAGGGCGACAGTTCCTGAACTGCCAGCTTGATAAAGAAGTACGGTACGCCCCAGATGATTCCCAACGCGCCAAACGCCAGCCATGCCCGCCATCCCACGCTGCCCGCTCCTCTGACCTGCAGTCCCGCATGCTAGCAGCAATTGGCTATCCGACTGAACGCTAGTTCGCAACTTCACCGATGGCGTCGTAAAGGGATGCGGTGTCACTGAGTTGGGCGGCGCGCGCACGCGCCATGATAATGAGCGAGTTCTGGTACTGCTGTGCCGCCGTCAGCGATGCGGACCAGGAAACCGCGCCGAGCCGTAGCGCGCCCGCACGTCGGTGTCTGCTGCGCCGACGAATCGGCGGAGACCGTACTGATGCTGTTCATCGACGCGGTGATTCAACTGGCACGGCTGCGGGCTAGCGGCCGGCTCTCATCATGAAAGTCCGTCGGCCGTCGCTGCGGCGGCGGCCGAGACGGATTTACGGGTTGTCAGGTGCCGCCCAGATGTTGAGTCCGCCCTCGCCTGCATGAAGGTCGATTTCCTTTAGCTCCGCCAACGACAGCGGCTCCTGCCGCAGCGTTGCCAGGCACTCTTCGACCTGTGCCCAACGGCTCGCGCCGATCAAGGCGCTGGTGACCATTGGATTGCGGAGCACCCAGGCGATCGCCAACTGCGCCAGGCTTTGGCCGCGCCGGCGGGCGATGCCGTCCAACGCACGGACCCGTGCAAGGTTCTGCTCGCTCAGCATCGATTGCTTGAGTGAGCTGTTTGCGGCGGCGCGCGAGTCGGCGGGGACGCCTTGCAGGTATTTTGCGGACAGCAGGCCCTGCGCCAATGGCGAGAACGCTATGCAACCGATTCTCTCCTGCTGCAACGTCCCCAGCAGTTCCTTTTCGACCCAGCGGTTGAGCAGCGAATAGGACGGCTGGTGGATAAGTAGAGGGACCTTGAGCGCGCGCAGAATGGCGGCCGCTTCGCGCGTGCGCTGGGGGCCGTAGGATGAGATGCCGACGTAGAGCGCCTTGCCGCTGTGAACCGCGGTTGCGAGCGCGCCCATGGTTTCCTCCAGCGGCGTGTTAGCATCAAACCGATGGGAGTAAAAAATGTCGACGTAATCGAGCCGCATCCGCGCGAGACTCTGATCGAGACTCGCCAGCAGGTACTTGCGGGATCCCCATTCGCCATAGGGTCCCGGCCACATCAGATAGCCCGCCTTGGTTGAGATGATCAGCTCATCGCGATGCGCGGCGAGATCGGCCGCCAGGATTCGACCGAAGTTCTCTTCGGCCGATCCGGGCGGAGGTCCGTAGTTGTTCGCCAGATCGAAGTGCGTGATGCCCTGGTCGAAGGCCTTGAGGATCATTTCACGGGTGTTGCTCTCCGGGCTGTGCGCCCCGAAGTTCTGCCACAAGCCGAGAGATATCCGCGGCAGCAACAGCCCGCTTTGCCCGCAGCGGGCGTATGCCATGCTCTCGTAACGATCCAGTGCGGCGCTGTACATGAAGAGCTCCGAGATTACGCTAACCCGCCGCCGCCCGGCGTCGCCTTTCGGCCAGGGAGTAGAACATGAGACCCGCGGCGATGAATCCCGCGGCACCCGCCAGTACCTGCACGAAGAATCCGAGCCGGTCCGCTGCGTCGGAAGGCGGAATCAGCGCCAACATGATCGCTACAGCCGTAGTAACCAGGCCGATGCCGTTCCACAGCAGGCTGCCGGACCGCCCTCCGGGAACCGGAATCGCCGCCGGCTGCGCCGCGATCTCTTTTCGCAGTCGGATCGCCGCCGCAAACATGTACAGATATGGAACGAAGTAGACGATCAGTGTCGCGTTCACGAGCTTGAGATACGCTTCTTTGACCGTGTCGCCTTGAGTGGCAGCCAGGATGAATAGACCCGACAGAATCCCCTGCACGAGCAGCGCGACATAGGGAGTGTTCCATCTCGGATGGAGCTTGCCGAAGAAGGCGGGCAGGAAGCGATCGAGCCCACCGACAAAAAGCAGGCGCGCCGATCCAATCAGCCAGGCGCCGACTGCTCCCAGACCACTCAACGCCATGAGCAGAGCCACGGGCGGGCCCAGCCACGGCAACCCATGCGCCGCCCCCGCTTTGGTGATGGCCTGATTGACACCCGAGATGATGGAGACCTCTCCCGGCGGCAACGCCCATAGCAGACACAGGGTCCCTATTAGGTAACAGCCGGCAATCGTGATTCCGGAGATGACGATGGCGCGGGGAAACGTCGTGCGCGGTTCCACCACCTCTCCCGCCATCATGGGCGCTAGCTCGAGACCGGCAAAGCCGAAGCACAGGTTGGCGAAGAACAGTACCGTCGGAAGCTGGTTGAACGACGGCATCAGCGTGCTCCAGTCGATCGTCGTCGCGGAGCCCCCGTGCAGCAGTGCCAGGGTACCGACGATCGCCAGTGCCAGCGCTGGGATCCACGTGGCCAATCCGCCGATGTTCTGCAACCAGCGGCCGCTCTTGAGGCCGATGATGTTGAGGAACAGCGCCACCGCGAGCAGTCCGAGTGACGCGCCGGCGGTGTAGGCCGGACTTTGTTCGAGTGCCGCAAACCGGAGGTCGAAGACATAAAGCGCAAACACGACGGTCGTCAACGTCAGTGTCGGGAAGTAGAGGATATTGGAGGCCCAGTAGAGCCACCCGACCAGAAATCCCTGCCGCGGACCGAAGGCCCTCGATGTCCAGACGTACAGGCCGCCCTCTTCGGGCAAAGCCGATGCGAGCGCGGTGACGGCGAATCCTTGCGGTATGAAGAACACCAGCGCGGCCACCAACCAAAGGAATAGCGAGGAGGGGCCACTGGCTGCCGCGAGCGCGATCCAGCGCATCCCGAGGATGGCGGCGACGTTGAACAGGACTATGTCGCGGGTCTTGAGCGCGCGTTCGAGTGACATGCCCGCTGCATTTGACCATACCGGCGCCTTCGCAGCGAGCCACAGCCAAGTTAGTATCGAGCCCCGGCCGTTTGGCGCGGCCGCAGAGGTCCTCAGCAGTGAGAGCAGTTCGTTGCGGCGGGACTTGCTGGCGCTGCATCTTCCTGATGCTGGCGATGGGCTGCTTATCGCTGCAGGGCCGCACTGGCGGCAATCTCGATGGCACTCGACCGGCGACACTGGTTGAGGTTGAAGGCGCCATCGGGCCGGCGATGAGACGCTATATAGAGAAGTCGATTATAGATGCGGCCGCGCGGCGCAGCAGCGTGGTCATCCTGCGCATGGATACGCCGGGCGGTCTGGACTCCTCAATGCGAGCCATCATCAAGGCGATACTGGCAGCTCCGCTGCCGGTCGTCGCCTATGTAGCGCCCAGCGGTGCGCGCGCCGCCAGCGCGGGTACCTACATTCTCTATGCGTGCCACATCGCAGCCATGGCTCCTGCGACCAATCTTGGCGCGGCCACTCCGATCCCGATAGGCGGAGAACCCGGAGGCAAGGATGCAGCGAGTCAGGGCGAGCCCCAGGCCAGTCAGCCGGAGCAACCGACTGCGCCCGAATCCACCAGCGAACGCAAGTCGATCAATGACGCCGTCGCCTATATCCGCGGGCTGGCGCAAATGCGCGGCCGGAATGCCGATTGGGCCGAGAGCGCCGTGCGCAGTGCCGCCAGCCTGTCGTCACAGGAGGCGCTGGCGCACAAGGTGATCGAGATCATCGCCACGGACGAGTCGGATCTCCTGTTGCAGCTCGACGGACGGCGGGTACAGTTATCAGGTGGCGAGGTAACATTGCAGACGCGCGGTGCGACTATCGTCCGCGTCGAGCCCGACTGGCGTGACAGGCTGTTCATGGTGCTCACTCATCCGACCATAGCCTACGGGCTGCTGCTTATCGGGATCTACGGGCTGCTGCTGGAGGGGTATAACCCAGGCGCCGTTCTACCAGGCGTGGTTGGTGCGTTGTCGCTGATCGTGGCGCTGTATGCCTTCGAGCTGCTGGCCGTGAACTTCGCAGGGCTGGCATTGCTCATACTGGGTGCTGGGCTGATTGTGCTGGAATTCTTCATGCCGGCGTTTGGTTCGCTCGGAATCGGCGGCCTGGTGGCATTTGTGCTGGGGTCGCTTGTTCTGTTCGACGACCGGAACCAAGGGTTTCAAATCGCCCTCCCCATTGTCGCGGGTCTCGCCGTTGCCGGTGCATCGATCATAGGAATGATCGCCTGGATGGCGTCAAAAGCGAGACGCAGGCCCGTCGTCACAGGTACCGAGGCCATGCTAGGCGGCATGGTCGAGGTAGTTGCGTTGATGACCGATCATTGCGTCGTGCGCTATGGCGGAGAGCTCTGGAACGCACAGGCCGAATCAGCCTTGCAGCCGGGTCAGACCGCGCGGATCGTCGGCATTGCCGGATTGATGCTGCGCGTCCGGCCGCTCTGATATGGAACGACCTGTCAATTGGTCGTTTGGTTGATCCGTTCATCATCCTGTCTCGGGCAAGCACAAGCGGACAGCGGCCGGGGCAGCGGGTATCGACGGTTGATCACTCTGATATTCGTGGATCAAGTGCAAGCACTCGCCATCATGGTCGTGATTCGTCGGGAGCTGCCTCGGACTAAACTCGCGGGTCAGGCCGTGAAGGCCGGTCGCATAGAGCGGGACGAGGATTCTCCTGCACCGTGTGCCACCCCAGCCGCTGACCATTTGTGCCTGTGCCGAGTTCATGGGATCTGTCGCGGCCCCTCAGGCGGCGCGCTTGACCTCCTGAGTGGTCTGCGTGAGCTCGAGCTCAACGCCAATCGCCCAGATGAAGCCCAGCAGCTCTCGGCCTATGGCGGTGATGACCTTCTGTTTTGTCTTACCGCGCGCGAGCAGCGCTCGGTATCGCCCATGCAAACGATGTTGCGCCCGCCAGGCGATCGCCTTGACCGCCTCGCTTTGCCCGCCTTGGCGTGCCGCCAGCCCTGGGCCCACCGCTGGGCGGTGCCGATAGGCCCAGGCCGCCTCGGTCACGATGCGCCGCAGGTGCGCGTTGCCCGCCTTGCTAATCGAGCCGCGGCGCACGCGCTCACCGCTGGAGTGCTCGCGCGAGACCATACCGGCATAGCCCATCAGTTGACGCGCATGCTCAAAGCGCGAGAGCTGCCCGAGCTCGGCCACCAGCGTCACCGCCGAGATCTTCGCCACCCCACGCAGGCTCTGCCGCCCCTCGATCACCGCACGGAGGCGCTCGGGTGCCGACTCGACCGCCGCATCAATGCCACGCTCGAGGCGCACGATGCGCTCGGCGGCATGCTCGACTTCATGCAAATAGTCCAACAGCGTCGCCTCCTGGGCGGCGTGCTCGAAATGCTGCTGCTTGACCCATGCCAGATACTTGCCCGCCCAGGCCGTGGTGCCCGCCGGTGCACGCCGCCCCTGGCGCAGCAGGAACTTGCCGAGCCGATGGCGCGCGCGCACCAGATCGCGCAGCGCCTCGTGCGCCGCATCCGGCACCCAAACCGCCGTCAGAGCCCCCGCCCGATAGCAACGTGCAAGCTTCTCGGCATCACGCCGGTCGGTTTTGACCCGATCCCCGGTCTTCACTGGCACCAGCGTCGGGGCTACCACCTCGCAGTGCACACCCAGTTCACTGAGCTGCCAATACAACACGTACCCGGTGGGCCCGGCCTCATAGCACACCTTCAACTTCTCGGGCTTGCCCAATTTGCCCATCAGCCGCCGCACCGATTCCGCGCGCTTGGGAATCACCCAACACTACGCACCTCACCCCCACTTCCGCCACCGCCACCGCAATCGTCTCCGCATGGACATCCAGACCTATAAATCGTACGTTTCTCATCGCCGGCTCCCATTTGTATGCGGCTCTGCGCCGCGACTCTTCCCGATTCACAGCGTAATCCGCGATGCTGCAAATCGGGAGCCGGTCGCTCCATGATGACTAATACCTAAGGAGAAAATCATGACCCTTTCGCTGCCGATCGTCGTCATCGTGTTACTGCTAGTGATCGTGAGTTCGATCCGGATACTCAAGGAGTATGAGCGCGGGGTTATGTTCACGCTCGGCCGCTTCACCGGCGTCAAAGGTCCCGGCGTGCGCCTGGTATTGCCGATCGTGCAGCAGATGAAGACTCTGGAGCTGCGCACGGTGGTGTTGAACGTGCCCAAGCAGGACGTCATCTCGCGAGACAACGTCTCGGTCAAGGTGAGTGCGGTGGTCTACTTCCGCGTGGTCGACCCTGAAAGGGCGATTCTGCAGGTAGTCAATCCTTATGAAGCGACCAGCCAGCTGGCGCAAACGACACTGCGCTCAGTCGCGGGACAACATGAGATGGACGAATTGCTGGCTCAAAGAGACCGGCTCAATGCCGCGATCCAGCAGGTACTGGACCAGAACACGGCAGCCTGGGGCGTCAAGGTCACCAATGTGGAGATTAAAGACATCGATCTAGACGAGACCATGATTCGTGCCATGGCACGCCAGGCCGAGGCCGAGCGGGCGCGTCGCGCCAAAGTCATCCATGCGGATGGGGAAAAGCAGGCCGCATTTGCACTCGCAGAGGCAGCGGAGCTGCTGTCCCATCAGCCCGCATCGCTGCAACTGCGCTACCTGCAGACGCTGGCGGACATCTCCAATGAGAAGAGCTCCACGATAGTGTTTCCGTTGCCGCTGGACCTGATTGCCCCCCTACTGCGACCGAAGAGCGGCTAATGTTATAGAAATCATACTGTTACAGTGCGCTCGCCAGCGCCTAGGCGACTCTATACGACGGCGCTTAAAGGTTTTAGCTGCGTTGACCGATAACCGAGAGGTCATGACCTCTCGCGTCAAAGTCGGCAGGGCTCCGAGTCGCCAATCGCTTCGCAGCGCGGTGGATTACCACCTCGAAGTGACGCTGGCGAGGAATCCTCACAACGCGCTGCCCGAGGACTATCACCTTGCGCTCGCCCTGGCGATTCGCGAGCCGGTGATCCGGGCGATGAATGAAACCGAAGAGCGTGTGCTCAAGGCCGGAGCCAAGCAGATTCACTACCTGTCGATGGAATTCCTCATTGGCCGCCTGCTTGCAAACAACCTACGCAATCTCGGGCTGTACGATACCTGTGCTGAGGTGGCAGCCGACATGGGTGTCGAGCTTGTCGATGTCCTCGAGACCGAATGTGATCCGGCCCTCGGCAACGGCGGCCTTGGGCGCCTCGCAGCCTGCTTTTTGGATTCGCTCGCGAGCCTGTCGTATCCCGGATACGGCTACGGTATTAACTATCAGTTCGGACTGTTTCGCCAGACGTTCCTGAACGGTTTCCAGCGCGAGCAGCCCGACAACTGGGCGGTGCATGGAACTCCATGGCACGTTGAGCGCCGCGACCAAAGCTCGATGATTCCCATCTACGGCCGCGTCGAAGGGGATCTGGATGATTCCGGTCAGTACAATCCGCACTGGCTGGACTGGAGTTCGCTGATCGGTGTACCGGCCGATATTCCTG
>JBAUYT010000155.1:0-3001 GCA_049584935.1 Steroidobacteraceae bacterium
GGCCGGCGCCGTCGCGCCCGCTGCGCCTCGGCACCCGCGGCAGCCCGATGGCGCTGCGCCAGACGGCACACGTCCGCGACCGGCTGATCGCGGCCCATCCCGGCCTTGGCGCGGCTGGCGCGGTCGAGATCGTGACGATCCGCACCACCGGCGACCGGGTGCAGGATCGATTACTCGCCGAGATCGGCGGCAAGGGCCTCTTTACCAAGGAGATCGAGGAAGCGCTGCTTCTCGGGACGATCGATCTTGCCGTGCATTCGTTGAAGGACATGGAGACCTGGCTGCCGGAGGGCCTCGAAATCGGCTGCGTCCTGGCCCGCGACGACCCGCGCGACGCGCTGCTTTCGGCGACCGCGGCGAGCCTCGCCGATTTGCCGACCGGGGCCAGGATCGGCACCGCCTCCTTGCGGCGTCAGGCCCAATTGCTGCGGCTGCGTCCCGATCTAGCGGTCATGCCGATCCGCGGCAATGTCAACACCCGGCTCGATAAGCTGGCGGCGGGCGAATTCGACGCGATCGTGCTGGCGCTGTGCGGCCTCGCACGGCTCGGCAAGGCCGGGCTCGCGCGCGAGATCCTGCCGCCCGAGATCATGCTGCCGGCGGTCGGCCAGGGCGCGCTGGCGATCGAATGCCGCGCCGGCGAGGATCGGCTGCGGCAATTGCTGGGCCCGCTGCACGATCCCGGCGCCGCCTCTTGCGTCAGCGCCGAGCGCGCCATGCTCGCCGCCCTCGACGGCTCGTGCCGCACCCCGATCGCCGGGCTCGCCGAACGCGACGGCGACCGCCTGACGATCGAGGGGTTGCTGCTGAAGCCGGACGGCAGCGGCGAGGTTCGCGGCCGGTCGTGCGGCGACATCGGCGATGCGGTGGCGCTCGGGACGGCACTCGGCGGCGAATTGCGCGCGCGGGCCGGTCCAGGTTTCGGCTTTTGCTGAGCGCCGCCCGAGACCGCCTCGGGCCCACCGCGAGATCCGCCGCCGGCGGCTTGGCTCGGGCCGCAGCACACCAGCTTTGCGGCCCTTGGTAGTGTCCTAATTAGGGCAATTATGCCGTACTTTACCGGCATGCCCGAACTGCGCTATCATGGCTCCGACAGGCCGGCGTTCTATGTTTGATTGTTCTCTTGTTTTCGTCTGTAAACGTATGGGGCGGTCCTTCCATAACAAATCCCCTCGCTGTGAGTATAGCCGTGGTGCCAATAGTAGCGCCGGCAGTAGCTTCCCAATGAGCGGCGAATCCAATTTCGTATTCGTCCTTGAGAAAATCGGAATAGCGGATACTTCCGTATATCCACAGCCAAGCAGCATTGGCATTGATAGCGCGCCTTTGTTCATCAGTAATATAGATAATACTGTTTGTTTCTCCGCTCCATTTAAGAGACATAAGCTCATCGTTGGCGAAAATATGGCTTATGCCGAGCCTGTTATTATAGGCTGGCGCCAGAGGTGGATCGGGATTTATGTTTGGGCTCGTTCTATCGACGACCAGCCATTCGACACAAAGCTCATTCATTCTAGAACGAGTTCTCCCCAAATTTTTGACTGTGACGACTACCCGCATCTCGCTCTGTTGGAGCGGACCGGGGGCAACAATAACGTCAGATTGACCGGGTGGCGCATCCGGGTAGGGAACCAGATCAATCTTCCCGATAAGGAACTCGGAGAGTTCAGCGGCGACGGCAGCGCGCGCTTGCAAGAAAGCGGCATCGGCACTGATCCTAGCCGTTTTATCAGCGCGTATCAAAAATCGAATTTGAATGAACGAGACGACAACCAAAGCGCCAGTAAATATCGACAATACGAACGTAAAAAAAGTTATAGCATCATGCGTAGACCACTCCCAGAAGATATTAAATGGATTATTCTGAGTGGTTTTTTGATCGGTATCATAGGTACGGGTCTGATAGCTGCGATATTTGGATGGCTCCGTTGATGTTTTGTATATGGAAAATCCTCCAAGACAGAGAAAAAATGCTAAGCCTAAGAGGGGGCCGCGATTTCTTAACATCCCCGCACCGCCTCGCCGAAGATGTCCTCATTGTCGCGGTTGTTGTAGCGGAACTGAAACTCGGCGACGTACAGCGGCAGGTACTTAGCGCTGACCTTGTGGAATGTACCGACGACGCCGCGCTTGAAGATGCTCCAGAAGCCCTCGATTGTGTTGGTGTGGATCGCGCCGATAACGTATTGGCCCCGGCTATGATCGACGACACCGTGCGGGAAGTCCTTATCCAGCCCGCGGTAGCCGCCCCACTGATCGGTACAGAGCAAGCTGACCTTCTCCGAAACCGCGCCGCGCACAAAGGCCCGGAGCGTGTCGCCCCGAACACTCTCGATTACCCGCGCGACGATCTTGCCCTTACGCTGGACTGCGCCAACGATCGGCGTCTTGCCGGAACCGATGCCTCCGGTTCCGCCGCCCTTGCCGCGCTTGTCGATATGCCGGTTTTTCGCGAGGCCGCCCACGAAGGTCTCGTCCACTTCGACGATGCCCATCAGCTTGCGGAAATCTTCGTTCGCCATTCCGGCGCGAATGCGGTGGCACATGTACCAGGCCGTCCGGTAGGAGCCGAAGCCCATCATGCGGTGGATTTGAAGAGCGCTAATCCCCTTCTTGCTGGTCAACATGAAGTGAATAACGCGAAACCATTGGCGCAGCGGTTTATTGGTGTTCTCGAAGATCGTATTGACCAGAACCGAAAACCGATAGCCGTCGTTTCCCGTTCCGCATGCATAGCAGACCCAATTGAAGCTTTGTGCGTGCGGCTTGACCTCGGGGTTGCCGCAACGTGGGCAGATGACGAACTCCGGCCAGCGGTGCTCGGCGAGGTACAGCTTGCATGCATCGTCTGTCGGGAAGGCCGCTTCCCACTCGGCAATCGTCATCTGGGGGACGGGCTTGGTAGGCTGTTTTGCGCGGGCCATCGCGGCTCTCCGGTTCGATCTGAGGAAACCTTACCCGATCGTGCCGGTAAAATAAAGCATAATCGCCCAAATTAGGA
>JBAUYT010000156.1:0-27858 GCA_049584935.1 Steroidobacteraceae bacterium
GCTCGAAACCGCGGCGGCTCAGCACCAAAATCAGTCCGAAGGCCGCGAGCGTGGTGAGCACATAAGCGATGGTGAAATTGAGCGCCGCCTGGTAGCCGACGGCCTGCCCGGTGGAGAAACCCAGCAGCACGAAGCCCGCATTGGCAATGGCAGAGTACGCCAGCATGCGCTTGAGATTGGTCTGCGCAATCGCCACGATGTTGCCGATCAGGAGCGACGCGACCGCCACTGCCAGCACCATCTGTGTCCAGACCAGCGGCAGCCCCGCCAGGCCGTGTGACAGCAGGCGCGCGATCAGCGCGAACGAGCCCAGGTTCGAGACCGTGGCGATGAACAGCGTCACGCTGGTGGGCGCGCCCTGGTAGACGTCGGGCACCCACATGTGAAACGGCACGGCGCCGAATTTGAACGCGACGGCGGCAACGATGAAGGCGATGCCGATGATGACACCGTCGTCCGACCCATGGCGCACGATGGCACTCAACGTGTCGAGGTCGAGCGTGCCGGTCATGCCGTACAGCATCGACATGCCGTAGAGCAGCGCACCGGAGGCGATGGCGCCGAGCACGAAGTACTTGATGGCCGCCTCGGCGGCAATGCCATTGTCCCGATCGAACGCCACCAGCGCGTAGAGCGACAGCGACAGCAGTTCTATCCCTAGATACACTGTCAGCATGCTGTTGGCCGAAATCAGCACGAACACACCCAGCAGGCCGGTCAGGCACAGCACGTAGTACTCGCCGCCGACCATGGCGCGCTGCTCGAGGTATTCCTGGGAATAGAAGATGGCCGTTGCCATGGTGACGAAGGCCGCCAGCTTCAGGAATGTTCCGAGCGCGTCCGCCACAAACAGGCCGTGAAACAGCAGCGTGCGCGTCATCACCATGCCGAACATGCTGATCAGCACGGCGCCGATCAGCAGCGCCAGCATGGTAGCTGTGGCCGTGACACCGCGGTGGCGGTGACCGCCGTAGACGTCGATCATCAGGATCAGGCAGGCGGAGGCTGCCAGCCAGATCTCTGGAATGGCAGGATAGGTGGCTGATCCAGCGCCGAGCATCATCATGGGATCATCCCGACCTTGCTGGTGATCAGTTGCTGCAACAGGTGCTGCATCGAGGCTTCCATCATGTTGAGCAGCGGTGCCGGCCAGATGCCCAGCAGGATGACTGCCAATGCGAGCACTCCCAATACCAGGAACTCGCGCGGGTTCAGGTCTTCCAGGGCGCCGACCTTCTCGTTGGCCACCGGCCCGAAGATCACGCGCTTGACCAGCCACAGGTTGTAGGCCGCACCCAGCACCAGGATGGTGGCCGCCAGCAGCGCGAACCAGAAACTGGCCTTGAAGCTGGCCAGGATGACCAGGAACTCGCCGATGAACCCCGAAGTGCCCGGCAAACCCGAGTTGGCGAGCGCGAACAGCACCATCAGCGCCGCAAACTTGGGCATGGTGTTGACGACGCCGCCATAGGCGCTGATCTCGCGGGTGTGCATGCGGTCATAGAGCACGCCGATGCAGAGGAACATGGCGCCCGATATGAGGCCGTGCGAGATCATCTGCACCATGGCGCCGTCGAGGCCGTTGATGGCGCCGCGCGTCGAGCCGGTGGCGGTGAGGATGAAGAACACTAAAAAGCATCCCAGGGTCACGAAGCCCATGTGCGCAATCGAGGAATAAGCCACCAGCTTCTTCATGTCCTGCTGCACGATGGCGACAAAAGCGATGTAGGCGATCGCGACCAGTGACATCGAGACGATGAGCCAGTCCAGTTCGTGGCTGGCATCAGGGGTAATCGGCAGGCTGAAACGCAGCAGGCCGTAGCCACCCATCTTGAGCATGATGGCGGCCAGGATGACCGAGCCGCCGGTGGGTGCCTCGACGTGCGCATCCGGTAGCCAGGTGTGCACCGGCCACATCGGCACCTTGACGGCAAATGCCAGCAGGAAGGCCAGGAAGATCCAGCGCTGCTCAATGAGCGTCAGCGGCAGCCCCTGCATGGCGGCGATGCTGTAGCTGCCGCCCTTCAGATACAGATAGATCAGTGCCACCAGCATCAGCACCGAGCCTAAGAAGGTATAGAGGAAGAACTTCAGCGTCGCGTAGACGCGGCGCGGACCACCCCAGACGCCGATGATCACGAACATCGGAATCAGCATCGCTTCCCAGAAGAAATAGAACAGCAGCGAATCGAGCGATGCGAACACGCCGATCATGAGCCCTTCCATGATCAGAAACGCAGCGTAGTACTGCGCCGGGCGCTTATCGACCACGCTCCAGCCGGCGATGATGACCGGAACGGTCATGAACGCCGTCAATATGATCAGCGGGCACGAAATGCCGTCCACACCGAGGAAATACTGCGCGTGCAGAGCCGGGATCCAGGGCAGACGCTCGATGAACTGGAAATTCGGCGTGCCATTGAAGAAGCCGGTATAGAGCGGCACACAGTAGCCTAAGGTAGCAAGCGCCGCGAGCAGGCTCACCCAGCGCGCCGCGCGCGCGCGCGCGTCGCCCAGAGCCAGCGCCACAATGCCGCCCGCAATGGGCAGCCAGATGAGGATGGAGAGTAGACCGGTTGGATGCATGCGATGAGGATCAGGTATGCATCAGGAACCAGCCCAGCAGCACCGCCAGGCCGATAATCATCCAGAACGCATAGGTGTAGAGAAAGCCGGTCTGCAGCTGCCGGGTCACTCCGGCGAGCCAGCCGATGAGTCCGGCGCTGCCATTGACCACCGCGCCGTCGATGATGGCCTGGTCCCCGCCGCGCCACAGCAGGATGCCGATGCCGCGCGTCAGGGGCACAATGATGCTTTCGTTGAACCAGTCGAAGTAGTACTTGTTGCAGAGCAGCCGGTAAAGACCCGAGAAGCGCTGCTGCGCCGCGTCCGCGGCCTGCGGCCGGTACAGCACGAAGTACCAGGCGGCCAGAACGCCGGCCGCGGCCAGCCAGGGGGCAAAGCCCAGAAAGCTGCCGAGCGCAAACGCCACCGGCCCGTGCCACTCCCCGGCCAGCTCGCCCACGACATCATGCTGTTCGAGCACGCGGATCGAATCCTGGAAGTAGCCGCCGAACAGCACCGGCTCGACGGTCAGAAAGCCGATGATGAGTGAGGGAATCGCGAGCGCGACCAGCGGCGCCTTCATCGACCAGCCGACGTCGTGGAAATGCTCCTGGGCGTGGTGGTCGAACCGCTCCTTGCCGTGGAAGGTCATGAAGATGAGCCGGAAACTGTAGAGCGCGGTGACGAACACGCCCAGCAGCACGCACAGGTAGGCATAGCCCGCGCCAAAGCGGTGCGACTCGTGTACCGCGTCGATGAGCGCGTCCTTGGAGTAAAACCCGGAAGAGAACGGCGCACCGATCAGCGCCAGCGAACCGATCAGGCTGGTCCAGTAGGTGACTGGCATGCGCCGCCACAGGCCGCCCATCTTGCGCATGTCCTGCTCGTGATGCATGGCGATGATGACGGCGCCGGCCGCCAGGAACAGCAGCGCCTTGAAGAAGGCATGCGTCATGAGGTGGAAGATCGCCACGCTGTAGCCGGATACACCGAGCGCCACCGTCATGTAGCCGAGCTGCGACAGCGTCGAGTACGCGATGACGCGCTTGATGTCGTTGTTGACGATGCCGAGCAGTCCCATGAAGAACGCGGTGGTCGCACCAATGATCAGCACGAACGACAGCGCCGCGTCCGAGTATTCGAACAGCGGCGACATGCGCGCCACCATGAAAATACCCGCGGTCACCATGGTGGCGGCGTGGATCAGCGCCGAGATGGGCGTCGGGCCTTCCATCGAATCAGGCAGCCAGACGTGCAGCGGCACCTGCGCCGATTTGCCCATGGCGCCGATGAAGAGGCAGATGCAGATCAAAGTCATGGCCGAGCAGGGATGCCCCTGGAACACGGCGATGGTCTTGCCGGCGACGAACGCCGAGGATGCAAACGCGTGGTCGTAGTCGAGCGAGCCGGTGTAGTAGAGGACCCCCGCAATGCCGAGCACGAAGCCGAAATCGCCGACGCGATTGACCAAAAACGCCTTGAGACTGGCGAAGATGGCGCTGGGCCGCGTGTACCAGAAGCCGATCAACAGGTAGGACACCACGCCTACCGCCTCCCAGCCGAAGAACAACTGCATGAAGTTGTTCGACATGACCAGCATCAGCATCGAGAATGTAAACAGCGAGATATAGGAGAAGAAGCGCTGGTAGCCAGGGTCGTCGTGCATGTAACCGACGGTGTAGACGTGCACGCAGAACGATACGAAGGTAACCACCACCATCATGAGCGCGCTCAGGCGATCGATCAGAAATCCCACCTGCAGATGCACGCCGTCGCTGACCAGCCAGGTATAGACGGTGCCGTTGTAGTCGGGCACGTGGTCGAGCAGCAACTGCTTGAGCACGATGAGCGACAGCACGCTCGAGGCACCGACCGCACCGATGGTGACGGCCGCGGCCCCCGCCCGGCCGATCTGCCTGCCGGCAAGGCCGGCCACGATGGCGGCGAGCAACGGTAGCATCGGAATGGCAAGCAGCAGGTTCGGGTTCATGTCAGCCTTTCAGGCGGTCCAGCTCTTCGACGTTGATGCTGCGCCGCTCCCGGAACAGAACCACGAGGATCGCCAGGCCGATGGCCGATTCGGCGGCCGCCACCGTCAGCACGAAGAACACGAAGATCTGGCCATCGAGCTGACCGAGGTAGCGCGAAAAAGCGACGAAATTGAAATTGGCCGCCAGCAGCAGCAGTTCGATGCACATCAGCAGCAGCAGCACGTTCTTGCGATTGATGAAGATGCCCGCCACCGACAACGCGAACAGGATGGCCGACAGGGTCAGCATGTGTCCGAGCGAGATCACGAGCGCTGCTCCGGGTCCATCTTGATGATGCGCACGCGCTCACTGGCGCGCGCTGCCACCTGCTGGTTGATGTCCTGCGCCTTGAGGCCGGCGCGGTGCCGCAGGGTGAGCGTAATCGCCGCCACCAGGGCCACCAGCAGCAGCATGGCCGCAATCTCGAGCGGATAGGCGTAGTGGCTGTAGAGCAGCGCACCGAGCTGCTGCGTGTTGCTGTAGTCCGCTGGCAGCGGCGCGGCCCCGCGCGTGACATCGATGCCCAGCCGGCGCGTGATCACCACGCCCGCCACCTCGAGAACGACGATGCCGGCCATGATCCAGCCGAACCAGGCGTAGCGCACGAAACCGCTGCGCAGCTCCTCGAGATTGATGTCGAGCATCATGATGACGAACAGGAACAGCACCATGACGGCGCCGACGTATACCAGCACCAGCACGATGGCGAGAAACTCGGCCTCGATCAGCAGCCACAGCACCGCGCTGGTGAAGAAACACAGCACCAGGCTGAGCGCGGCATGCACCGGGTTGCGCGAGATGATCACACCCAGCGCCGAGGCCACCAGGATGGCGGCAAACGCGTAAAACAGAATCAGTGGCAGCAAGCAGATCCCTTCAACGATAGCGCGCGTCGGCGCTCTTGTCGGCGCTGATCATGGCTTCGTAGCGCTCGCCGACGGCCAGCAGCTTGTCCTTGTTCATGATGTTCTCGCCCCGGTGCTCCATATGATATTCGTGGATGCGCGTCTCGACGATCGCATCCACCGGGCAAGCCTCTTCGCAGAAGCCGCAGTAGATGCACTTGAACAGGTCGATGTCGTAGCGCGTGGTGCGGCGGATGCCGTCGGCGGCGACATCCGAGTCGATGGTGATGGCCAGTGCCGGGCAGACCGCCTCACACAGCTTGCAGGCGATGCAGCGCTCCTCGCCGTTGGGGTAGCGGCGCAGCGCATGCAGCCCGCGGAAGCGCACCGACTGCGGGGTCTTCTCCTCGGGGTATTGCACCGTCACCTTGCGCCGGAACAGCGAGCGCGCGGTCACCGACAGCCCCTGCAGCAGCTCGGTGAGCAGAAAGGTCTTGAGGGGATTCGCTAGGGCCATGGGGTTCTCCAGGGACCGACGTGGTAACTGAGCATGGCCGCCTCGACCGCGATCCACACCAGCGTGATCGGAATCAGGATCTTCCAACCCAGGCGCATGATCTGGTCGTAGCGATAGCGCGGAAAGGTGGCTCGCAGCCACAGGAAGATGCACAGCAGCAGGAAAATCTTGATGACCAGCCAGTGCGTTCCAGGTACAGCCAGCAGCGTCCGGCCCACTATCGGATAGCCTTCGAAGGGGCTCAGCCAGCCGCCCAGGAAGAACACGGCGGTCAGACCCGAGACCAGGATCATGTTGGCGTATTCGGCCAGGAAGAACAGCGCGAAGGCGATGCCCGAGTACTCGACGTGGAAGCCGGCGACGATCTCGCTCTCCCCCTCGGCGACGTCGAACGGCGCGCGGTTGGTCTCGGCCAGCCCCGAAATGAAGTACACCAGCAGCAGTGGAAACAGCCAGAACCAGTTCCAGGCCAATGCGGCGCCGTGCTGCCGTTCGATGATGGCGCCAAGGTTGAGGCTGCCCGAGGCCATGAGCACCCCGACCAGCGCGAACCCCATGGCGATCTCGTATGCCACCATCTGCGCCGCCGAGCGCATGGCGCCGAGGAAGGCGTACTTGGAATTGGATGCCCAGCCCGCCAGGATGACGCCGTAGACGCCGACCGACGTCAGCGACAGCACGTACAGCAGTCCGGCATCGACGTTGGCGATCGCGTAGTGAGGTGCGATCGGCACCACCGCCCAGGTGGCAAACGCCGGGATGAGAGTGATGGCGGGCGCCAGGGCGAACAGCACCTTGTTGGCGCGCGTCGGCACCACCACTTCTTTCAGCAGCAGCTTGAAGACGTCGGCGAAGGGCTGGCCGAAGCCGCCAGCGAAGCCGAACAGCTTCACGCGGTTCGGGCCGATGCGCATCTGCATCCAGCCGATGAGCTTGCGTTCCCACAAAGTCAGATATGCCACCGACAGGATCAACACCACGGTCAGAATCACCGTGACCGCCGAGGAGTGCACGTACGCAGGCAGCGACAGCCAGGATTGCCAGGCCTGAGTCAGCTGCTTCACGAGGCCGCTCCGTACACGGTGCTGACCACGCGCCCATCGGCTGTGCGGCGCAGCGATGGTGCACGCCGCAGTACCGGATCGATCTGGTACATGCCCAGATCGATTACTGGCTCGGTGTTGGCGCTGGCCCAGTGGCCGGTGTCCGGCGGTGTGGCGATTTCGTAACTGTCGGCCGCGGACAGCCGCGCCCGCAGCTCGTCCCGCACCTGCTCGGATGATTCGTAGTCGAATCCGGACAGCTGCAGCAGGTTGCCAAGCACGCGCAGGATCTTCCAGGCTGGGCGCGATGCGCCGAGCGCCCGCGCGACGCCGCTCTGGCTCTGCCAGCGTCCTTCGAGACTGACGTAGGTACCGGAGCTTTCGGCGAAGCTGCCTGCGGGCAGCAGCACGTGTGCCACGCGCCGCATCTCGGCGCTGGCGTAAGGCGTCACCGCGACCACGCTGCGGGCACGCGCCAGCGTTTCCAGTGCCGCCGCCTGGGCCGAATCCGCCCAGGGCTCGCAATGGAGCAGCAGGTACCCGGCCAGCGGCCGCTCGAGCATCGCGCGCGCATCGGCGCCGGCCGCGGCGCGCGCGAT
Organism: Steroidobacteraceae bacterium; assembly: GCA_049584935.1. GTDB lineage: Bacteria > Pseudomonadota > Gammaproteobacteria > Steroidobacterales > Steroidobacteraceae > FEN-1191. Next base: position 7,600 of record JBAUYT010000156.1, read on the forward strand.
TCCCGCCGGCCCCCGGTGCGGCAGGACACCCGCAAGATAGGCACCGGCGGCGTTGCCACCCTCGGCGAGTTCGCCGAGCGAAGCGCCGGTCGCGACGGCCAGTTCACGCCCCAGCGCGCGCAGCTCGCTGTAGTGCGTGCTGCGCAGCGCCAGTGCGCCCAGCCAGATCGCTCGGTGCGCACCGGTCTTGAGCCCTTCCGCAATGGCGCGGTGTGAATCCTCGACCGCAGCAGCCTCGAGCAGCGTCGATACGGCGGCGGGCGCCGGGGCGTCGCCGAGCGCTGCCCGCAGCACCGCTGCCAGCGCGCGCACGTCGCCCTGCCCGGGCGCGACCAGGTATTGCGACACCGGAAACAGATAGGTGAACGCAGCCGGATTGATGAAGCTGACTCTGGCGCCCTTGAGGGCGGCTTTGCGCACGCGGTGCGCCAGCAGCGGTAGCTCGTGCCGCAGGTTGGAACCGATCACGAGCAGGCTGGCTAGCTCCTCGGTTGCGGCAATGGAGTGTCCGAGCGCCGGACGCAACTCGTCGGCGGACTGGTGCCGGAAATCCCGCTGCCGCAGGCGATGATCGATGTGAGCGCTGCCGAGACCCTCGGCCAGCCGCGCCAGCAGGTAGTGCTCCTCCAGCATGCTGGAGGGATGCGCCAGCAGTCCGAGGCCATCGGGCTGTGCTGCAGCCGCCTTGAGCAGGCCCGCGGCCGCCTCGAGTGCCTGGTCCCAAGGCACCTCGCGCCAGGTGCCGTCGGCCTGCCGGATCTGCGGCGACAGCACCCGATCGTCACTGTAGATGCCTTCGTAGCTGAAGCGGTCGCGGTCGGCAATCCAGGTTTCGTTGATCTCCTCGCAGGCACGCGGCACCACGCGCATGAGCCGGCCGCGCAGCACGTGGCCGAACAGCTGCGTGCCCATGCCATCGTGTGGCGACACCAGCGGGTACTGCGTCATCTCCCAGCCGCGGCCGCGATAGCGGAACGGCTTGCTGTTGAGCGCGCCCACAGGGCACAGGTCGATGATGTTGCCGGAGAGTTCGTGATCGACGCTGCGCTCGATGTAGGTGCCGATCTCCATGTTCTCGCCGCGGCCCGTGGCGCCCAGCTCCTGGATGCCGGCAATGTCCTGGCCGAAGCGCACACAGCGCGTGCAGTGAATGCAGCGGGTCATGTCGGTGGAGACTAGCGGACCCAGGTTCTTGTCCTTGACCACGCGCTTGCGCTCGACGAAGCGGGAAATGTCGCGGCCAAAGCCGAGCGCCAGGTCCTGCAGCTCACACTCGCCGCCTTGGTCGCAGATCGGGCAATCCAGCGGATGATTGATGAGCAGGAACTCCATGACCGCGCGCTGCGCGCCGATGGCCTTGGCCGAATGCGTGAAGATCTTCATGCCCTCGGCCACGGGTGTGGCGCAGGCCGGCAGCGGCTTGGGCGCCTTCTCCACTTCCACCAGGCACATGCGGCAATTGGCGGCGACCGGCAGCTTCTCGTGGTAGCAGAAGCGCGGCACGTAGATGCCTTCGCGGTCGGTGACGCGCATGATCAGCTCGTTCTTCCTGGCCTTGAGCGCGACGCCGTTGACTTCGATGTTAACGGTATCGTCGCTCATGCCGCCACCTGCTCGGCATTGACGATGCTGCGGCCGCCGTGCTCGATCATGTATTCGAACTCGTGACGGAAGTGCTTGAGGAAACTCTGCACGGGCCAGGCCGCGGCATCACCGAGGCCGCAGATGGTATGGCCTTCGATGCGATTGGCGACATCCAGCAGCAGATTCAGGTCGGAGCCGACGCCGTGCCCCGCCAGGATGCGCTTGAGCGTGCGGTCGAGCCAGCCCGTGCCCTCGCGGCAGGGCGTGCACTGGCCGCAGGATTCGGACTGGTAGAATCGGGACAACCGTTCGAGCACGCGCACCATGCAGGTGGTCTCGTCCATGACGATGACGGCCGCCGAGCCGATGCTGGAGCCCGCGGCCTTGAGCGCGTCGTAGTCCATGTTGGTCTTGAGCATGGTGTCACCCGGCACCACAGGCACCGAGGAGCCCCCCGGAATGACCGCCTTGAGCCTGCGGCCATTGAGCACGCCGCCGGCCAGTTCCAGCAGGTCGGAAAACGGAATACCGAGCGGCACTTCGAAGTTGCCGGGCTTGTTGATGTGGCCGGACACCGAGAAGATCGCCGTACCGCCGGAGTTCTTCGGCCCCAGCTCCGCGAACCACTGCGCGCCGCGGCGCAGGATGGTGGGCACCGAGGCGTAACTCTGGGTGTTGTTGATGGTGGTCGGCATACCGTAGAGGCCGAAGGCGGCCGGAAACGGCGGCTTGAAACGCGGCTTGCCGGTTTTGCCCTCCAGCGAATCGAGCAGCGCGGTTTCCTCGCCGCAGATGTAGGCACCGGCGCCGATGTAGGTATGGAGATCGAAGTCGATGCCCGATCCCTGGATGTTCTTGCCGAGCAGGCCCGCTTCGTAGGCTTCCTTGAGCGCCGCTTCGAAACGCGGCACGGGCTCGGCCAGAAATTCTCCGCGTATGTAGTTGTAGCCGACCGTGGCGTTCATGCAGTAGCCGCCGATGGCCAGCCCCTCGATGAGCGAGTGCGGGTTGTAGCGCAGTATGTCGCGGTCGTGGCAGGTACCGGGCTCACTCTCGTCGGAGTTGCAGACCGCGTACTTCTGCATGCTGGCGTTGCGCGGCATGAAGCTCCACTTGACGCCTACCGGAAACGCGGCGCCGCCGCGGCCGCGCAGACCCGACGCCTTGACCTGCTCGATGATCTGCTCGCGCGGCGTCTTCTCGGCCAGGATCTTCTTCCAGGCCTCGTAGCCGCCGATGCGCTGATAGGTGGCCAGTTCCCACGAGCGCTCGTACTTGAGCGGCTCGAAGCAGGTCAGGTTGCGCTTGTCGTCCCAGTTAGCCATGGCGTGCCGCTGTGCTCACTTGAGTTCGGCCAGGATCTGATCGACTTTCTCGGGCGTCAGATACTCGTGATAGACGTGATCGACCATCATCATCGGCGCTCCGGTACATGCCGCCAGACACTCCTCCTCCCGCTTGAGGAAGATGCGGCCGTCGGGCGTGCTCTGGCCGGTCTTGATGCCGAGTCTCCTCTCGACATAGGCGGCAATCTCTTCGCCCCCGCGCAGCATGCAGGAGATGTTGGTGCAGACGCTGACGTGATGCCGTCCGCACGGATGAGTCTCGAACATCGAATAGAAGCTCGCCACCTCGTATACCTGAATCGGCGGCAGACGCAGATACTCGGCAATCGCATCCATGAGCTCGGGTGTCAGGAAGCCGTGATTCTGCTCCTGCGCCGCGCGCAGCGCCGAGATGACCGCCGAGCGTTGCCGGCCGGGCGGAAACTTCGCCACCCAGTGATCGATCTCGTGGCGCGTCTGCTCGGAGAGCAGTGCCGCCTTGCCTGCCTCGGTGCTCATCAGCGATCGATCTCCCCAAAGACAATGTCCTGCGTGCCGATGACCGCGACCACGTCGGCCAGCATGTGCCCCTGCACCATCTCACCCAGGGACGCCAGGTGCGGAAAGCCCGGCGCGCGGCACTTGAGTCGATAGGGCTTGTTGGCACCGTCGGAGATCAGAAATACGCCGAACTCCCCCTTCGGCGCCTCGACCGCGGCGTAGGTCTCGCCCTCGGGCACGCAGTAGCCCTCGGTCATGAACTTGAAGTGATGGATCAGCGACTCCATGTCTTCCTTCATGTGCTCGCGGCTGGGTGCGCGCACCTTGCGGTCGTCGACCATGGTCGGGCCCGGATTTGCGCGCAGCCACTCGACGCATTGCTTGACGATGCGGTTGGACTGACGCATCTCCTCGATCCGCACCAGGTAGCGGTCGTAGCAGTCGCCGTTGACGCCGACCGGCACGTCGAAGTCCATCTTGGCATAGGCCTCATAGGGCTGCTTCTTGCGCAGATCCCAGGCCACGCCGGAACCGCGCAGCATGGGTCCGGAAAAGCCCAGCTGCATGGCGCGCTCGGGAGTGACGACACCGATGTTGACCGTGCGCTGCTTCCAGATACGGTTGTCGGTCAGCAGTGTTTCGTACTCGTCGACGCACCTTGGGAATTTGGCCGTGAAGGCCTCGATGAAATCGAGCAGCGAGCCGGCGCGCGCCTGGTTGAGGCGGTCGACTTCCTTCTGATTGCGCCAGCGGGAGGGGAAATACTTCGGCATGGCTTCGGGCAGATCGCGATAGACGCCGCCGGGGCGGTAGTAGGTGGCATGCATGCGCGTGCCCGAGACCGCCTCGTAGCAGTCCATCAGGTCCTCGCGCTCACGGAAGCAGAACAGGAAGATGGTCATGGCGCCGATGTCGAGCCCGTGCGCGCCGAGCCACATCAGATGGTTCAGGATGCGCGTGATCTCATCGAACATGACGCGGATGTACTGCGCACGCAGCGGCGGCGTGATGCCGAGCAGTCGCTCGATCGCCAGCACGTAGGCGTGCTCGTTGCACATCATGGATACGTAGTCGAGCCGGTCCATGTAGCCGATCGACTGGTTGAACGGCTTGGACTCGGCGAGCTTTTCGGTGGCCCGGTGCAGCAGACCGATGTGCGGATCGGCCTTCTGGATGACCTCGCCGTCCATCTCCAGCACCAGGCGCAGCACGCCGTGCGCGGCCGGGTGCTGCGGTCCGAAGTTGAGCGTCAGGTTGCGTATTTCGGCCATCGGTCCTGAGCCATTACTCGCGTGGATCGTCGGCCGGGCGCTTGATATCGTGCAGCGCCGGGTCGTAACGGTTGTCGTGACGGATGACGCGCGGCACCAGCGTGCGCGCCTCGATGCTGACGGGCGCGTAGACCACGCGCTTGAGCTGCGGGTCGTAGTGCACCTCGACGTTGCCGATGAGCGGAAAATCCTTGCGGAATGGATGGCCGATGAAGCCATAGTCCGTCAGGATGCGGCGCAGGTCCGGATGGCCGCGGAACAGGATGCCAAACAGGTCGAAGGCTTCGCGCTCGAACCAGTCGGCGCTGGCCCAGACCCCGGTCAGCGAATCGATGAGCGGATCCTCGATGTCGTCACACCAGACGCGCAGCCGCAGCCGCTGGTTGTGAGTCACCGAGAGCAGCTGCGACACCACCGCAAAGCGCTTGTCACCCGCCAGCGTGTGCGGCGCGGCACGGTTGACGCCGCGGCTGAAGCCGCTGGAGGTGGCCGCCGTGGTACGCCATTCGGCGCGGCCGTAATCGAGGTAGTCGACCCCGGCCAGATCCACCAGTATCTCGAAGCGCAGCTCGGGCTCATCGCGCAGCACCCGCGCCACCGCCAGCAGCTCCGCGGGCGGCACCTCGACCGCGATCTCATCGGCCGGCGAGCCGTAGCGATGCAAGCGGCCACCGAGGATGCGCTCGATCCGCACAGCCAGCTCGTCTATATGTGCAGGCACCCTTGACTCTCTCAGGCTGCGTTCAAGCCGTGGCGGCCTGGCGCCGCTCGATCTTGCGCTGCAGCTGAATGACGCCGTAGAGCAGCGCCTCCGCGGTCGGGGGACAGCCGGGCACGTAGATGTCGACCGGCACGATGCGATCGCAGCCGCGCACGACCGCATAGGAGTAGTGGTAGTACCCGCCGCCGTTGGCGCACGAGCCCATCGAGATCACCCAGCGCGGCTCGGGCATCTGGTCGTACACCTTGCGCAGGGCGGGCGCCATCTTGTTCACCAGCGTCCCGGCCACGATCATGACATCCGACTGGCGCGGGCTGGGGCGGAACACGACGCCGAAACGATCCAGGTCGTAGCGCGCGGCACCGGCGTGCATCATCTCCACGGCGCAGCACGCCAGGCCAAAGGTCATGGGCCAGAGCGAGCCGGTGCGCGCCCAGCTGACCAGGCTGTCGACCTGGGTGGTGAGGAAGCCCCGTTGGGCAAAGCCCTCGGTGTCGGCCGCCGCTAATCCCATTCCAGCGCCCCCTTCTTCCACTCGTAGGCGAAGCCGATGACGAGTATCAACAGGAACAGCCCCATGGCGCCGAGGCCGGCGACGCCGACGCGGCCCACCCAGACTGCCCACGGAAACAGAAAGGCGATTTCGAGATCGAAGATGATGAACAGGATTGCCACCAGGTAGTAGCGCACGTCGAATTTGACGCGCGAGTCCTCAAAGGGTTCGAAGCCGCACTCGTAGGCGGAGAGCTTCGCCGCGTCCCCGCGGTGACGGACACCCAGACGCCCCAGTACCTTGCCGAGCCCGAGCAATACCCCCGCGAGCGCGGTCGCTATCGCCAAAAAGATCAGGATTGGCAGGTAATTTGCGAGCATGCCCTTACCGGTACGTAAAAGGGGCGGCATGCTTCGCTCTCGCGACCATTGCTCCGCCCCGTTAACTGCCTAGTGTAGCAGGCGATTACATTAAATTGGTGCCGACGGGGAGATTCGAACTCCCACACCTTGCGGCGCTAGCCCCTCAAGCTAGTGTGTCTACCAATTCCACCACGTCGGCTTGAATCTGCGCCGCTACTTGTTGGCGGGCGGCGCACCGCCCGACGACGCGCCGGCATTGGGCGCCGCGGGTGCGCCGCTCGAGGCGGGCGTCCCACCGCTGGTCGATGGCGGCGCTGCAGGTGCCGCACCGGCCGGTGCCGCACCGCCCCCCGGTGACGTGCCGGCAGGCATCGACGACGGTGCCGCGGGCTTTTGCGACAGCTGCTCGAGAATACTGCTGCCCGAGGAACTCGCATGATGTGTGCCGACATAAGTCAGCGACAGGCTCGTGATCATGAACAAGGCGGCGAAGATGGCGGTGGCTCGCGACAGCGCCGTGGACGCGCCGCGCGCGCCGAACACCGTTCCCGAAGCGCCCGCGCCAAAGCCTGCGCCTGCCTCGGCGCCCTTGCCGCGCTGAAGCAGCACCAGGCCCACGATCGAGAAGGCACAGATGAAATGGATGACCAGCAGTATCGAATGCAACATGCCTGGGTTTGTCTCAGCCGCGCGCGGCGGCCACTATGCTCAAAAATTCTTCGGCCTTGAGCGACGCACCGCCGATCAGGCCACCATCGACGTCGGCCTGCGCAAACAGCTCGCGCGCATTGCCCGTCTTGACACTGCCGCCGTAGAGGATCGGCAATGCAGCCGCAATTTTACCATCCCGCTGCGCCAGCCGCTCCCGGATGAAGGCGTGAACCTCCTGCACCTGCTCCGGCGAGGCCGTACGGCCGGTGCCAATGGCCCAGACCGGTTCATAGGCGATGACGGCGCCGGCAAAGCCGCCAATCCCGGTCAGCGACACGACTGCTTCGAGCTGCCGCCCCACCACCTCGCGCGTGCTGCCGGCTTCGCGCTCGGCCAGCAGCTCGCCGAGGCACAGGATCGGCGTCAGGCCCTGGGTGAGCGCTGCAGCAAACTTGCGTGCCACCAGCACATCGTCCTCACCGTAGAGGTTGCGGCGCTCCGAGTGGCCGACGATGACGTACTGGCAGCCAACGTCGTGCAGCATGGCTGCCGACACCTCGCCGGTGTAGGCCCCCTGCCCCTCCGCGCACACATCCTGCGCGCCCAGTCTGGCTGCCGAGTCACGCAACAGGCGGGATATCTCGGCCAGATAGACGAACGGCGGGCACACCACGCAATCGACGCGCTCGAGCTGCGGGGAGGCCAAAATCGCTTCGACCAGCAATGTGTTGAGCGCGCGCGACCCGTGCATCTTCCAGTTGCCCGCCACGAGCTTGCGCCGCATCAGCCGCCCCGCTTTCCCTGAGTTTCCGACGTGAGCCACCTCAGGCTCGCCGAGGCGCGCGGATCATATCGGCGTCCCCCCGGGTGCGCAATGCGGTTCCGCAATCAGGTCGCAACGGCCTTGCGGGGCACCGCCGAGCGCACCACCTGGGCCAGCTCGTCGGCGCAGTTACGGACCTCGGACTCATCCCGGCCCTCGACCATGACGCGGATCAGGGGCTCGGTGCCGGAGGCACGCAGCACCACCCGGCCCTCACCGGCCAGACGCTGCTCGACCCGCTTCTGGGCCGCCACGATGGAAGGAACGCTGGCGGGGTCGAAGCGCTGCTCGACCTCGACGTTGAGCAGCACCTGGGGCAGCTTATCCATGCCGGCGGCCAGCTCGGCCAGCGGACGACGCGTGGTCTGCATGATGCGCAGGATCTGCAGTGCCGACAGCAGGCCGTCGCCGGTCGTGGCCCGATCCAGGCTTAGAATATGCCCGGAAGTCTCGCCACCCAGAATGCCGCCGCTCTCGATCAGGCGCGCCAGCACGTGGCGGTCCCCCACCGGCGCGCGGATGAAGTCGATGCCGAGCCGGCGCAACGCCAACTCCAGGCCAAAGTTGCACATGACCGTCCCTACCACGGGGCCCCGCAAGATGCCGGCGGCCTTGGCGGCGGAGGCAATCACGTACAGCAGTTGATCCCCATCCACCAGCCGGCCGAGGTGATCGACCATGACCACGCGGTCGCCGTCGCCATCGAGTGCAATGCCGACGTTGGCCTGCACTCCGGGCACTGTGAGCTGCAGCAACTCGGGCGCGGTGGAGCCGCAGCCGTCGTTGATGTTGCGGCCATTGGGGGAGCAGCCGATCGGCACGATCTCCGCCTCCAGATCCGCGAGGATCCGTGGCGCCACCTTGTAGCCGGCGCCGTTGGCGCAGTCGATGACGATCTTGAGACCTGACAGATCCATGCCGTCGGGCAGCACCGTGGCGCAGAAATCCTGGTAGCGCTGCTGCAGGTTCTCGGCCCGGCGCGCGCGCCCGAGTTCGCGCGATGCGCAGGTCAGCGGCACGGCCGAAAGCTGCGCCTCGATGCGCTCTTCGATCTCGTCCGAGAGCTTGGCACCCTCGCCGTCGAAGAACTTGATGCCGTTGTCCTCGTAGAGATTGTGCGAGGCGCTGATGACCACTCCCAGCTGGCAATGCAGTTGGCGCGCCAGGTAGGCGACCGCGGGTGTCGGCAGCGGCCCGGTCAGCAGCACGTTGGCGCCGGCGGCGACGAAGCCGGCCTCGAGCGCGGACTCGAACATGTAACCCGAGAGGCGGGTGTCCTTGCCGATCAGCACCGTGCCGCCCCGTGGCATGAGCACGCGGGCCGCGGCGCTGGCGAGCCGCAGGGCGAAGTCCACGGTCATAGGATCGTGCCCCACCCGGCCACGAATGCCGTCGGTACCGAAATAGACCCTTGCCATACTTTGAGGCTCCTCTGGCGCGTGCCCTCAGATCCGCGTCATTGTGCCTGCGGCGGCCGCGGCCGGTGCGGCGCACATCACGTTGGCGACGCGTACCGCGTCCACCGTGGCCGCAACGTCATGGGCACGTACGATACGCGCCCCCTGCAGGACCGCCACCGTGGCTATTGCCACACTGCCGGCGAGCCGTCCGGCCAGCGGGCGGCCGGTCAGTGCCGCCACCAGGGATTTGCGCGACAAACCCACGCACAGCGGCCGTCCGAGAGATGCCAGAGCCGGCAATTCCTGCAGCAGGCGCAGATTGTGCGCCGTGCTCTTGCCGAAGCCGAAACCGGGGTCAACGCACACCCGCTCGGACGCGATGCCGGCACTCTCACAGGCTAGCAGCCGATCGCTCAAGTAAGCCCGCACCTCGGCCACCACATCGCCGTAGCGCGGGTCGAGCTGCATGTCCGCGGGCTCGCCCTGCATGTGCATGAGACAGATGCCAAGCTCCCCAGCCGCCGCGGCTTCGAGCGCCTGGGGGGCACGCAGCGCCCGCACGTCGTTGATGAGGTGGGCGCCGGCGGCTCCCGCGCGGCGCATGAGTTCGGGATTGGAGGTATCGACCGAGATCAGCAGCGGCAGTCGGCGCGCGATCCGCTCGACCAGTGGCAGCACGCGGCGGATCTCCTCGTCCGAGGGCACGCCGACCGCACCGGGACGGGTGGATTCGCCGCCGATATCGACGATGGCGGCACCTTCCTCGGCCATGCGCTCGGCGCGTGCCACGGCCACATCCGGCTCGATGAATTGGCCGCCGTCGGAGAAGGAGTCAGGCGTGACATTGAGCACACCCATTACCACGGCAGCCCCGAGATCGAGGGTGCGGCCAGCGCAGCGCAGCTGCGCAGCACTCATTCAGTGCTGCCCGGCAGGTCTCGCGATCGGCGACTCGGCCGGTCCACCGACCGGCGTCACCACGGCCTTGCCGCCACCGGAGCCGGTGCTCGGCGTATCGTCCCAGCCGTCTGGCGGCCGCGGCGTCCGCCCCGCCATGATGTCCTTGATTTGATGATCGGCAATGGTCTCGTACTTGATGAGCGCCTCGGCCATGATCTGCAGCTTGTCCAGATTGGTCTCGAGGATTTCCTTGGCGCGCTTGTAATTGGTCTCGATGACCCGCCGCACTTCTTCATCGATGGCGTGCGCGGTCTCGTCCGACACCTGCTTGTGCTGCGTGACGCTGCGGCCGAGAAACACTTCGCCGGCCTCTTCGGTGTAGGTCAGGGGACCCAGCCGGTCGGAGAGGCCCCACTTGGTGACCATGTTGCGCGCCAGTTCGGTGGCGCGCTCGATGTCGTTGGAGGCGCCGGTGGTGACCGCGTCGTCTCCGAAAATGATCTGCTCGGCGATGCGGCCGCCGAACAGCGTGGCGATCGAGCTTTCGATGCGCCGGCGGCTCATTGAATAGCGGTCCTGCTCGGGCAGGAATTGCGTCACGCCGAGCGCGCGGCCGCGCGGAATGATCGTAACCTTGTACACCGGGTCGTGCTCGGGCACGGTGATGCCGACGATGGCATGGCCGGACTCGTGAAAGGCCGTCATGCGCTTCTCATCATCGGTCATGACCATCGAGCGTCGTTCGGCGCCCATGAGAATCTTGTCCTTGGCGCGCTCGAACTGGTCCATCGATACCAGTCGCTGATTGGCGCGCGCTGCGAACAGCGCCGCCTCGTTGACCAGATTGGCCAGGTCCGCGCCCGAGAAGCCGGGCGTCCCGCGTGCAATCAGCGAGGGTTTGACGTCGTCCGACAACGGCACCCGGCGCATGTGCACGCGCAGGATCTGCTCTCGGCCGCGCACGTCCGGCAGCGGCACGATGACCTGTCGATCGAACCGACCCGGGCGCAGCAGTGCGGGATCCAGCACGTCCGGACGGTTGGTGGCGGCGATGACGATGATGCCCTCGTTGCCCTCGAAACCGTCCATCTCGACCAGCAACTGGTTCAGCGTCTGCTCACGCTCGTCATGACCGCCGCCGAGGCCGGCACCGCGATGGCGGCCGACGGCGTCGATCTCGTCGATGAAGATGATGCAGGGCGCGTGTTTCTTGGCCTGCTCGAACATGTCGCGCACGCGCGAGGCGCCGACGCCGACGAACATCTCGACGAAGTCGGAGCCTGAGATGGTGAAGAACGGCACCTTGGCCTCGCCGGCAATCGCGCGCGCGAGCAGAGTCTTGCCCGTGCCGGGCGAGCCGACCATGAGTACGCCCTTGGGGATCTTGCCGCCGAGCTTCTGGAACTTGCCCGGGTCCTTGAGGAAGTCGACGATTTCCCCGACCTCCTGCTTGGCCTCGTCCACGCCCGCCACGTCGGCAAAGGTGACGTTGACCTGGTCCTCCCCCAGCAGGCGCGCGCGGCTTTTGCCGAATGACATGGCACCGCGGCCACCCGCGGCCCCCTGCATCTGCCGCAGCAGGTAGACGAACACCAGCATCAGCAGCAACGCCGGGGCAAGCTGCAGTAGCAGCTGCGCGAGGAAATTCGGCTGCTTGGGCGGCCGACCCTCGACCGAGACGCCGGCCTTGAGCAGATCACCGATCAGGACGGTATAGCTGGTTTCGGGGTTGTAGGTCTCGAACTTGCGCTTGTCCTTGAGGACTCCCTGGATGGTGTCGCCCTGTAGGACGACGCTCTCGACGCGGTTGGAATGCACGTCGGTGATGAATTCGGAATACGGAATCGGCTCCGCCTGCTGGCCACTGGGCATGTAGCGGCTGAATACCAGCAGCATGACCACCACGATGACGATCCAGAGCAGGATGTTTTTGGTCAGATCATTCAACTCGATTCACCTGTTGCAGAAACTACACGGCCGGCGGACGGAGCGACGCATCAGGGACGCTACACCATCCGTCTGCCGGAGGCCAGCAAGTACGTTTCAGGACTGCGAGATCGCGACGCCTCCGGTTTGAGGAACCGCACCTGCGCAAACTGCCGTCGCGCCGCAGCGACAAACTCCTGGAAGCCGGCTCCCTGCAGCACTTTCATCAGGGCGACACCCTCGGGTTTCAAGAGATGCACGGTCAATGCCAGCGCCAATTCCGCCAGATAGATGGCGCGCGGGGCGTCGATGACGTCCATGCCGGACAGGTTCGGGGCCATATCCGACAGCAGCACATCCAGGCCAGCGGCTCCGACGGCGGCCTCGATGGCGTCAACCACGGGCTGCTCGCGGAAATCCCCGTGAATGAACTCCACTCCGGCGATTGGCTCCATGGGCAGAATATCGCTGGCCACCACGCGGCCGCTCCTTCCCACCTGTCGCCGCGCGTACTGACTCCAGGCCCCGGGGGCGGCGCCCAGATCGAGCACCACCATGCCGGGCTTGAGCAACCGGGCGCTCTTGTCCATGGCCTCGAGCTTGAACACCGCGCGCGAACGCCAGCCCGCAGCCCGGGCCCGCTTGACGAAGGGATCCGTAAAATGTTCACGCAACCAGCGATCACTGCTCTTGGAACGACGGGTCATAATTGCCGCATGAGCTTAAGCGAAAAACAGCTGCGCTTTCTGCGCGGCCGGGCGCACCCGCTGAGGCCGGTCATCCACCTGGGCCAGAACGGCCTGACAGCAGCCGTCTGCGCCGAAATCGCCCGCGCCCTGCACGACCACGAACTCATCAAGGTTCGGCTGCAGGCCCCGGACCGCGCGGCGCGCGATGCCCTCATCGGCGAGCTGGCGCGGCAGACCGGCAGCGAGCTGGTGCAGCGGATCGGACACGTGGCGGTGCTGTTCAGGGCGCGCACACCGCTCTCGCGCATACCTCTACCCGACACCTGAGCGGCAATGGGGCGGATCACGCCCACGTCGTCAGACGTATTTGACCGAGACTATCTCGTAGCTGCGGGTACGTCCGGGCGCGGCCACGTCGACCACGTCCCCGGAGCTCTTGCCGATCAGCGCGCGCGCGATCGGAGAGGTAATCGAGATGCGGCCGGTGCGGATGTCGGCCTCGTCCTCGCCGACGATCTGATAGGTGACGGCCGCACCCTCATCCTGATCCTCGAGCTCGACCGTGGCACCGAATACCACCCGGCCCGTCACCGGCAGGCTGGCAACGTCGATGATTTCGGCCGCACCGAGGCGCGATTCGATTTCGCCGATCCGGCCCTCGATGAAGCCCTGCTGTTCACGCGCGGCATGGTATTCCGCGTTCTCGGAAAGATCTCCGTGGCTACGCGCCTCGGCAATGGCCTTGATGACGCGCGGGCGATCCTCGGACTTGAGCCGCTTGAGTTCGACCCGCAGCAGCTCGGCGCCGCGCAGAGTCATCGGCGAGCGCTTCATGTTCCGACCTCACGCGCGCAGTCATCGCGCTCAACGACCTGCTGGTGCAGATCCTGCAGCCGGTTGACGTCCACCTCGTCGAGATGATCGAGCGCCTCACAGGTGGCGAGCGCTGCAGCCAAGGTCGTGTAGTAGGTGATCCGGCGATGCACCGCCTCACGGCGGATGGAGTTGGACTCGAGGATGGCCTGCTTGCCCTCGGTGGTGTTGACGATCAGATCGATCTCGTCGTTCTTGATCATGTCGACGATGTGCGGCCGCCCTTCGCGCACCTTGTTGACGCGCCGGCAATCGATGCCGGCGGCATTGAGCGTGGCGGCCGTGCCGCTGGTCGCAACCAATGTGAAGCCGTGGCCAATCAGCCGCCGCGCCAGCTGCACCGCGCCGGCCTTGTCACGTTCGCGCACGCTGATGAGGCAACAGCCTTCGCGCGGCAGCACCACGCCGGATGCGGACTGCGACTTGGCGTAGGCTTCTCCAAAGGTTCGTCCAGTGCCCATCACTTCACCGGTGGATTTCATCTCCGGCCCAAGGATCGGATCGGCCTCGGGAAACTTCATGAATGGGAATACGGCTTCCTTGACCGAATAGTACTTCGGTACCCGTTCCGACAACACTCCGAGCTCGCGCAACTTGGCGCCCGCCATGACGCGCGCGGCGATCTTGGCGATCGGGACGCCGGTGGCCTTGGACACGAATGGCACCGTGCGCGAGGCGCGTGGATTGACTTCGAGCACGTAGACCGTGCCGCTCTGGATGGCAAACTGGATGTTCATGAGGCCGACGACGTTGAGCGCGCGGGCCAGCTTGCGCGTCTGCACGCGCAGCTCTTCCTGCAACTCGGCCGACAGGCTGTTCGGGGGCAGCGAGCAGCTGGAATCGCCCGAATGCACACCGGCCTGCTCGACGTGCTCCATGATGCCGCCGATGAGCACGTCCTCGCCGTCGCAGACCGCATCGACGTCGACTTCAATGGCGACGTCGAGGAAGCGGTCCAGCAGCACCGGACTGTCGTTCGAGACCCGCACCGCGTGCCCCATGTAGGCGCGCAGATCCTCCTCGTTGAAGACGATTTCCATGGCGCGCCCGCCGAGTACATAGGAGGGTCGCACCACCAGCGGATAGCCCACCTCGCGCGCGAGCAGCACCGCCTGCTCCTCGTTGCGCGCCGTGGCATTGGCCGGCTGCTTCAGCCCCAGGCGCCGCACCAGCTGCTGGAAGCGCTCGCGATCCTCGGCCACGTCGATCGAATCCGGGGTCGTGCCGATGATCGGCGCGCCGGCTGCTTCGAGCGCGCGCGACAGCTTCAGCGGCGTCTGCCCACCGAACTGCACGATGACACCCAGCGGCCGCTCCTTGGCGATGACCTCGAGCACGTCCTCGAGTGTCAGTGGCTCGAAGTACAGCCGGTCGGAGGTGTCGTAATCGGTCGAGACCGTCTCGGGATTGCAGTTCACCATGATGGTCTCGAGGCCCTGCTCGCGCAGCGCCAGCGCCGCGTGCACGCAGCAGTAATCGAACTCGATGCCCTGGCCGATGCGGTTCGGGCCACCGCCCAGGATCATGATCTTGTCGCGCTTGCTCGGCTCGGCCTCGCATTCCTCCTCGTAGGTGGAGTAGAGGTAGGCGGTCGAGGTGGCGAATTCCGCCGCGCAGGTGTCCACGCGCTTGTAAACCGGTGCGACACCGAACTCGCGGCGCTTGCCGCGGATCGAGCCCTCCGTGGCGCGCGTCAGTGAAGCCAGCCGGCGATCCGAGAAGCCCTTGCGCTTGAGCGCGCGCAGCCGTTCGACGCCGAGTGCGCTCTCGCCCTCGCGGCGCACGCGCGTCTCCTCGGCGACCAGGTCGGCGATCTGGCACAGGAACCAGGGATCGATGGCGGTCAGCTCGGCCACACGCTCCGTGGTCCAGCCGGCGCGAAATGCATCCGCCACGTACAGCAACCGATTGGCGCCGGGCGAGCGCAGCTCGTAGATCAGCTCCTTCTCCGATTCCTCCGACAGCGGCAGACTCAGGATCGGATCGAGCCCGTCGAGGCCGGTTTCGAGTCCGCGCAGCGCCTTGTGCAGCGATTCCTGGAACGTACGGCCGATGGCCATGACCTCCCCGACCGACTTCATCTGCGTGGTCAGGCGATTGTTGGCGGCCGGAAATTTCTCGAAGGTGAAGCGTGGAATCTTGGTGACGACGTAGTCGATAGTCGGTTCGAACGAGGCCGGTGTGGCGCCTCCCGTGATCTCGTTCCTGAGCTCGTCGAGCGTGTAGCCGATCGCCAGCTTGGCGGCGATCTTGGCGATCGGGAAGCCGGTGGCCTTGGAAGCCAGCGCCGAGGAGCGCGACACGCGCGGGTTCATCTCGATGACCAGCAGCCGGCCATCTTTTGGGTTGATCGCAAACTGCACGTTCGAACCGCCGGTCTCGACGCCGATCTTGCGCAGCACGGCGATCGAGGCATCGCGCATGCGCTGGTATTCCTTGTCGGTCAGCGTCTGCGCGGGCGCCACCGTGATCGAATCGCCGGTATGCACGCCCATGGGATCGAAATTCTCGATTGAGCAGACGATGATGCAATTGTCGTTGCGGTCGCGCACCACCTCCATCTCGAATTCCTTCCAGCCGAGCACCGCCTCTTCCAGCAGCAGCTCGCGTGTCGGCGAGGCGTCCAGGCCGCGCTGGACGATGGCCTCGAACTCCTCGCGGTTGTAGGCGATGCCGCCGCCGCTGCCGCCGAGCGTAAAGGAAGGCCGGATAACGATTGGATAGCCGATGCTGCTCTGGACTGCCAGCGCCTCCTCGAGGCTGCGCGCGATCTGCGAGTGCGGTACGGCAAGCCCGATTTCGCGCATCGCATTGCGGAAGCGTTCGCGGTCCTCGGCCATGTCGATGGCCTCGCGCGAGGCCGCGATCAGCTCGACGCCGTACTGCTTCAGCACACCCTCGCGCGCCAGGTCGAGCGCGGTGTTGAGCGCGGTCTGCCCGCCCATGGTCGGCAGCAGCGCATCCGGCCGTTCCCGCTCGATGATGCGCGCCACCGTGCGCCAGTTGACCGGCTCGATATAGACCGCGTCCGCGGTCTCCGGGTCGGTCATGATCGTGGCCGGATTGGAATTGACCAGAACGACGCGATAGCCCTCCTCGCGCAGTGCCTTGCAGGCCTGTGCGCCGGAGTAATCGAATTCGCATGCCTGGCCGATCACGATCGGGCCGGCGCCAATGATCAGGATGCTTTTGAGGTCCGTGCGTTTGGGCATCGTCGGTGCGCGGCGCGCCTCCTCCCTGTCAGTCTATTGCCTGTCAGTCTGTGGGTCGTCAACCGCTCTGCTTGCGCGAAGCCGAGCGCAGCGTGCGCAGCTGCTGTTGCAGCCGCCGCACCATGGCCTGCACGAAGTTCTCGAACAGCGGCTTCAGGTCGTGGGGTCCGGGGCTCGCTTCGGGGTGGCCCTGGAAGCTGAAGGCCGGCCGGTCGATGCGCGCGAGTCCCTGCAGGGTGCCGTCGAACAGCGAACGATGCGTCGGTATGACATTCGCTGGCAGGGTGGCCTCATCCACGGCAAAGCCGTGATTCTGGCTGGTGATCAACACGCGCCCGCTGGCCAGCTCCTGCACCGGATGGTTGGCGCCGTGATGGCCGAATTTCATCTTGACCGTACGCGCGCCGCTGGCCAGGCCCAGCAGCTGATGTCCGAGGCAGATGCCGAACACCGGCATGTCGGTTTCGAGCAGCTCGCCGATGGCCCTGATTGCATAGTCGCAGGGCTCCGGATCGCCGGGCCCGTTGGAGAGAAATACGCCGTCTGGATTGAGCGCCAGCACCTCGGCGGCGGTAGCCATGGCCGGCACCACGGTTATGCGGCATCCCTGGTCGGAGATCAGTCGCAGGATGTTGCGCTTGATGCCGTAGTCGTAGGCGACCACGTGCAGCCGCTGCTGCGCGCGCAGCGGCGCCGCATCCCGCCCGATGCTGCCGTCGTTCCATTGATACGGAGCACGCGTGCTGACAACCTTCGCCAGGTCCATGCCCTTGAGACCCGGAAACGCGCGCGCGGCGCGCACCGCGGCGGCCTCGTCCGCCTTCTCGCCGGTCATGATGCAGCCGGACTGTGCGCCCTTCTCACGCAACAGCCGCGTGAGGCGGCGCGTATCGATGCCAGCGATGGCGACGATGCGACCGCGCTGCAGGAACTCATTCAGGGACCCCGATGCCCGCCAGTTGCTCGGCAGCATGGACAGATCGCGCACCACCAGGCCAGAGGCATAGATCTGCGCCGATTCCATATCCTCGGGGGTAACGCCGGTGTTGCCGATGTGCGGATACGTCAGCGTGACGATCTGTCGCGCGTAGGAGGGGTCGGTAAGAATTTCCTGGTAACCGGTGATGGCCGTATTGAATACGACCTCTCCCGTAGTATTGCCGGCAGCGCCAATGGAGTGGCCTTTGAAGATGCTCCCGTCCGCGAGAGCCAGCACCGCCGGTGCAGTCACTTCATGCCTCTCCTTCGCGTGCCCTCACCGCCAGCCGCTCGTCGGGGGGTCACTTTATGATGCGCAGATGCACAAAGCGGGAGGAGTTCTTTTGGAACATCCTCCCGCCTTGTGCGGACTAACCCGATACTCGGATTACGGGCAAAAGTGTAAAGACCCCCACCCCGTCTGTCCACGCCTGCGTGGGATTTTTGCGGTCGAAAAATGCGCTCCCGAACGCACTTTTCGCGGCTGGCTTTTTCTGCGGTGACGGTCGTATGTGCCTGTTCTATCGGGAAAAAAAGTCTGACATTCGATACCGGCCCGGGGCCTGGCGCGCCAGCCACTGTCCCGCTATGAGGGCACCGCGGGCGAACACCGACCGGTCACCTACGCTGTGCCGCAGCACCAGCCGTTCGCCCTCGCCCAGGAACTGCACCTCGTGCTCCCCGACGACGTCGCCACCGCGCACCGAGACGATGCCGACCTGCCCCGGCCGGCGCGCTTCCGGGGCCCCATGGCGCGCGTATACCGCCATGCTCTCGAGCGTGCCGCCGCGCGCCTCCGCTACCGCTGCGCCCAACGCCAGTGCGCTGCCCGAAGGGGCGTCCGCCTTCTGCCGATGATGCGCTTCGACGATCTCGATGTCATAGCCCGCCGGCAACGCGCGCGCCGCAGTCTGCACCAGACTCAGCAGCAGGTTGAGCCCCAGGCTGGTATTCGGCGCCACCAGCAGCGCGATACGCTCGGCAGCCAGCGCCAGCGGAGCCGTGAGCTCCGCTGCCAGGCCGGTGGTTCCGAGCAGCAGCGGCACACCGGCGGCCGCGCACGCAGCCACGTTGGCCGCGGCCGCACTCGCGGTGGAAAAATCGATGGCGAGAGCCGCACCCCGCAGCAGCGGCGGCAGCGCAGCACTGATCGTGACGCCGCTCGGCGGCAACCCGAGTCGCGTCGCAACGTCCTCTCCGAGTGCAGCACTGTGCTCGGAAGCCGTGGCGCCGCATAGCTCGAGCTGCGGAAACTGCGGCAACAGCCGCACGATGTTGACGCCCATGCGTCCGGTGGCGCCGATCAGCACGGTCGGGATGGCACCGCCGGGACCCGCTGCAGGCGCAAACGCGGTCACGGCGCCGGTCGGCTCACGCACTACCGCCGGCGAAGAAGCGCTTCACGCCGTCGAGAAAGCTCTTCTGGCGAGGCGAATGCTTGCCGCTCTCGCGCCGCAGGGACTCCTCGAACTCGCGCAACAGGCCACGCTGCTCTGCCGACAGATGCACCGGAGTCTCCACCACGACGCGGCAGAACAGATCGCCTCGGGTCGGACCACGCACCGATTTGACGCCCTTCTCGCGCAGGCGGAACACGCGGCCGGACTGCGTTTCAGTTGGAATCTTCAGCGACACCTGGCCATCGAGCGTCGGCACGTCGACGCTGCCACCCAGCGCGGCGGTGGCGAAGGCAATGGGCACCTCGCAGCTCAGGTGCACACCATCGCGCTCGAAGATTGCATGCTCGCGCACGCGCACTTCCACGTACAGGTCGCCGGAAGGTCCGCCATTGCGGCCGGCCTCGCCCTCGCCGGCGAGTCGTACGCGGTCGCCATTGTCGACGCCGGCCGGAATCTTGACCGAGAGCTTCTTCGAGCGGCGCACGCGGCCCTGGCCGAGACATTGGTCGCAGGGATTGCGCACCACCCGGCCGCTGCCGCGGCAATGCGGGCACGTCTGCTGCAGCGTGAAGAAGCCCTGCGAGATGCGCACCTGGCCGCTGCCGCTGCAGGTCTCGCAGGCGGTGGGCTGCGAGCCCTTGGCCGAGCCCGTGCCCTTGCAGATCTCGCACTCGGAAAATTTGTTGACGTCGATCTCGACCGAATGACCGAAGACGGCTTCGGCAAGATCCAGTTCAATCTCGTAGCGCAGATCAGCACCGCGATAGACCTGTGGCCCGCCGCCACCGCGACGGGAGCCACCAAATATGTCGCCGAAGACGTCGCCGAAGATGTCGCTGAAGGCCTCGGCGCCGCTGAACCCGCCGCCGCCGGCGTGCGCGTTACGGCTGGCCTCGACCCCCGCATGTCCGTACTGATCGTAAAGGGCGCGCTTCTGCGAGTCGGACAGGACCTCGTAGGCTTCCTTGGCCTCCTTGAACTTTTCCTCCGCATCGTGATCACCCGGATTGCGGTCGGGGTGGTACTTCATCGCCAGGCGGCGATAGGCCTTCTTGATGTCCGATTCGCTCGCATTGCGCGCGAGATCGAGTGTCTTGTAGTAGTCACGCTTCGCCATGAGGCCCCATCAGATCCTGATATCCCTGTCTGC
>JBAUYT010000157.1:0-38940 GCA_049584935.1 Steroidobacteraceae bacterium
TTTATACCGCGCGCGCGCCGGCCGAATTCGACATGGCCATATTCAACGAAGGCGACTACCTTCGCGCAATGGAACGTCAGGTGGCAGTGGAAACCGTCTCTAAGGTCCTCTACCCATCCGACTCCGCGGAGGCTGGCCGCGAGCTGCGGTTCATCCAGGAGTACTTCTTCGTAGCATGCGCCATGCGTGACATCTTCAGGCGTCACGCGGCTGCTGGCCATCGCATCGACGAATTCGGCCGTTTCAATGCCATCCAGCTCAACGATACTCATCCGGCTCTGGCCGTGGTCGAGCTCATGCGCACGCTGATCGACGAGAATTCACTCAGTTGGGACGCCGCCTGGGAGGTTACGCAGCAAACGACGGCGTACACCAATCATACCCTGCTGCCTGAGGCTCTCGAGCGCTGGTCGGCGGATTTGTTTGGGCGGGTTCTGCCGAGGCATCTCGAGATCGTCTACGAGATCAATCGGCGCTTCCTCGGCGAAGTGGCGCAGCGGCATCCAGGCGACGACGCCCGGTTGCAGCGTATGTCGATCGTCCAGGAACAGCCTCACAAGCAGATTCGCATGGCGCATCTGGCGATCGTCGGCAGTCACTCGGTCAATGGTGTGGCCGAAATGCACTCCGAGTTGGTCAAGAGCCAGCTGGTGCCTGACTTCTACGATCTTTGGCCAAGCCGGTTCAACAACAAGACCAACGGTGTCACCCCGCGCCGCTGGTTACTGAACTGTAATCATCGTCTGGCGGCCCTTATCAGCGAGAACCTTGGAGCCGGGTGGGTGGCCGACCTCAATCAACTGGCTCGGCTTGAGCCGCTGGCCTCCGATGCCGCGTTCCGACGCGCCTTTCGCGAGATCAAGCTCAGGAACAAGGCGGACCTTGCACGGCGGGTGCGAGAGGTCACGGGAATCGCCGTAGATCCGAACTCGATGTTCGACGTCCAGATAAAGCGGATTCATGAATACAAGCGTCAACTGCTGAATGCACTGCACATCGTGCACCTCTATTGCCGGGTCAAGGAAGACGGCATCAGTCTTCCAGTTCCAAAAACCTTCATATTCAGCGGTAAAGCGGCACCGGGCTATGCGTTGGCCAAGCTCATCATCAAACTAATTAACAGCATCGCCCGTGCTGTAAATTCCGATCCGGCAGTCAATCGCTCGCTGCGCGTGGTGTTCTACCCCGACTACAAGGTGTCGGTAGCTGAAGTAATCGTACCAGCCGCCGACCTGTCCGAGCAGATCTCGACTGCTGGCTACGAAGCCTCGGGCACGGGCAATATGAAGCTCGCTATGAATGGTGCACTAACAATCGGCACGCTCGACGGTGCCAACGTCGAGATCGCCCGGGAAGTCGGGGCCGACAATATCTACATCTTCGGTCTCACCGCTGATGAAGTCGTGCGCAAACGCCAGGCTGGCAATGCTGCACGCATCGCCTATGACGGCAATGCCGACGTACGTCGCGTCTTGGCGCGTCTGAGCGATGGCACCTTCAGCCCCGATGATCAGGATCTGTTCGCGCCAATCGTGCGCATGCTGCTCGATCATGGCGATCACTTCATGCACCTCAGCGATTTCTCGGACTACGCCCGGAAGCACGAGCAGGCTCTCAAGGACTACTGCGACGTCGAACGCTGGACGGCGCGCGCGATCGTCAACGTCGCCCGCAGCGCCCGTTTTTCCAGCGATCGCACGATCCACGAGTACGCGGCGGACATCTGGAATCTCAAGCAGGTCATCTGAGGCAGGTCAAGGAGACGCACGTGTTGATGGAAGAGACTCCGGAGGGAGACTGCCTAGTGGTCGGTCTCATGGAAGCCAGGCTCGATGCCGTGATAGCGCCCAGCTTTCGTGAGGCGTTGATCAATCGCATCGACAGCGGCCGACAAAATATCGTACTCGACCTCAGCAAGGTCGGCTTCCTCGATAGCAGCGGACTTGGCGCACTTGTCTTCGTTCTGAAGCATTTGCTTCATAAGGGTGGGCGACTGCATATCTGCGGAGTGAACCCAGGTGTCATGTCGGTCCTGAAACTGACCCGCATGGATCGGGTGCTGAAGACGTTTGATAGCCGACAGGCCGCGATCGCGGCTTAATCCGTGAAGTGCGATAGCCGCCTGCGCATGGTCGTCCCGGCGACGCTCCAGGATGCGCGCGCGGCCACCGATTGGGTCACGAGTCTTTGCGACCGGCTGGATGTCGAGAGTCGCGCGCGCTATGGCACCGCTGTCATGGAATGGCTCGTGAACGTAGTCAAGCATAGCTATGCCCAGGCCATGGACGGGCGAATTATGATCGTGGCGGCGGTCGGACCGGATTGCATCGAGCTGATGGTGGAAGATACCGGCCAAGGGATGCCGCCGTGGCGCTTCGACGCGGCACCCACCGAGGTCGAGTTCGACCCGACGGATCTGGACAACTTGCCTGAATCGGGCATGGGCCTCGCGATAATCAAATCGGTGATGGACAGCGTCCGCTATCAGTCGGACCGGGGAATCAATCGACTGATCGCGGTCAGGCGCTGGCAGCGATGAGCGCGTCAGTAGATGCGTTACTGAGTCATCTGCGAGCTGACATCGAGCTCAAGGCGGAACTCATCAAGGCGCTGCGCGTGGAGCGCGAGCGGGACGGTGAAGCTGCCGCCGAACAGGCCGCACTCCTGGCGGCGGTATGTACTGAACTGATGGTGCTTGCCAATGACACCGGTTTGCTGGTGGCGGAAGTCAATTCGGGCGCATTGCAGCGGGCCGTTGACAGGCTGAAGGCTGTGTGCGCGGATCTCGCGGATTACACCGCCGCCAGGACCGGTCAACTGGCGCTGTCGCGCAGTCCGGTCAACGTCCACCAGCTGCTGTCGCGCATTGCCGCCCGCCATGCCATCGACCTGCGGGTTTCAGCGGACGTACCCGAGCGCATGGAGGCGGATGAAAACCTCCTGGCCCGGTTACTCGGGTACTTCGTCGAGCAGAACATCGCATCTGGGGCGAGGATACTGGAAGTACAGCGCGAATCCGGCTCAGAGACGCTCACGTCCCGCGTAGTATTCAGTGTGCGACCGATGGAGGCGTCGCTCTCGGGCGAGTCTGAGCGGCCTTTGCAAGAGCCGTCGCCGCTCGGCAAATTGCATGCTGCACTCGTCGTCACACTGTGCGAACTTCTCGGTGGCAGCCATACGGCGACCTGCCTCACTCTGCCGCTGCAGAGTGCAGAGGACCAGGCGCACACCGGGATCTTCCGCCTTGCCGTCTCGGAGCAGAGAGTAGACCCAGTTGCGATTCCGGCAGCGGATAGGGCCCTGGATCATGAGAGCGCGGCTTCCGGCGACGGGCGAAACGACGATTGCATCGATCTGGGATACCTCGATCGTCAGCTAGGCTCGCTGGCCCCGGTGATCCTCGCGCGTACGGCCCCGGCCTTCATCGCCGAGGCACAGAGACGCATGACGGACCTGCACGTTGCTCACGAATCCGCCGATGTAAGACGTCTGCATGGCATCGTGCAGACGTGGAAGGGCTCCGCGCTAACGGTGGGCGCGCGCAAGCTCGCTGCGCTGTTCGGCGCCATCGACCAACAGACCGCGCTGGGCATCCTGCCCTCGGCGGGAGCCATCTGGCAGGTGCGAAGCGCGCTCGATCGCACCTTGCGAGCGCTGGCATCCCACTCCGCGACATCGGCGCGGCGCACATGAGTTCACCGGACCTCGTCGATGAAATCGTGCGGACGCCGGTCGAGGCGCGTCTCGGCAACCGTCGCAGGATCCTGCTGGTCGAGAGCGAGCGGGATCAGTCGCTGTACTGGGACGCGATCTTCCGCTCTCTGGGCTTCGAGGTGCTGATAGCAGGCTCTTTACGGGAGGCGGCGGCGCTCGCTGCCAGTGGATTGAGCATCATCGCCAGCAGCTCGCTGCTCTGTGATGGGACAGGAGTCGGCTTTTTTGCGCAACTGCGCGCACGGCCCGAGATGGCGCTGGTGTACCTGGTGTTACTGACGAGCAGCGGTGCGGAAGTCATCGCCTCACTGCACGCAGGTGCCAATGACTGCATCGATATGAGTGCCGCCTACGGTGAGATCCGCGCGCGCCTGGAGCTGGCAGAGCGCGTGATATCGTTGAACGAAGCGTTGCACCACAAGAGCGCTGCTCTGAGCGAGGCGCTGGCGGTGATTCAAAACGAGCTGCAGTCGGCCGCGGCGCTCCAAGCCGCGATGCTGCCGCAGCCGCTCCACCATGGGACGCTCAGTATCCGGTGCCTCTACCGCCCCAGCGACGTGCTTGGCGGCGACATGATCGGAGTGGTGCCCGCGTTCGAAGATCGTATCGCGTTCGGCCTGATCGACGTCGTCGGCCACGGCACTGCCTCGGCGCTGATTTCCTGCAGTCTGATCCGCGAAATGATGGACCGGATGGCGGTGCTGGTACGCGATCCGGATCCGGCAGTAGCGTTGCACAGCGGCAGGACCGTGATCCAGGAGCTGAATCGGCGCTATTGCGCGCTGAATCTGCCAGGCATGTACTTTACGGCCCTGGCTGGAGTACTCGATGCGCGTGATGGCAAGGTGACTTATTGTCAGGCGGGGCACCCAAACCTAGTCGACTTCGACCCGGAGTTTGGCTGGCGGGAACTGCCAGATAGCGGCTACCCGATCGGATTGCTTGACGGCGCCGACTACACCAGCCGCGAACTCGCATTCGAACCCGGCCAGATGTTGCTCGCGGTCTCCGATGGGATGCTGCGGCCGCATGCTGGCGACCCGGGAGGCAGCCTCGCGCTGCTTCAGACGCTAAGGGACGCGGGATCGGCGCCTGACGCGGTCGTCGGCGAGCTCGACCAGCACGCCGCAAGGGCGCCGGACGAAGACAGGGACGATCAGAGCGCTCTGCTCATCAGCCGCGCCGCCACAAGGGCGACCTGAGGCCACTTGCGCTCGATGTGATGCACTTCACGCGGATCGCATCGGGCGACCGTACGGGTGGACGAAACGCTCAAGTTCCCGAGGGAACCGCCGTCTCCCACTGCATGTGCGAACGCTATGCCCTGCCGGAGCAGCTAGCCGCCGAACGGGAATTCGTGCCGGCGCAGGCGTGGTGGAGTTTTTCAAAGCGATTTAACGTTTCTGCCCGCCAGTATGTACCCTCCATCCGGCTGCACGAAGGCCAGTCGGAGGCAGTCATGATGAGTTGGGGGTTGGTCCCCTCCTGGACCGAAGGCGCGCCCTCCCAGGAGCCGCTGCTCTGCGTAGATGCTGAGCGCCTGGAAGCATCGCCGGAGCACCGCATGGCCTGGCAGAACAGCCAGCGCTGCATTCTGCCAATCGCCGGGTTCTACTGCTGGCGGCTCACCAGCGCACGCTACCGTCAGCCCTATTTCGTGCACCTCGTCGACCGATCCGTATTCGGCCTCGCCGCGATATGGGATCGGTGGGTCAGCGAGGGTGACGACGTCATTGAGAGCTGTTCGTTGGTATGCGTTCCTGCTAATGGTCTGATGCGTCAGATCGTCGGTACCGCACGTTACATGCCCGCCATACTCAGGCGCAGGGACTACGACATCTGGCTTCGAGGCAGCATCGCTGATGCCAAAAGCGCGTTACGCCCCTATCAGGCGAAGGCCATGCAGGCCTACCCGGTGAGTCCGCGTGTCAATTCGGCGGCCGCTGATGACAGGAGCCTGATTCGCCCGGTGAGAGCCCTGGCCTGATTGACCTTCTGCCGGCCGGCCGGCCGCCGACATACCGACGTGGCGCCGTTGATTAGCGTTGTTGCCGTAACTTTGCCCGCGGGGGATTTAACCGTTATCGAAGGCGGGTCCTGCGGACATTGAGTTGCCCGCGCTGCGAATGGCAGCAAAGTGAAAACGAATCCAATGGCACGCAGCGTCTGATTCCCTAATCCCAGCTGCGCTCCCCTAGACCTAACCATGTTCAATCCACACCGCTCATCCTTATTACCATGGCGTCAGAGTGTGCGGATCCGATGCGCGACGGCAGCGACCATAGTTGGTGGTTTCAGTCAGCCGCTGCCGACCACGGCTGATCCGGCAGCCAGGCTCCGTAGGTACCTTTGCGCCTGCCTGATGGGGAGGCGCTCTACACGCGGACGGGAATTCGTTCTACGCGGCCT
This sequence comes from Steroidobacteraceae bacterium, assembly GCA_049584935.1. Classification (GTDB taxonomy): domain Bacteria; phylum Pseudomonadota; class Gammaproteobacteria; order Steroidobacterales; family Steroidobacteraceae; genus FEN-1191. Next base: position 6,124 of record JBAUYT010000157.1, read on the forward strand.
CGACTTGGGGAGAGGCTACCTGCCGGTTGGACAGCAGGCTGACCGTTGTGAATGAGACGGCGCTGATGACGCCAAGCGCCGCCTCCAGGAACAACATGGTGCTCGAACCCCAGCGGGATTGGGTCCACCCCTCAACCGCGATCATGTAAGTGATTGGCATATTAGAAAGCGAAGCAAACACGTTGTATTTGGTGGCCGCGGCGCCGTGCCCGATCGCCTCGAGCGTAACGGCGGAGAAGCCGGCGTAGCACAGGCCGTTGCCGAATCCATAGAGGATCGTATATGTGACATACGTCGTGGCGTTGCGCGGTGACAGGCCCATGGCAACGGCACACAGTGCCAGTGTCAGCCCAAAACCGATGTAGCAGAACTTGCGGTTGAAGTGATCGCAAATGTAGCCCCCGACCAGGCATCCAAACGCCGCGACCACGCCGCCGACCGCGCCGTTGATCAATGCGACGACGTTGGCGGAGGCATGCCATTCGTCGGCAAGCGGTGACCAGTACGCTTGCGCGGCGCCGGTGCCAATGGGCAGGAACACGACCAGCAATGCTAGGTAGCCGCCGCGCTGCCGCAGAATGTTCCAGATGTCCTTCAACACCGCGCTGACTCTGCCGATGACTCCGTGCTCGAGCGGCAGCGAGGAAGCGTCGGCGACGAACACCAACGGCAGGCAACAGAGCATGAAGCAAGCGGCGAGAGCGGCACCGGTGATCCATGGCTGGGAAACTTGCTGCATCAGCCAGAGCGCCGCGCCGCCGCCAAGTCCGCCGCCGCCAAGGTTGCCGGCCTGAAGCCAGCCACCGGCCCGCCCTTTCTGCTCGGGCGTGGTGCCGTATGCGACCAGGGATTCGACGGCCATGCCGAGAAAGGTGACTGCTATGCTTGCCACGACGGCGAACGTTGTCAGTACCAAAAAAGTAGTGTCGTGAGTCGAGAACACTGAAAGCATCAGCACGCCCACGGCCGTCATGCTGGCACCGATGAAGTACCAGCGCTTGCGCGTCAGAGTGGTATCGACAATCGGCGCCCAGAGAAACTTCCAGGCCTGCGGCAGGAAGAAAATGGCGGTCAGAGCGCCAATGCGAGCTACCGACATGCCCGATTGAGCCAGTGCATATGCCAGAGCCACCGACAGGTAACCGGTCACCGCCCCGAATGGCAGAATCAGCACCAGGTAAAGGCTCGGATGGACCGTAGCTTCGGTAGAAGTCGGCAAACTCGTGCTCATGCTTCGATGAGATGTTCGCGGATTGCGATCAATGTGAGTTCGGACTGATTGTTGACACGTAGTTTCTGTTTGACGTTGTAGAGATGGGTGCCAACGGTCGACGGCGACAGATTGAGGTCCTCGGCAATGCGCTGCACCGTAGCACCGCGTGCCAGCCGTATGAATACGTCGAATTCGCGTTCCGAGAGCCGATCCACCACCGATTTCGAGGCTCCCTCTACGTCCTCCAATGCCAGCTTCTGCGCCACATCCTTGTCGATGTAGCGTTGACCTGCAGCGATCGCGCTCACTGCTTCGAGCAGGGCCTCAGGGGCACCGCGCTTGGAGAGGAACCCGAGCGCGCCTTCACGCAGTGCGCGGCGCGCGTGCATCGGGTCATCCTGAGCGGATAGCGTGAGCACCCGGGCATCCGGATCCCGCGCCAGGATCCGCCGCAGGGCCTCAATACCGCCCATGCCGGGCATCGCCAGATCCATGACAACGACGTCCGGCCTCAGATCCGAATAGCGCTGGCAGGCCGCCTCGCCGGACTCGGCCTCTGCCACCACGGCGATATCAACCTGCGACTGCAGCAGAAGGCGGAAGCCAGTGCGAACCACTGCGTGGTCGTCGACCAGCAATACGCGGATCATGCGCTGCCCTTCGCGAGGCGGTACCAAACCATGGCGGTCCTCTCAGACGTTGGCTGACAACGGTATCTCGGCCAACAGGCGCACCCCGTGCGGCTCGCATGGGCCTACTTTGAAGTCACCGCCCAGGCGCGCAATTCGCTCCGACAGTCCACGCAAGCCGAAGTGACCGGGCGAAGTTTCCGCCGCCGGCATGCCGATGCCATCATCGCTGACTGTCACCACGATGCGCTGCGTGTTCGATCGAACATCGATATCGACATTTGCGGCCTGTGCGTGGCGCAGCGCGTTGATCAATCCTTCCTGTACCACACGGTAGATGGCCAACGTCACACTCGGCCCCAGCGGTGTCGCCAGATCGTGCTGCAGTGACAGCTTGACCGATGGGTTGCGCCGTTGCCAGTCCCTCACCAGATTCTCGAGCGTATCGGCAAGCCCGAGCGTGTCGAGTGACATTGGCATGAGCCGCGGAATGAGACCATGCATCGCGTCGTACAGGCGCGCCGCCTCGTCCGAGATCAGCCGCGCCGTGTCGCCGGTCTGTGGGTCACGCTGACCACCCTGTGCCGCTATCGCCATCGCGAGACTGCGTATCGCCGTGACGGATTGTCCGAATTCATCGTGCAGCTCGTGCGCAATCAGACGGCGCTCTTCCTCGACCCGCTGCTCGACCAGGAGTGCCATCTCGCGTCGCTCGTCCAGTCGCGCCTCGGCCTCGTGCGCCTTGCGCTCCGCCTGCACCTTGTCCTGTACGGCTTCCGCCATACGATTGAAGGCACCCCCGATCTCGCGCGCTTCGAAACCCTTGAGCGGTGGCAGCCGGAATGCAAGGTCGCCCTGCTGTACATGACGGAAGCCGCCGGCGATGACTGGAAATGGCGCCAGCGCGTGGTCCACCGACCAGAAAGCCAAGCCATTGACGACGACCAACATGACAGCGGCCAGGACGAACAGCCGTTTCAGATCGTCCCAGGCATCAAGCACCGAGCGCGATGCGTTGGCTTCGACGATCAGCTGAACAGAACCCGGCAGCAGATATGTGTAACGGGCCGGCGCCGGTGACATAAGTCGACTGAACCATTCAGGGGCGGCGCGCCCTGCCTTGTAGGTTGGAGCGGGCGAGTGGTATATCTCTTCGCCATTCATGCTGCGCAGCACAATATCGTTCGCACGCACGTGCCCGGTCTCCTGCAGGAAGCGTAGCGCCAGTTCGGGGCCGCCTTCTGCCGAATAGATCATCGCCAGGCGTCCCAGCAGCTGAGCGGCGACACGGTTCGCGGCCTCGCTCTCTTCCCGGATGCTCGACCGCGTCGCCTGGAATTCCAGCAGGATCAATACGATGACGAAGGCTGCGGTGACACCGGTGACGACCAGATTCAAGCGTGTGCGCAGTTTCATCGGAGTGTCGGATGGTAGCAGGGGGATAACTCATGATAATCATGAGGCGACAATCATGATGTTCCCGTTCCCTGCGGGGCTGTCCGCCAGAGAAGATTGGACCGCGGTGGAGCCCCTTTGCCGCCGTGGTCGAGTCAACCGTTAGGAGCAGGCATATGAAATGGGAAACCCCGCAAGCCGTTGATTTCCGTTTTGGTATGGAAATCACGATGTACATTGCCAATCGCTGAAGCCTCCAGGGCGTCAGTCCGCGTTTCGCGGGCTGATGCCCGTTTTCCCTCCGCATTTCGCTGAGTAGCTACGCTGGTTGCGCACTCTGCAGCCATGAATAGCATCGTCTCAAGTGCCCGCCCCGCACTTGGGCGGGGCCTTCGATTCCAGTGGGAGCCGGCCCAGAACGCACACGTGCTGCTCTATCCCGAGGGCATGATCAAGCTCAATGGCAGCGCCGGCGAAATCATGAAGCGGTGTGACGGCACGCGAACCGTGGCCGATATCACGGCCGACCTCGAGCGTACTTTTTCGGCGTCTGGACTATCCGGGGATATCGAGGCATTTGTAGCCATGGCGGTTGATAAGAAGTGGCTGGAGCTGCTGGCGTGAATGCGCAACCGCAGCCACAATCCCGTCCACGCCCCGGGCCACCTTTGTGGTTGCTATTCGAACTCACTTATCGGTGTCCGCTTCACTGCGTGTTCTGCTACAACCCGACGGACTTCAGCCGCGTAGGGACTGAACTCGCCACCGACGAGTGGATTCGCGTGCTGCATCAGGCCCGCGCCCTAGGCTCGGTGCAGCTGGGGCTGTCAGGCGGAGAACCCCTGACCCGGGATGATCTAGAGCCCATCGTCGCGGAAGCTCACACGCTTGGCTACTACACCAATTTGATCACCTCCGGAGTGGGACTGACCGAGCAGCGGTTGCGCGTGCTGAAGCGCAATGGCCTCGACCACATTCAGTTATCGTTCCAGGACAGTTCGCGGCAGATGAACGATTTTCTTAGCAGCACGCGCACCTTCGAGCTCAAGGCGAAGGTTGCCGGGCTGATCAAGAAGTATGACTATCCCATGGTCCTTAATGTTGTACTGCATCGCCTCAACATCGACCATGTAGAGGAGATCCTCAATATGGCCGAGCGTCTTGATGCTGATTACGTGGAGCTGGCGAATACGCAGTATTACGGCTGGGCCGCGCGCAATCGCGACCGCCTATTGCCGAGCCGCGAGCAATTGCAACGCGCCGAGCAGGTCACCCAGCGTTTCCGCGAGCGCGTCGGCCAGCGGATGCGCATTTTCTTCGTTGTGCCGGATTATTACGAACGCCGTCCGAAGCCATGCATGAATGGGCTTGGTTCGATATTCCTGACCATTACGCCGGATGGCACCGCCCTGCCCTGCCACGCGGCGCGCATGCTGCCGGGAATTCAGTTTCCCAACGTCCGCGAGTCAAGCGTCGAGTCGGTTTGGTATGAATCACACGGTTTCAATCACTTCCGCGGCGACTCCTGGATGCGCGAGCCCTGCCGCAGCTGCCCAGAAAAGTACAAGGACTTCGGCGGCTGCCGCTGCCAGGCGTACATGCTCACGGGTGATGCTGCCAATGCCGATCCCGTGTGCGATCTCTCTCCCTATCATCAGCTGGTCACGGAGGCCACAGCGCGCGCCGAGGGTCCGCAGCCACCTATCGAAAAGCCACTGATTTTCCGCGACCATCGCTGAGGACGTCGCAAGTCCGGTCAGACGCAGGCGGACCGCGGCGCTATAACGCCTACTTGATCAGAGCCGCCGCCGCGCTGCAGACCACTTCGTCCTGCGAGCCGGTTCCGCCGGAACAGCCGATGGCGCCGATGAGCTTACCGTCCTCGATGAGCGGAATACCTCCGCGCGAAGCCACGACGTCATCGAGCGACAGCAGGTACTTGTAGTCGGATTTTTGCATGGCGTCCTCGAACGCCTTGGTAGGCCGGCGATACTTGGCGGCCGTGCGGGCCTTGTGCTCAGCAATCGAAATCGAGGCGAGCTGTGCGCCGTCCATTCGTAGAAAAGCCACCAGGTTTGCACCCGAGTCGACCACGGCGACGTTCATGGCCCAACCTCTCTTGGCGGCCTCTGCGGTGGCAGCCTGGATCAGCGCTTGTGCTCGCTGCGCCGGAATCGGAGGGCAATAAGGCTCATTGAACGGCATCTTTCAGGCACGGCGTCCAGGCCCGAGGGCAGCTGCTGCTCGGCATGCAGGCTACCTCCTCCCAGCAACAACGTTCCAAAGAGGAACCAGAAGTTCGAACGGCGCATGATAACCCCTTGCTGCGGTGACGCAGCGTCACTCTAATCGACGAGTGCCCGTGCAATAAAAGGAAGACTTTCGTCCATCCGGTAATCGACGCCCGAGTGATTGTCGTCAAATTCGTCGTAACGATGGCGGATTCCGAGTTGGTTCAGGCGTCGCGCCACTCGGCGCGCGCCATATAGCAGCCGATATTGGTCGGTTGTGCCGCAATCGATGTAGAGCGCCTTCAGGCGACGCAGGTTGTCGGCTTTTGATTCGAGCAGCACCAGCGGGTCATGCCGTCGCCAGTTGTTCCAGCGTTCTTCGATGAGTTCACAGGTATCGAGTGTGACGGGCAGCCGGATGCCGAGATACTCCGACGGATCGGGATCATAGCTGGCCGCCATGGCGAGTATATTGAACACCGCCGATGCATCGTCGGCGTGTTTTGGTGCTGCTTCGAGCTCGGTCCACCATTGCTTGATGGAATTACCTGCTTTGGCGAGTCCCTGCAGCGCGATCGGCATATCGGGGAGGTAGCACCACTCGAAGGCCATGTCGCCGGAGTGGCATGCGGCGGCGGCCCAGACATCGGAATGGAGCAATGCATGTACGATAGCACCGTAACCACCGGAGCTCTTGCCGAACACGCCGCGCCGACCAGTTCCGCCGCAGCCGAAGCGACGCTCGAGTTGCGGCAGCATCTCAGCCAGCAGATAGTCCTCCCACGGACCCAGGGCAGCGGAGTTTATGTACTGATTGCCGCCCAGGCGGGTGAAGCAGTCAGGGAATGCCACCACCACCGGCGGCATACGTCCTTCTCCGATCAGTCGGTCGAGCCGCTCCGGTACGTTTTCCTGGAACGGTGCCCACCCCGTGTGCGACAGGCCGCTACCGGTGAACCCGACCAGGTCGACCAGCAGGGGGAGATTCCTGCCGTCGCTGTCGGGCGGCAGATAGACATCTACGAGCCGGTTGGATGGATCCCCAAGCAGATTGTTCTGCAAGATCGAACTTGCGATCGATAGTCGGTGCACCGCCCCTGCGGGGCCAGGATACTTTCGCACACACCACCCCTTGAGCCCCGACCGGAGCTATCTTAGCCAATGCACGGATTGTAATTCCGTCGTGAGCCGGTATCGTTACCGTAGGCTAAATTGGAGGCATTCCGGTCTGCACCCTGAGAAAGACACCATCGCCTGTCCCGATTGTGGGCTGGTGCAGAGATTGCCGCCCTCGCGACCGAAGACGGTAATCGAGTGCGCGCGCTGCGAGCATCGTCTGACCCGCGCCACGCGCGTAGGGATCGAGGCGCCGCTGGCCTTTTCGGCCGCTGGTCTGACGCTGCTGCTGCCCGCCGCGCTAATGCCGCTCATGAGCCTTGTGTCCTTCGGGATCCAGCGGCAAAACTGGTTGCCAACAGGTGTCGGGGCGCTCTGGCGGGACGGATTCAACGCCGTCGCCGCGCTCATTTTCCTGTTCAGCATAGGTATTCCATTTCTGTATCTCGGCATCCTGGTGTGGGTGCTCGGCAGCCTCCAGCTGCGCGCTGGCGCGCGGCTGGGTCGACTGTTCCGCTGGGCGGTCGAGTTGCGGCCGTGGGCCATGACGGAGGTCTATCTGGTCGGATGCTGTGTCGCCTACACGCGGCTTCAGGACGTGGGAAACGTGCACGTGGGTGTCGGCGGCTGGTGTCTAATGGGTGCGACCCTGGCGGTGCTGGTCGCGGGCATCACGCTGGACGAGAGCGTGGTCTGGGACGCGATGCCCTACCATGGGGAAGCGTGGGTGCCTAGCGCCCGTTCCATTGGCTGCGACACTTGCGATCTGCTACTTCCGGCTCGGCAGATCGGCGCCCCATGTCCGCGATGTGGCACCCGGCTCCGGCGGCGCAAGTCGGACACCCTGGCGAGAACTTTGGCCCTGGTGATCGCCGGTTTCGTGTTGTATCTGCCAGCCAATCTGCTCCCCGTGCTTGACATCGAGCGCTTCGGACACGACCAGCCCAACACCATATTAACCGGCGTGCGTGAGTTGATTGCCGCCGGTCTGTGGCCGCTTGCCATCGTCGTATTTGCCGCCAGCATCGTGGTGCCCCTCATGAAGCTCTGCGGCCTGAGTCTGATGCTGGCAATGACGCACAGACGGTCGGGGCGCTGGCTCTTTGGCCGGACGCTTTTGTATCGATTCATAGATTTCATAGGGCGTTGGTCCAGCATCGATCTGTTCATGATTTCCATCCTCGTGGCCCTGGTCCAGTTCGGCGCGCTAACGCGGGTAAAGCCCGAAGGCGGCGCGATGGCCTTCGCGGCAGTGGTCGTCATTACGATGTTCGCATCTCGATGCTTTGATCCACGCGTCATGTGGGACCGAGCGGCACGCATATCATGAGCGGCGTCGACGACAATCCGCCGACTGCCCGACAGCGGCGACGCTGGTTCTCGTGGATCTGGGTCGTTCCCACGATCGCCGTTGGGATTGTAGTCTGGCTGACGGTTATGGCGCTGGTCGATCGCGGTCCGCAGATCACGATCTCGTTCAGCGACGCCGAGGGTCTGCAGGCCGATGATACCAAAATACGTCACAAGGACGTCGACCTCGGGACGGTGGAATCGATCTACCTCAACCGCGAAATGTCGCGTGTGTTCGTACGGGCGCGCATGCGCCGGTCTGTGGCACCGCACCTGAACGCTGGTGCGCGCTTCTGGATCGTGCGGCCGCGCGTCGGCGCCGGTGGAATTTCAGGCCTGTCGACGCTCGTGTCCGGCTCCTACATAGAGATGTACCCGGGGGCAGAAGCGAAGTCCGAAGGCAATCACCCGCAGCGGTCGTTCGTTGGGCTGGACGATCCCCCGGTACTCACGCCGGACACGCCGGGACGTTCGTTTACACTGCGCACGGACGATCTGGGTTCTCTGGTCGGGGGCTCTCCGGTTTCTTTTCGAGGAGTGCCGGTCGGCGAAATCGAGGGGTATCAGCTCGATCCCGATGGTAAGCAGCTTAATGTCTATGCTTTCGTGCGCGCGCCCTACGAAAGGTTCGTAACCGCGCAGACGCGCTTCTGGAATTCCGGTGGCATCGACCTCGCGGTTGGTGTCCAAGGACTGCGCTTCCGGGCCTCCTCCTGGCAGCAGCTGATCTCGGGGGGCGTCTCCTTCGACACCCCGGATGAGTCGATTGACAGCGGTGAGAGCCGGGCCGGCGAGGTGTTTCGGTTGTACGGCAACCAATACGTTGCGGAGCGTGATCCGCGGGTGCAAACGCTGGTCTACGGCGCCGTCTTTCACGGCGGTGCCGGCGATATCGGGCCGGGTACGGATGTGCAACTGCAGGGGGCGGCCGTCGGCCAGGTGACGAAATCCTATCTGCAGTTCGACGATGCCACGCAGTCACTGATCACACGCGTGACATTGGAAATTGATCCGAGCAAGGTACAGATTGTTCGCAAACCGGGCGACGCAGCGTCCGACAACGATCAAGCGGCAGCGCTCGGAGCCCGCATCGAAAAACTGATTGGACGAGGATTGCGCGCCCACCTGGTATCGGCCAATTTCCTGACGGGTTCCAAGGTGGTGTCCCTAGACATGATTCCCGAGGCGGGTCCAGGCCACATCAGCCGGGAACAGGGCATCGCCGAGTTGCCCACAACAGCTACCACCGATATCACCGCCATACTCGCCAGCGTGCAGAGCGTACTGCACCACGTCGATAGCGCGACAGCAGGTCCCGAGCTTGGCCACTCCATCAAGGAGCTTGACGCAACACTGACTCATCTCGATCGGGTCAGCGCGGAGATCGAGCCCCAGGTCCAACCGCTGATGGCAAGCCTGCGCCAGGCCGCGGACGCGGCGCAGCGTACCCTGCAGGCTGCCAACAACGTGCTGGGAACCAGCGCGGCCAGCGGCGCGGATCTGCCGCGCCTGATACGCGAACTAACCGACTCGGCGCGGTCGCTGCGCGACCTGGCCGATTACCTGGAACGGCATCCGGAGTCCCTGTTACGCGGACGCAGACCCGACCGGCCGACGGATAAACCATGATCCTACTGCGCATCGTATTGCTGTCGCTGCCCCTAATGATGCTGTATGGCTGCAGCGCCAGCCCGCCAACGCGCTACTACATCCTGGATAGTGTCGCCGCCGCGCAAGGCGGGGCGGCAGCGACAGCAGCCCCGGGCTCAGGCCCTCTGGTTCGGCTCGAGCCCGTCGTGATACCTCCCGAACTTGATCGACTCGAACTCGTGACGCGCAGCGGCCCTTACCGGCTGCGAATCTCAGATTCGGAGCGGTGGGCTGCTCCACTGGACGACCAGATCCGGCAGGTTCTCAGCCAAGATCTGGCCGAGCGCCTGCCGCCGCATTTCCTGGCGGACCCGAATGAACCGGCCACCAGTGCGCCGCGGCGATTGCTGTCGATCGAGATCTCCGAGTTCTATAGCAATGGCGCCTGTTCGACCACGCTGCGTGCAGAGTGGACTTTGCGAAGTCCTGCCGGCGGTAGCGAACACGGTTCAGAGACCGTCGGACCCACCTCGACTGCACCATGCACAGCAATCGGCTTCGAAGTTCCCGCGGCCATGAGTTCCGCACTCGCGGCGCTGGCAGACCGGCTCACGGATGTGCTCAAGCGGTTGTCCTCGAATACCTCGAAGGACTAGAGCCCGATGGAAGGGACCCGACCGACCTGACAAGCGTGCGAATGCGCACACGGGTGCGATAGACCCTACAATAGCTGGGTCAAATGCCGCAAATACTCACAGTCCAGTGCTGCATCGTCGGTGGTGGTCCTGCCGGAATGATGCTCGGCTACCTGCTCGGCCGAGCCGGTGTCAATACTGTCGTACTGGAGAAGCACGTAGATTTCCTGCGGGATTTTCGTGGTGACACCGTGCACCCATCGACCATGCAGATCATGCAGGAACTCGGCCTACTGGAAGATTTCCTCAAGCGCCCGCACTCGCGGATACCTTCGTTCTCGGCCGAAGTTGGCCGGCTGACCTTCAGGATCGCAGATTTCGCCCGCGTACCGACGTCGTGCCGGTTCATCGCGCTGATGCCTCAATGGGATTTCCTGAACTTCCTGCTCGAGAAGGGGCGCCGCTTTCCGCGCCTTCGGATCCTCATGCAGGCGCAGGTGATGGGGCTAATTCGCACCGCCGGCCGATTCAGCGGCGTTGAGGTGACGACTCCGGATGGGCCCCTGCGCAGGTCCACGCCGGCCTCGTGGTCGGCTGTGACGGTCGCTCGTCGACCGTGCGCGCGGCGGCTGCTCTACCGGTCCAGGATCTGGGGGCTCCGATTGACGTGCTCTGGTTCCGTCTCTCGAAACGACCTGGCGATCCGCTGAACGTGCTCGGTCATCTGGAGCCTGGAACGATGGTCGTTACCATCGACCGCAATGATTACTGGCAGTGTGCCTACGTCATCGCCAAGGGCAGCGCCGAGCGCGTGCGCGCGGCAGGCATCGAGGCCTTTCGCAGGTCGGTCGCCGTCGGCGCCGTGTTTCTGGCAGATCGCCTCGACGAGTTGCAGACGTTCGACGATATCAAACTGCTTAGCGTGGCAGTCGATCGGCTGGTAACTTGGTCCGCCCCGGGTCTGCTCTGCATCGGCGACGCTGCGCATGCCATGTCACCCGTAGGTGGAGTAGGCATCAATCTGGCCATACAGGATGCCGTGGCGTCTGCCAATTTGCTGGCAGCCAAGCTCAGGGCAGGGATCGTGACAGACGCTGATCTGCAAAAGGTTCAAAAGCGACGGACTTTGCCCGTCAAGGTAATCCAGCGCGGACAGGTTACGATTCACAATCGTGTGTTAAGACCATTGATGTCGGCTGCCGGGGGGTCACTCGAGGTGCCCTGGGTAGTTAAATTACTCGACCGGTATGCGTCATTGCGCCGTTGGCCAGCCCAGATACTGGGCGTTGGTCTGCGGCCGGAGCATGTCCGGTCGCCGGAGGAACTGCATGCCTAAGATTCCTGCAGGCGTCGGCCCGCAAAACCCGCAAGTCGTCGTACTGGTGGGTGCCACCGGGGACCTGGCAGCTCGCAAGCTGCTTCCCGGTCTGTTCCATCTGTCGACCGCAGGATTCATTCCCGGTAGTCGAATCATCGGGGTGTCACTGGATGATACCAATGCCGATGGGTTCCGGACGCTGGCGCGCAAGGCCCTGGATGAGTTTTCGGCGCGCAAGGTCACCGATGCGTCCTGGGCCGACTTCTCCGCCAATCTGGACTACGTACCGCTCGGGGCAGGTGCGACCGCACTGAGGGCCGCCGTCGAGCGCGCGGAGCAGACGTTCAATGGCAATAGCCGGCGGCTGCATTATCTCAGCGTGCCTCCGAACGCCGCATTGTCAGCGGTGCGCCTGTTGGGCGAGGCGGGCCTGGTAGAGCGCTCCCGCATCATCATGGAGAAGCCATTCGGCACGGACCTCGAGAGTGCCGTTTCGTTGAACGCGAAGCTGCATGAGGTATTCGCCGAGGAGCAAATCTTTCGCATCGATCACTTCCTGGGAAAGGAACCGGCGCAGAACATACTCGCCTTCCGATTCGGCAACGGCCTGTTCGAGCCGATCTGGAATCGGAACTTCATCGACCATGTGCAGATCGATGTGCCAGAAACGCTGGGACTGGGCAAGCGCGCCGCCTTCTATGAATCGACCGGCGCGTATCGGGACATGGTGGTCACCCACCTGTTTCAGATTCTCGGATTCATGGCGATGGAGCCGCCGACCGCCCTTCAGCCGGTGCCCATCAGCGAAGAGAAGAACAAAGTGTTTCGCAGCATGTTGCCGGTCGAGCCGACCGACGTGGTCCGCGGTCAGTACACAGGCTACCGATCCGAGGAGGGCGTCGATCCTCGATCCGACACGGAAACTTTCATTGCACTTCGATGCTGGATTGACAATTGGCGCTGGGCCGGCGTGCCGTTCTTTCTGCGCACCGGCAAGCGTCTGGCGGAGGGTCAGCGCATCATATCCATCGCCTTTCGCCAGCCGCCGAAGAGCATGTTTCCGGCTGGCTCCGGCATTGGCGAGCAGGGCCCGGACCACCTGACCTTCGACCTGGCGGACGCGTCCAAGGTCTCACTGTCTTTCTACGGCAAGCGACCGGGTCCGGGCATGCGGCTCGACAAACAGAGCCTGCAGTTCGCAATGCACGAGACCGGTTTCATCGGCGACGTGCTGGAAGCCTACGAGCGACTGATTCTCGATGCCATGCGCGGCGATCACACGCTGTTCACGACCGCCGAAGGAATCGAGCGCTTGTGGGAAGTTTCCGCGCCCCTGCTGGCGTCTCCCTCGCCGGTCCGCTCGTACAGTCCCGGCTCGTGGGGGCCTAACGCAATCCACCAGCTCATCGCACCGCACGCGTGGCGGCTGCCGTTTGAGCGCGCCTGGAGAGACCCTAATACCGTGGGCGCCTGACCAGCTGCCGGTTGCGCCGAACCAAGTTCGGGGTCACCAGATGACGACGCGCTGGTCGGGCGACAGGTACATTCTGTCGCCCTGTTCAACCCCGAAGGTGTCGTCGAACGCGGCCTGGTTCAGCAGCGTACCGAGCACGCGGACATATGAGAGCGCATGCGGATCGGATTGAATCATCTCGATTGCGAAGTTATCCCGGATCTTCTCTCTCCAGGCCTGCGCGAACCCCATGAAAAAGCGCTGGTCGCCGCTGAGCCCGTCGATCGTCGGCGCCGTTCTGCCGCCCAGGGAGATGTGGTAGGCCTTGTATGCAATCGCCAGACCGGCATTGTCGGCAATGTTCTCGTGCAGTGTTCGTGCGCCGTTTATCTGCCGGCCCCGCAATGGAATGAAGTGATCGTATTCTGCAATCAGCGGCCGCGTGATTTCCGCGAAGCGAGAACGGTCTCCGGCAGTCCACCAGTCGCGTAATTTGCCGTCGCTGTCATATTGCGAGCCCTGATCGTCGAACGCGTGACTGATCTCGTGTCCGATGACCATGCCAATGCCGCCGTAGTTGACGGCATCCTCGATGTTGGGATCGAAGAATGGCGGCTGCAAAATAGCCGCCGGAAATACGATCTCGTTCATCTGCGGGTTGTAGGAGGCGTTGACGGCCTGCGGTGTGATCTCCCACTCCGTGTGGTCGATAGGGCGGTTGAGTTTCGCGAGATTTCGCTCAAACTCGAAACTGGTCGATCGCATGACATTTCCGACGAGGTCATCGGCACGAATGCGCAGGCTCGAGTAGTCGCGCCAATGGTCCGGATAGCCGATTTTGATCGTTATGCGCGACAGTTTGAGCAGCGCCTCGGCTCTGGTCTCAGGACTCATCCAGTTCAGTCGTGGAATGTCTTGCCGGAAGGCCTCGAGTAGGTTCGCGACCAGCTGCTCGGCTCGAGCCTTGCTCGTTGCAGGAAAGTACCTGTCGACGTACAGCCGCCCGAGTGCCTGCCCCAGGCATTGGTCGACCAGCAACAGCGCGCGTCGCTCGCGCGTCAGGTTCCGTGGTATGCCTTGCAGCGTAGTACCGAAGAATTCGAACGCGGGATCCGCATATGCCTTCGACAGGTACGGTGCGAAGTCCGACAACAGATGCCAGCGGAAATAGGCCTTCCAGGCGGCCAGAGGGACCTCCGTGGTGAGTTGACTGAAGGTATGCAGATAACCGGGTTCGCTGACGATTACGTAGGGTAGTTTCTGTTCAATGCCCATGGCAGCCAAGTAGCGATGCCAGTCGAACGCCGGTGTGATGCCGCGTAGAGAGTCCAGCTCAAAACGGTTGTAGGTCTTGAGAGGGTCGATACTGTCCGGTTTGTTCCATTGCGCTCGCGCGATCCTGGTTTCAAGCTGAACGATGGCGGCGGCCTCGTGCCGCGCGTCACGGTCGCCCAAGCGTGCCAGCGACGTCTCGATATGCTGTTGATACTGGCGGCGCATCAGTCGCAAAGTGGTGGCGTCGTCCCTGATGTAGTAGTCGCGGTCGGGAAGCCCCAGGCCATCCTGCTGCAGATCGGCAGCATAATGACTCGTGTCCTTGGGATCCGGGTGAATGACCAGGCTGTAGGGTACTGTGACGCCGATGCGTTGCAGATGTGCAATCAGTTCGGGCAGTTCCTTTTTGTCCTGGATTACCGCAACGCGAGCGAATTCTGCCGCTAGCGGTCCGGTTGCGAGCTGCTCGATCCGTTCCACGTCCATGAAGCTGCTGTAGAGCGCGCCAATCTTCGACCTGTCGTCCCCAGTAGCGCTATCGGTGGCGGTCGCCGCCGAATCGAGAATCTGCGCGAGCTTTTTCTGCACGTCGTCGTACAGCTCGGTGGCGGCGCCGTATGCCGGGCGGTCGGCCGGGATGTCAGTATTGGCAAGCCATTTGCCATTGACGTACTGATAGAAGTCGTCCTGCGGACGGACGCCGTGATCGAAATACTGGGTCTGGATTCCCGAGCGGACCGCCGGGGGCGGTGCCTGCGTCTGCGCCGCCAGGGGAAGCGCGACCCATGGCGCAAACAGAAGGGTGGTGGCAACCGCGTGACTTCGGAGTATGCGCAAGGCTGCTCTTGACACCTGGAACCGTGGTTTCATCATGGGGTATGCGGCATCGTCCCGGAAATCTGCCATGAACGCCAATGCCGCGCCCGCGCGCGTGGATCTGGCCACGTCCAGATTCCTGGAGCGGCCACGGGAGCTGCTCATCGATGGCAAATGGGTATCCGCGGTCAGTGGCGAACTTCTGGATGTATTTGATCCGTCCACCGGCCGCGTAATGTCGTGGATAGCGGCCGGCGGCCCGCCTGACATCGACGCAGCGGTCAAAGCGGCTCGTCGGGCGTTCACCTCGGCACCGTGGGCGACGTTCAGGGCGTTCGAACGCGCCAGGCTCCTGTATCGGCTTGCCGATGCAGTCGAGGTCAATGCGGATGAGCTGGCGTGGCTCGAAAGCCTCGACGGCGGTAATCCGGTGGGTTCGGTGCGCCAGGTGGACATCGCCATGGCGATAGAGTCCTTACGCACATCCGCTTCGTTGGCGGATAAGATCACCGGAGAAACACAACTATCGGCGCCGCAAGCCGAGGGCTTCGGCTACTTTCTGCGAGAACCGGTGGGGGTCGCCGGGCTGATAACACCGTGGAACGCGCCGTTCCTGATGGCGGTCAACAAGATTGGCCCGGCACTCGCGGTTGGCTGCACCGTAGTGCTCAAACCAGCTGAACTTGCGCCGCTGACGGCGTTGCGACTCGGCGAGATGATCTGCGAGCTCGGATTTCCGGACGGCGTCGTCAACATTGTCACCGGGTTGGGCTCGCTGGCGGGCCAGGCGTTGGCCGATCATCCCGATGTCAACAAGATTTCCTTCACCGGCTCGACCCGCGTCGGCAAATCGATCCTGGTGGCGGCTGCCGCCAACATGAAGCGCGTAACCCTGGAACTCGGAGGCAAGTCTCCCATCATCGTCATGCCCGACGCCGATCTTGATCGGGCGGCCCGGTCCATTGCCGACGAGATCTGCTTCAAGACTGGCCAGTACTGTGCGGCGGGTACCCGACTGTTCGTACACGAGAGCGTGCACCGAAGGGTAATCGACGCCGTTGCGGCCCGCATGCAGAGCATCCAGGTGGGGCCCGGCACTGCCCCAGGTACGCAGATGGGGCCGATCATCTCGGAGAAGCAGCTGCAACGGGTTCTCGGATACATCGCCGCCGGCGCTTCCGAGGGCGCGCAGCTGATAACCGGAGGATGCCGTATCGATCGCGATGGCTATTTCATGCAGCCGACGTTGATGACAGCTACCCGTGCCGATATGGGTGTCATGCGAGACGAGGTATTCGGCCCGGTGCTGGGCATGATGACGTTTGCAGATGCAGGTGATCTGAATCAGATTGCGGCAATGTCGAACGACACTCCCTATGGACTCGCAGCCAAGCTATGGACGCGCGATCTGCGCGCCGCGCACCAGCTTGCGCGGAAGCTTCAAGCCGGAGTCGTGACCATCAACGGCGGGGGTGCCGATGGCCGGTTGCCGTTCGGCGGCTTCAAGCAATCCGGGCTTGGGCGCGAAGGTGGCCGGGAGGGCGCGCTGAGCTTTACCGAGATCAAATCGGTCTCGGTCGGCTACTGAGGGACGTCCGCATTGCTTTCATCGTCGGCTCGCTGCGGATGGCTGACCCGGCGCTCACACACCGGGTCAGCTGATATCCGAGCCGCCCGCCGCGTGGCGATCAGCGCGGGCTGACGAGCGCCGCAGTCTGAGGGGCGCTCGATGCACCGCCATCGACACAGGTAATCATGTCGACGCTGACTTTCACGACTTCGGTCGTATGTGCGCCCTCGGCCGTGTCGAAATACTGGCGATCTACCGTCAGAGCACGGCTGCTTCGTGGCACTACGACGTAGTTGACGTGCTTGATTTCGGAGCGGGCCGTGCCATCGTCCGCCTTCCAGTCGACGCGGTAACGGATGACACCGTTGCAGCCGTGCTCGTTGGTGGCGCAGCGTGCGGCATTGATTCCGAAGGCGATCCGGAATTCGTCCTTGCTCAAGCGCATGACGACGGGAGCCTGGCTCAAATAAGCCGACTGCGCTGCAGCATGGCTTGGGGCTGCCAGGCTCAGCGCGGGCAGCGTGCAGGCGGCGAGCAGCAGGGATTTCAAGGTCTTGTGGCTCATGATTGTCAGCTCCGATCGAGTAGGGGGTGGACTCGACGCGGACCACGATAGCCGGGGGGGAATAGAGTCACAAACGAACAAATATGAATCAAGCGCAAATGCGGCTCATGTCAGCTCCGGCCTTTTAAAATCAATGCTTTCTCGACACGCGAGTCTCGATCGCGAGACGCAAAGGCAGCGGAACAGTTGAAATCAAGTTCACAATCAGTTTGTAACGCCAGCCGGGGATCACAAAGAGCCGACCGCTGGGCAGGGCCTTGAGGGATTCCTCGACGACGTGCTCAGCCTGCAGCCAGTAGGGTCGTGCCGCGATCCTCTCGCGCTCGATGTTCATCGCATCGTGAAATTCCGTTAGCGTGAAACCCGGGCATAACGCCTGCACCTTCACAGGGGAGCCTATTCGCCGCATTTCCAGGTGCAGCGCTTCGGTGAAGGCGACCACCCATGCTTTGGTTGCGCCGTAGCTGGCACTCCCGGCGCGGCGCATGAAGCCAGCAACAGAGCCGATATTGATCAGGGCGCCCGATTGCCTGGGCACCATGGTACGGAGGGCGGCGTGACTCAAGCGCAGCACGGCCACGACATTGAGCTGATGCATCTGTGCCTGAGTGTCTATGGAGGCCTGCCAGAACTGACCGCGCGTGCCGAAGCCGGCGTTGTTGACCAGCAAAGCAAGTCTTCCCTCCCCGGCGATGCGCTGCTCGACTGAGAGGAGTTGCGCCGGATCGGTCAGATCTGCCGGCAGTATCTCCACCAAGGCGCCCTGCTGACGCCGGAGTTCCGCCGCCAGCGCCTCCAGGCGGTCGATCCGGCGAGCGATCAGCAGCAGGTCGTGGGTTGCCGCCAGCCTGCGCGCGAAGACTGCGCCGATGCCGCTCGAGGCCCCCGTAACTGCCGCCATCCCGCGGGCCAACGCGGACTCCTAGGCCCGCTCAGCGCCCGGTGCGAGTTCGGCGACTGCATCCGCATCTTTGCCGGCCGAACGCAACGCCGCGTGGACTCCGGCTCGATCCTCGGTGGAACGGTTCTGGCTGCCCTTGAACTTTCCGACAACGCTTCCGATCTCGATTTCGAAGCCCACAATCGCGCGCAACATACCGTCGATGTACTCCTCCGGGGCGTCGCCAACATTCCAACGATGCGGACGGCCCTGTTCGTGCACGTCGGTAAGCGCGCCGACGAAGTCACGCAACCAATCCCGGTCTTCAATGAAACGAATGCTGCCATTGACGTGTACGGTGGCGTAGTTCCAGGTCGGAACTGCCTTGCCCTGTTCCCGCTTGCTCGGGTACCAGTTGGGAGATATGTACGTGTCGGCACCCGTGAAAACTGCGAGCACGGGTGCCCCCGGCGGCAACTGCCGCCAAAGCGAGTTGGCCCGCGCAATGTGTCCGCGCAATGTGCCCTTGCCGTCCACCGCCAAATTTGCCTGCAACGGAATGTGATTGGCGGTAAGCCCTTCAGAAGTTACCGCCACCACAGTTGCGAGCGGGTGACGCTGCATCAGAGCCTGCAGAATCTCCATTCTCGATTCGCGAAAATGTTCCGGGACATACACACCCTGCTCCTCCGTTTTGCCTGTGCAAAGAATGCGCCCCATGGCTGCATAGTGGCAAGGCGCGCGCCCCGGGTTGCCGTGGCGCGTCCGAAGCGACACGATATCCTCTGCCAACTTTGGCAATTAGGGGGCGCTGAATGACCAGCAGATACGATGTAATCGTAATCGGATCAGGACACAACGGACTGGTCTGCGGCACCTATCTTGCCAAGGCTGGATTGAAGACGCTGGTGCTGGAGCGTCGGGAAATCGTGGGCGGCGCTGCCGTCACGGAAGAGTTCACCCCCGGGTTTCGCGCCTCGCGTTTCTCTTACGTGATGAGCCTGCTGCACCCGCGCGTAATAAGGGAGCTGGAGCTGCGATCGTTCGGGCTGGAGGTGCTCCCGGCCAATGACTTGTTCTGTCCGCTGGGCGGCCAAGACTACATCGTGTTCAGCGACGATATGCGCAAGACGCAGGCGGAATTTGCCCGATTCTCCCGTCACGATGCTGACATTTATCCAGAATTCGCTCGTTATCTCGAAGAATCGGCCACGCTGGTGCGGCGCCTGCTGTTCGAGACGCCGGTGGATCCCGTGCGACGCAGCTGGAAGAGCTTCAGACAGAGTGCAGCCCTTCTTTGGCGGCATCGCCGCATCGGCGATCAGGCCTATCGTATGATCGATCTGCTGACTCAGAGTGCCTACGATTTTCTGTCAGCCTGGTTCGAACACGACGTCATTAAGGTGGTGCTGGCGTACTACGCGTCGATCGGCACCTTCGCCGGCCCGAAGTCTCCCGGCACAGCCTACGTCATCATGCATCATCTGATGGGAGAGCATCAGGGTGCCGGTGGGTGGGGATTCATTCGCGGCGGCATGGGTGCCATCACTGCATCGATCGCGCGCTCGGGGCAAAGGTTCGGCCTTACGGTGCAAACCGATTCGGCTGTGTCCGAGGTGATCGTCGCCAACGGTCGGGCTACCGGTGTCCGCACGGTTGATGGGCGCGAATACTCGAGCCGCGTCGTCGTCTCGAATGCCGCCGCACCCACCCTGTTTCGGCGGCTGGTTGCACCGGAGCATCTGCCGGCCGATCTGCTGCGCGACATAGATGGCTACCGTACCTTCTCAACCGCCTTCAAGATGAACATTGCCGCCGACGAGCCGCCACGCTACGCAGCATTCAACGCCGCGCGGCTGCAGTTCAAATACCCGACTTACGTGCACATCGCACCGGGCATCGACTATCTGGAACGGGCGTACGACGACGCCAAGTACGGATGGTATTCGGCGAAACCCTTTCTCACACCAGTCGTCCCAACGATCGTCGATGACTCGCTGGCGCCTCCCGGCAAGCACGTCGTGAATGTCTTCGGCGGTCACGCGCCCTACCAGCTTCGGAACGGCGCCGCCTGGAGTGCCGAGAAGGACAACCTGACACGTGCCGCCCTGGATGTTCTCGATCAGATGGCGCCTGGTTTCTCGGCTCAGGTCATCGACATCGAAACCCTGGTGGCGCCCGATCTCGAGGCAATCGTGGGCTTGCCACAAGGGCATATATTTCATGGGGAGCTCTCGGCCGATCAGCTATTCTGGCAGCGGCCCGCCCCACATTGGTCCGACTATCGCACCCCTGTGGCCGGTCTGTACCAATGTGGTTCATCTACCCACCCTGGAGGCGGCGTATCGGGCATCCCGGGACACAATGCCGCCCGGGAGATCCTCAAGGACTGGAAGCGTCTCTGAGGCCGAGTCGCGTGCATGACGCCATGGCGACGCCTTGATACAAGAGCCTCCCGTCACCGGCGTCGTGCCGTTGGCGTGGCGTGTGCGCCACGATTCTTGTCAGCGAATCAGCGGGCTGTTAGCCTCACGGCAACTAACTTAAATCCCCGCTACTGCAGAGGACTTCGGCTCGGACTTCAGCTACGCCATGAGTCCGCATGGTGATCCCAAGCTACAAGGTGGAAGGCTTTGCCAATCTGCCGTTGGGCGACAAGACCGCCGTGCGCCTGGTGGCCTGGTCAGATCAGCAGGGCGGCTACATCAACAACATTGCCAAGACATTTACCTATGCCTTTCCGAACGTTACTGGAGCCTGGCAAATCTCAAGACGTTCCAGTTCACCGGCGATGAGGTTGCGGCGATGCGTGCCGCGGCTGCTTCGGACAGATGCTCCCCTCGTGAACTGGCCGCACTGTATTTCGCTTTGGGAAAGGCGCTCGAGGTCAGGCGCAGTACCCAGAGGCCTTCGAGTGCTAGCGTCGTGGCAATTCGCTGCGCAGCGCCGAATTGCGCTACAGCGCGAATGACAATAGCGCCGGCACCGATGAGCTTATGCGGGTCTGCACGCGCGAGCTGGGTGAGGAATACATGGCCCGCACGCATATACAGCGGCGCGGCGCGCCCTATTTCATTGACAAGATGCCGAACAACTTTCCGCATGTCGGCCTCATCCATTTGATTCTGCCGAATGCGCGCCGGCACCCGTTGGTGTGTTGCTTTAGCGCCTACAAGCAGCTGTTCACCGCGGGCCAGAACTTCAGCTATAACCTGACCGATCTCGGACGGTACTACGCCGATTACGTGATCTTGATGGCTCATTGGGATCGCGTGCTACCAGACAGGGTGCTGCGGGTGTTTTATGAGAACACGGTGAGGGACACGGAAGCGGCGGTTCGGCGCCTGCTCGATTACTGCGGTCTACCGTATGAGGAGGCGTGCCTGCGATTTCAGGAGACCGAGCGTGCGGTCCGCACCGCTAGCTCGGAGCAGGTGAGGCGTCCCATGTATCCCGATGCCGTCGGGCACTGGCAGAAATTCGAGCCCTACCTGGCTGCTCTCAAGGACGCACTCGGTCCGGCGCTGTCTGCCTATCCCTACGGCTGATCGCTGGCTCGGTCCCGGCTAAGATTTCCGGTGCCAGACGTCTCGGCAGCAGTGCCAGACTTGCTACCCTGTTCCGGTGCATACCACGCGATTCGCGCCGAGCCCCACTGGTTTGCTGCATCTGGGCCACGCATTTGCAGCCCTGACTGCGGCGTCAGCGGCCGACGGCGGTAAATTCCTGCTGCGCATCGAGGATCTCGATCTGGCGCGCGCCCAGCCTGAGTTCGATGCGGCCATAGAAGAGGATCTAGCCTGGCTGGGGCTGTCCTGGCAGCATCCAGTATTGCGTCAGTCAACTCGCCTGGACGCGTACCAGGCGGCGGTGGAATCACTGGCAGTCCAGGGACTGCTGTACCCGTGTTTTTGCACGCGCAGGCAGATTGCCGCCGAAATAGCGCGTGCCGCCGAGGCGCCTCATCCGGGAGACGGTCCCATTTACCCGGGCACCTGCAGGAATCTGACGCCTCAGGAACGCGCCGCGCGCATATCGAGCGGCCAGTCGTACGCTATGCGCCTCGACACGGTGGCAGCTTCGCACCGTCTTGGTCCCTTGACCTTTGACGAGATCGGTTCGGGACCCGCTGGGCAACACGGACGCATCGCCGCGAATCCGGGCGCCCTCGGAGACATTGTGTTGACCCGACGTGATGCGCCGGCCGCCTACCACCTCGCCGTGGTCATCGATGATGCCTTTCAGGGCGTCTCGCTGGTCACGCGTGGCAACGACCTGTTTGTGGCCACGCACGCGCAGCGGCTATTGCAGGCGCTGCTCGGATTGCCCGAGCCGCGCTATGCCCACCATCGACTGATTCTCGATGCAGCCGGCAGCAAGCTTTCCAAACGACAGGGGCCGACAACGATGCGTGATCTGCGCGCGCGGGGTTGGCAGATCGCGGATGTACGGCGGGCGGTGGGCCTGGATTAGAACTCCCTCCACTTCGGTCGGCGGCCCCGGCGGCTTCTCTCAGGTCGTATTAGCGGTCGGAAGACACGCGCGCAGAGAGCGGTCCCAGGGCTGTGTCATCGCTGATCCAGATGGCATCATTGGGATAATCGGCTTCCGTTCGGCCGTTGCAGAAGGCACGTATGACGGCGGCCTGAAACCCGAGGTATGACATCGTCGGGGGCGAGCAGTCCTTGGCCGTGAATATCTGCCGGTGCAGCGCCGGCAGGTGATAACACGGTACTCCTGGAAACGCATGATGAGCGGTGTGGTATTGCATGTTCCAGCCGACCCAGCGCATGAGCGCATTGGTCCGTGTGGAGCGGGTGTTGAGCGTAATGGTGTCGACGTGAGGCAAACCCAGATGCTCTATGGTGTTCTGTAGCTGATGCACGGGCTTAAGCAGCACCATCGGCAGCAGCCAGACTTCGAGCGCGAGCCAGGAATGCATCAGCAGCGATAGCGCGGCAATGGCTGCATATCCGGCCAGGTGCCAGCGCGCTTCACGCACCATGGTGGCTTTGCGGGATGCGGGTATGTAGGGCTCTGTGACGACACCGCAGGCAAAACGGACGATGCGCCGTACCCGTGTGTACCAATAGGTAGGGCCGAGCATCCAGAGGAGGTAAGAGCTGAGGGTGTAGCGCTTGCGGGCCAATTCGCCGTCGCGCCGCCAGTCTTGCGTATGCCGATGATGAGCGAAGTGCTGGACCTGATCGAAATCCCTCGGGTACAACAGAATGAAGCCGAAGAGACGCCCAAACAGTGCATTAAGCCAGGAGGTCCGGAACACGGTCCAATGGCTGAGTTCGTGCTGCCCGGCGTACAGAAAGTTGAGCAAAATGCCGTGAACGATGAAGACCGGCAGCAGCCACGCCGTGCCCCACGCATAAGCCACCAGGAACCCGGTAACTACTACCGCGCCCAGATGAGCTACTAGCTGCAGCAAACCGCTGGCGTCTGACTTAACAGATAGTGCGCGCAGCTCTGCAGGAGTGATCAGATCTCGCCGGCCGAATACCTCATCCATGCTACGGTCCACCTTCCTCCTCAATGGCAGGCGGCCCAACGAGAAGCGGGATGCCCGCCGCCCTGCGACCCAAGGGTATGGTAGCGCAAGGCGGGGTGCTGGCTACAGGCAGGTAGCTGGGGCTACAAAGGGGTCGTCGGGCCACCCCTCCGGCCTATGAGCAGGGACACCACGAAAAGCACCAGAAACACGAAGAACAGAATCTTTGCGATACCGACCGCCGCGCCGGCAACGCCGAAGAAACCCAGCGCACCGGCGATCAGCGCGATCACCAAAAAGACGATTGCGTAATAGAGCATGAAACTCTCCTGAATAAACGGTAGACCGTTGTCTTGGTTTTCGAACCAGCCAGAGTCGGCAGTATTTATACGAAGCGGCGCCGCTCGAGGGACGTCCCCCAGCGGCTTATAGCCCTGTAAGCCGCGTCCGATTTCGCGTCCCCGGGGTCGGCCCCTTCCTACGAGCCAATATCCATGCTGGCGCCTGTGCGGCGTCCGATGGGCGCTCAATACTAGGCATGACCTAAATTAACCGAGGTGCCGTGATGAACAAGGATCAGGTCCAGGGACGTGTGGAAGAAGCCAAGGGTTCGGTCAAGCAGACCACTGGCAGAGTAACCGGCAAGCCGGATCTCGAAGACCGTGGGACGCTCGAGAAGGCCGCGGGCAAGATGCAAAAGACCTTCGGGGACGTAAAGGAGCAGTTTAAGGACGCGAACAAGCGCCCGTAAGCGTAACGGCTGGGTGCGAGGGCCGGTGTGCGGTGCCATAGGCATCCGGTCCCCGCGACTGCCCTTGCGCGCTCTAGCGACGTGTCACTTGAGCCTAACGTCTGCGCCTATCTCTGCTCTTCGGGGCTGAGGACAGGACCGCCCCACCCGGGCTGCCCAGCCCGGTGCAGGCGTCCCAGCCCGGTGCCGCAGCAAAATCGCCGTTGTTGCCCTGCGTGATATCGCGCAGCCAATGCGGATTCTTGTAAAGTTCCGGATTGAGATATCCGACTGTCGGGGCTGCGGCCTGGTTCAGTCGTGCCAAGAGCCCCGCCCAGAGGGGCGCGACCGCACTGGTGCCCCCTATGACCGTATCGGCGCCGTCTATTCTGACGCTGTAGCCGGTAGCCGGGTCGGCGTTTCCGGCGACGTCGGGGACTCCGCGATTCTTAAGCGGTACGGTGCTGCCCTTGGTTGGCGCCGCCATGAGGCCCGCTTGCCAAATTGGCAACGGGAACGTACTGCTCACGCCGCCGCCGCTGGCGCCACCGCTAGCCCCGTCGTTCCAGACTGTTTCGCTGGTTATGGTTTGTCCTGTGCCGCGCAGGCTGGTACCGCCGCAGCCGAGCGCAAAAGGACTCGAGGCTGGAAAATCGACGTGATCGCCCCTGCCTGCACCGTCGCTCGATCCATTGTCTCCCGATGCCACACACACCGTAATGCCCATGACCGCCGCTGCCTGGAAGGCATCATCCATAGCTGTCATGGCCTGAGCTGTCCAGGTAGACTCAGCGCTACCCCAGCTGATTGAGATGATGGATGGCTTATTGGTGGTGTCGTGAATTGCGCTCGTGACCGCGTCGAGAAATCCCGCGTCGGTGTTCGGTGCAAAGTAGATGGCGACATTGGCCGCAGGGGCCACGGCACCAACCACTTCGATGTCCAGCATGACTTCTCCATCGGGCCCGTTGGCATCACCGGTGGGGGAGTTCTGGCCATGATCGACGGACACCGCTACCACCGTGGGCGAGCTGATTTTCAGCCCTGAAAAGTAAGTCGTCAGATCCACGGGCTGGAAACCGCCTCCGAGCTCGATGATACCGATGCATTGACCCTTGCCGCTCCCATTAGGAAAGCCATAGAGCGCAGCCACCTGCAGGGGTGTGTATGACACAGGATTCGCAGCGCGCCTTTTTTTGACCTTCTTGGCGGAGCGACCCTTGCGTTCGGGGGGCTTGGTCGACTGCGCCCTGAAGTGAGGTTTGGCCTGGGGGCGATTATCCAAGCCCAATACTGCTTCCACGATGCCCCCCAGCTCGGAAGGCAGTCGGATGGGGCCTGTGCGACCGCGGTAGCTGCCCCCCGGATGCTCGAACCGTTGCAGCTGCACCGCAAAGGCCTGGTTGAATCGAGCGACCGTGCCGGACAACACCACGGTGCGCCGAGGCGCATGTTCCTGTACGACCACGAGGCCGTGAGCGACGGCAAATGCCCGAATCGCAGCCAAGTCGGCTTCGTCGGCGCCGTGCTGATCGGCGAATTCCTCCCGTGTCAAATGGCCGGCGGTCCGGTTGCCGGCGGCGAGCGCCGCGGTCCGAGCCTTCAGACTCTGAGCGGCACGACGCCGTACGATGACACTGACCTCGAATCGCTCGCTGGGATCCGCAGGCCCGCGCACGCGAGCGTTCTCGACCTTGGAACGGTCGCTTCCCTTCAAGATTACGTTGGACATGTTGGAGCGCCTCCTGCGTTGAGCATACGCGTCGTGCCCGCGATCGAGCACCTTGAAGCGCGCCAACCCGTAATCAATCGGTCATCACGAGCGGCCTTCAACCCGTCGCGGCTCGGATTATTTCGCGATATCCTTGCACTAATACTAATCGGCGTAGGTAGTTTCTCAACGATCTCGGTACTTGGTCGCGCGCCACGCAGTAACACTGGCGCTCGACTGGCATTCACTCAATAGGAGGACATGAAGCGATGGCTACTCAAAAGAAGAAGGGCAAGAAAGCTGCACGCCCGATGGACTATGACGACGGTCCGGGCCCGCACACCAAGCGGCCCCGGGAAAAGGCATCCAAGAAGAAATAACGGTCTCGCGGTGGTCGTGACTAGTTCCACGGCCACCGTCCGTTTCACTGATCGGGTGCCAGCTCCGAGCGAGCACGCTGATTGTAAGCGTCAACGTGCGCCATGAGGTCGCGGAAGTCGCTTCTCGCGCGCAGCGAGGCCAGGTAGGGTTCGTGCTGAGCCCACCAGCTCGAGTGCCACCCCAGCGCGACGGCCTCGCTAAGTGCTCGCATTGGTCGAGGCAACCTCTGAAGAGTTGCACAGCGCGCTCATATCCTGCCTCGAGCGCGCGTATTCAAGAACCGGTTGGGCCCGCCTGCCGCTAACTCCGGCTGGACTGTCGAACTGGCCAGGATGTTCCGCAACGGTCGTTGATACGTAATCGACCTCGGATTTGACCACTGCGCCTACGGCATGCGCTCTCCGTTGCCCTGTCCCGCGAATGCATCGTCATGATCAACAACTATCTTTCACCCTGGCAAGCCCGGTACACGCAGCGCAATTATCCTAGAGTCGATCCGACGGTTCAGCGCGCTCTCAGTTCATCGCTGTTAATTCTCTGGAGCGACGATCTTTTCGTCAACGCGCGAGAGTTCTGGGAGGGGGCTCGCGGGCATGACCTGCGCTACGGCTTGGCCCAGCCATGCCGCGACGTCCACGTCACCCGTCACGGTGCCGCCGGCCGACCATGTATCCGGCGACGAACGGCAGGCCCAACAACACAAGGCTCAGCAGGATCAGCAGCAGCAGTGCCTCGCGCACGAGCTTGCGCAGCTCATTCCAGGAGGTGTCGACGGCGCGGGCGGCAATTTGTGCAGCATCGGCGGAGATCCGGGCGCGTTCGACGTCAACGGTAGCGGTGACGTTTTCACGCTCCGAGGCGAGATTTGCGGCAAGTGCCTCGCGCTCGGCGTGCAACGTCCGCAGCATTTCCAGCCAGGCGTTGTCCAGCCGGTCGGACGATTCGTTGAGGCTGCTGCGAAGATCGGCGATGGCTTCGTGCACGAGGGCGGGACTGGTCTCGGCGAGCGTCGAGATCTTGGCCAGTTGGGCGTCGATACTGCGGAATGCGGCGCGATAAGAGGCTGCGTCAACCCCGGCGCGATCCAGAGAGCGCTCCGCCTGCCATAGTCCCATGGTCGGCACCTGCTCGCTGTAGATGCGCATGCGGTCGGAAAAGTCTCCTAGCGCCTGTGCTACTGTGCCTTCGGCCCGCAACGGCGCCTGGCCGCTCTCTTCCACGACCCATGTGGACAGCACGGACGGCCGCTCGCAGTCCGGATCCTCGAGCGGGTGACGAAAGGCATACTGCGAAACGAACGCCTGGTAGCGTGCATAGTCGGGCCCGGCGGCTTTCTTTGCCATCTGGTCGGCTTCGTCGGCCAGTTGGGTCGCACCCTGCCGTATGTCGCTCTGGTTCCCGTCGAACAGATCGGCGCCGGCACCGGATACCAGAAAATCCCTGAGCTGAATTGCGAACGCCCATGTGTCGAGCAAACTACCGACCGGAGACAATCCGGTGGCCGCACGCGTGCTTTCCGTGACCAGGCCAAGTTTGAGGCGAATTGCCTGTGCCCGGACCCCGGGATCCGAACTGCTGCTCACCGCGTCGTCGACAAGATGTGTCATTGTGTCGGAGAAATGCGTCGCGTAGTCTCGCGTGAGCAAGCGGGCCTGCTGTTCGGACGCAGTCAGCGGTACCTCAGGAGTCTTGATCGAGAGCAGCGAGCACCCGTTGAGGAGCAGCGCCAGCATGACTGGCGCCCGCAACAGTCGCCACACGCGAATATGGCCCGATGACGCGCGCTGCATGGTTTGCGGTTGCCGCTTCCTCAGGGATGGCGCCGCGCGCTGGTAGTCACGCGTGACACTGCTGTCATTTTGGGAATTACCATACCATAGGCAGGCGGTCCCGCAACCGGTAGAAGGCGATTGTCCAGGGTAGAAACCAGGGGTTGCCGGTATATAGCGGGCGGCTTTCGAAGGTTCGTCCATCGAGTGCCGTACGCCCCTCACTCTTTCCCAATAACTGCTGCGCCAGGCGGGTGCCGAAATACGGTGCCAGCGAGACGCCCGAGCCGCAGTAGCCCATGCAATAGTGGATGCCGTCCCCGTTACGACCCAGGTGAGGCAGCGTGTCGAAGGTGTAGGCCACGAAGCCCCCCCAGCTGCGACTGATCCGGGTGGCGGCGAGCGCCGGAAAAATGCGAGTCATCTGGCGATGCAACGGCAGTGCGCTTACATCCGGGTTTACTTCGGCTGCGGCAACCCGGCCACCGAACAGGATCCGCCGGCGGTCTTCCGAGAGCCTGAAATAAAACACCACCTTGCGCGTATCGCTGATGACGCGATTGTTGGGAATCAATTGAGCCGCGAGCGCCTCGGGCAGAGGCTCGGTGGCGATTATATAGCTGCCGATGGGGATGATCCGCCGACGCAGCGAGGCCGAAACGGCATCGGTGTAGCCATTGCTGGCGATGATGACATCGTGCGCCTGCAGCACGCCGTTCGTAGTCTGCAGGACGAACTCGTCCCGGACCCGGTTGATTCCGGTGACGCAGCAGCGCGGGGCAACCAGGGCACCAGACTGTTTGACTCGACCAAGCAGGCCTTGATGAAATCTGCCGGGATGCAGCGAGGCATGCGCGGGATAGAGGATGCCGCCGTGGTAGGTATCGCTGCCGATCTCCCGGTGTTGCTCGGTGCGAGAGAGGATTTCGTATTCGACCTCGACCTCCCTGGGCTGCATCTTCGCCTCGCGTACAAGTGCCCTGAAGGCGGTCGGGTGGTGAGCCGCATGAAAGCGTCCGACCCTCTCGAAGTTGCAGTCGATGTTTTCACGGCGAACGAAGTCCTTGATCCATTCCAGGGCATTGAGTCCCTCGCGCCGGATGGCCGAGGCCGTAGCCGCGCCGTAACGCGCCTCCAGTTGGTGATATGAGGGCTTGATGGACGAACTGACCTGGCCGCCGTTGC
Source organism: Steroidobacteraceae bacterium (assembly GCA_049584935.1). Classification (GTDB taxonomy): domain Bacteria; phylum Pseudomonadota; class Gammaproteobacteria; order Steroidobacterales; family Steroidobacteraceae; genus FEN-1191. The sequence continues at coordinate 35,436 of JBAUYT010000157.1, forward strand.
GGGTGGAGCAGCCCCAGCCCGCATCTTCCGCATCCAGCACAATCACGTGCCGTCCCGCCCGCGCAAGTTCGAGCGCCGCCGCCAGGCCGGTATAGCCGCTACCGATGATCGCGACGTCGCAGCGCGCCGGCAGCTGTACCGGCACGAAAACCGGCCGTGGAGCAGCCATCCACCAGTATGGTTCGCTCTTGTAGTCGGAGGCAAACAGGGACAAGTTCATCTGCAGCGCACTATATAATGATCGGCAATTCATAGTTGGCGAACCGAACATGGATCTGGGCATCCGCGGCAGGAAGGCGATCGTGTGCGCGTCAAGTCAGGGGCTGGGCAAGGGCTGCGCGCTCGCCCTGGCGGAAGCGGGCGTGAGCGTCGTCATAAATGGACGTAATGCCGCGTTGGTCTGCCAGACCGCCGAGGAGCTGAAGCAGATCACGGGTGCTGTGGTCACCCCCGTCGTTGCCGATGTATCGACGCCGGCGGGGCAGGCGTCGTTGCTGGCTGCCTGCCCCGATCCGGACATACTGGTCAACAATAACGGCGGCCCTCCATATCGGGATTTTCTCGAACTCGATCGGGAGGCGATGCTGATGGGGGTTACTATGAACATGGTCACGCCCATCGAATTGATACAAAAGGTCATTGATCCGATGAAGCAGCGTGGATTCGGCCGCATCGTCAACATTACTTCGATGAGCGTCAAGATGCCCCTGGCGGGGCTCGACCTGTCGAGCGGTGCACGCGCGGGACTGACCGCGTTCACAGCGGGAATAGCGCGCAGCGTCGCGCAGCGAAATATTACGATCAACTGCCTGTTGCCCGGCAGTTTCGATACGGCCCGCCTGCGTGGCGGATTCGCGCGTGCCGCCAAACGGGGCGGCGCCTCGGAGGTGGAGCTCGAGCTGCGTGCGCGCGAGGAGATCCCCGCCAAACGATTCGGCACGGCGGCAGAGTTTGGCCAAGTGTGCGCGTTTTTGTGCAGCGTACACGCCGGCTACATCACCGGACAGAGCATCCTGCTTGATGGCGGCGCATATCCGGGAACGTTCTAGTTCCTGGGCGGCTCGAAACGAATCACGTTGAGATATTCGGTGCGGCGATACAGATCCCTCTGGCCGGCAGGGTACCCGTTCGACTTGAGCACGAAAGCAAGGATGTCAGCGTACTGCTCCCGGCTCAGGACTCCGGGGTTGTTCAATGGCATTGTGGCGCGAACACGCTCGTAGAGATCACCGACAGTCAGGCCGTTGAAGTCAGAGATGAACTGCACGCCCACCAGTGCCGGTGCTTCGCCCACGCCAGCGAGCGAGGGACCATGACAGACGGCGCAATTCTGCGCGAAGCCCCCGGCGCCGCGATTCGCCTGCGCCTCGCTGTAGACACCGTCCAGCACTGAGCTGGTGGTCTCCTGGGCCATGGCCAGGGACGTCGCGAGCAGCAACGGCCCGAAGATCGCCAAATCGCGTTTCACCCCATCATCGCCTTGATCTGACCTAGTCCCTTGCTTAGCGCTAGCTTCTGCGCGTCGGTGACATCGACGAACGGAGGGCGCTGGTAGGTCTGGGGGCCTCCCATCTGCAGGCTCAACGCGTACTTCATAGGACCATAGCCGTCGACGCCTGTTTGCAGATCCTTCATGATCTTGGTCATGGCACGATAGTTTTGATAGGCAGCGTGGTAATCCTTGCCGGCGCGAAATGCCGCAAACACCTCAGCCAGGGGCCGCGTGTAGACGTTGCCGTCCATACAGATTGCCCCCATGCCGTGTTCGAGCGCGTACTCGAGATTGTTTTCCGTACCGGTGCGCATATTGAGATCCGGGAAGGCCGCCACGAAGTCCGCGTATTCATCCGCAGGCCCGTTCGAATCCTTGATGCCAGCGAGGTTCGGATAGCGCTGTAGCGCTTGCAGTAGTTGGTGGCTGATTGGAACGCCGCTGGTGCCGGGAATGTGATAGAGATTGATGGCTATGCGAACCTGGTCGAACAGCAACGAGTAATAGCGGATCAATCCGTCGGTCGGCGGTTTCTTGTAGTAGAACGGTGGGATTACCAACAGACCGTCCGCACCATTGTCCTCGGCGTGCTTGGCGAGTTCGAGTGTTTCCGGAAAGTTGGACGTTCCCGGGTTGACGATGATGTTCATGCCCATCTTGTTCTTCAGCGCCACTTCGGCGACCTGCTTACGCTCGGCGGTCGAAAACGAGGGGAACTCCCCGGTTGTACCTAGTACAACTATGCCATCCGCACCGTTGTGCTTGAACCAGGCGAGCAGGTCCCTGAAGGCACCAGGATCGAATTTTAGGTTTTTGTCACAGGGGGTAACCGACGCCACCCAGAACATCGTTTTGGCTGGGCTGCCGAGGACGCGTGTCGTGGCGCTGGCGGTGCTTGTTTCTGCCAGCAGGGCTGCGGCGGCTGTGGCGCCAATCAAGCTGATGGCACTTCTGCGCGTGGTTTCCATGATCTTCTCCGATAACTAGCGCTTCTCGTATTTTACGACAGCGCGGGGCCCTACTTCCGCGCTGTAGATGTTGCCGTGCGCATCGACGGTTATTCCCTCGCCGCCGCTGGTGATCACATGAGCCGGATCGGGTTCTGGATCGGGTATGAAGGCGGCGAGCTTGCCGTCGGCGGCGCTGCCGATGCGAATGCCCCGTTTCCAGCCAGGGTGATGACCGTAGCCATCGACTGCCCGGGACTCCGAATCGGTTACGTAGAGAACATCATGTTGGTCGATAAACATGCCGCTGGGTCTGCTGAACTGGGTCCAGACTGCGAGCAGCGCACCGTCCTGATCAAATATCTGGAGGCGGTTGTTGCCGCGATCACCTACGAACAGCCGCCCCTTACTGTCCATGGCCAACGTATGCGGTGCTTCCAGCTGACCGGGTCCGCTGCCATGCGTGCCCCACTGCTTGATGAATTTCCCGTCCGGGCCGAGTTTAACTACACGCGCATTGCCCTGCCCTGGTTCGTGCCCGTCCGACACGAAGATATTGCCGTTGGGCGCCACCAACACAGCATTGGGCTCGTGAAAGGTTTCCGGTCCATTGCCAGAAACTCCGGGTGTGCCGAGGGTTCGCAGCAGTTTCCCATTGCGATCGAATTCAAGAACGTCGTCACCCTTGCCCCCGCCCACGTGTCCGTCGGTGACCCAGATGTGGTCGGCGTGATCGATGAAGAATCCGTGCGGAAACAGCAGCGTCCCCGCACCGAATGCCTTCATGAAAATGCCATTTGCGTCGAATTCCATGATCGGATCCAACGCGCTGTCCGCGCAGCTGTTGGCGCCACAGCGTTCGGCGATCCAGATATGTCCCTCGTGGTCGACCGCCACTGCGGTGGTAGCTCCCATGTGGCGGCCGGCTGGCAGCTTGAAGAAACCATCGATGCGCCGATATGGATCGGGCAACGCTGCGGACAGGGTGTCCGGAGCGTCGATCTGCTCCACCTGCGCAGCGGCAGCCGTTGCGCCGCCGAGCGCTCCGGCCACCAGCAGGCCGACG
>JBAUYT010000158.1:0-33893 GCA_049584935.1 Steroidobacteraceae bacterium
CAAGGACGCGCGCACTATCGTTGCGGTCAACAAGGACGGCGAGGCACCCATCTTCGAAGTAGCTGACATCGGCCTGGTCGGAGACCTCTTCCAGGTGGTGCCGGAACTCGAACGGCTGGTGCGCGCCGCACGCAGCTAATTGGAGCACGCTCGCGATGACCATCACCTCAGACCTGCCCGCGATGAAAACGCGGGTCACCGAACTTCTCGGAATCCGTTATCCGATCGTTCAGGGGGGCATGCAGTGGGTGGGTAGAGCGAAGCTGGCCTCCGCGGTGTCCAATGCCGGAGCGCTCGGCATCCTGACTGCGCTCACGCAGCCGACGCCGGAAGCGCTGCAACGGGAAATCGCGCGCGCACGTTCCATGACGGATCAACCCTTTGCCGTCAACCTCACGGTGCTGCCGACGATCAATCCGCCGCCGTACGAGGCCTATGTCGACACGATCATCGCCAGCGGCATCACCGTCGTCGAGACCGCCGGCAACAAAGCGGTCGACTACTGGCCAAAGCTCAAGGCCGCCGGCATCAAGATCATCCACAAATGCGTCGCGGTTCGTCACGCGCTGACCTCCGAACGCCTCGGTGTCGACATCGTCAGCATCGACGGCTTCGAGTGCGCCGGTCATCCCGGCGAAGACGACGTTCCCGGCCTGATTCTCATACCGCTGGCCGCTCGCAGCGTGAAGATTCCGGTGATCGCTTCGGGAGGTATCGCCGACGGCTATGGAATGGCCGCGGCACTGGCGCTCGGAGCCGAAGGAATCAACATGGGCACCCGCTTCGAGGTCACGCAGGAGGCGCCGATTCACGACAACATCAAGCAGGCGCTCGCGGCCTCCAGCGAGCGCGATACACGACTGATCTTCCGCACACTGAAGAACACGTCGCGAGTGTTTCGCAATCGGATTTCGGACGAAGTTGTGGCCATGGAGCAGAAGGGCTGTCGCTTCGAGGAGGTGCGGCATCTGGTGGCGGGAGCGCGCGGCCGCGCTGCGCTCGAATCCGGGGATGTCGACGGCGGTATCATCAGCGCGGGGATGGTGATCGGGCTCATCCAGGACCTGCCCGACTGTCACGCGCTGATACAGCGTATCGTGCGTGAGTGCCGGGAGCGGCTATCGCTGGCCCAGACGTTGTTTGCCTGAGGCCGAGCGCCGCATGCTTTCCAGCATCGAGCAAGCCACATGACACGCATGGTCCGCACGTTCTGCGGCATTTGCGCGGGACTGTGCGGCCTGAAAGTCATGGTCGATGCTCGCGGAGAGATCAGCGACATCCGCGGAGATGAGGAGAACCCGCTGACGGCTGGCTACGCCTGTATCAAGGGGTTGTCGCTGCCGGAAGCCCATGGCAGTCCGGAGCGCTTGCTGCGCCCGCTGAAGCGAACAGCCAATGGAGAATTCGTGCCCATCGGCCTCGAGCAGGCGTTCGAGGAGATCGGAGCGCGTCTGGCCGCGATCCTGGAGCAATCGGGACCCGAGGCGATCGCAGCGTTCCGGGGTACGCTCAGCTATTCGAACTACATGCTTCCGAGCTGGCTCAGAAGCATTGGTTCGCACGGCTTTTACTCCACCATGACGATCGACCAGTCGGCCAAATGGGTCTGTGTCGAACGCCTCGGAAGGTGGGACGCAGGTCGCGAGCCCTTTGCTTCGGCGGACGTGATGCTGCTGATCGGAGCGAACCCGCTGGTATCCCTGTCGACCTTCAACTTCACCAATCAGCATCCGGTCAACTCGATGCGATCTGCCAAGGCCCGCGGCATGAAGCTCATCGTCATCGATCCGCGGCGCACCGAGACGGCGCGGTACGCAGACCTGCATCTGCAACCGATCCCCGGCGAGGACGTCAGCCTGCTCGCCGGGCTGCTGCGGCTGATTCTCAATGAATCCTGGCATGACGCGGCGTTCTGCGATCGACATGTCGCGGGGCTGGAGGCGCTGCGTCATGCCCTAGAGCCATTTGAGCTGGAGTATGTGGCGGCCCGTACCGGTGTGCAGCCGAGCCTGCTGCGACAGGCGGCCGAGATGTTCGCCTACGCCGAGCCCGGCCGTCGCAAGCGCGGCTCGGCCGCTTCGGGCGTCGGCCCCAACATGGCGCCGCATTCGAACCTGGCAGAGCACCTGGTGGAATGTCTGAATGTGGTCTGCGGCAGATACGCGCGGGCCGGAGATGCGATCGCCAACCCCGGTGTCATCAGCGCCCGTCGCCCGCGCCGCGCGCAGCCGGTGTCGCCGCAGCGGTCCTGGGAGCATGGCTACCGCAGCGGCGTCGGCGGCTACGGAACGCTCTTCGGCGAGAAGATGAGCGGCAATCTATGCGACGAGATTCTCGCCTCGTCTGCAGATCGGGTCAGAGCGCTGATCGTCGACGGCGGCAATCCGGTCAATGCGATCCCAGGCCAGGAGAAAGTGGTACGCGCGATGCGGGCACTGGAGCTGCTCGTGGTCATCGATCCGTTCCTGACCAATACGGCGCGGCTCGCGCACTACATATTGCCCCCGCTGATGATGTTCGAGCGGCCCGCGATACCGCCGCGCGACTACGAGACGGTAATCCTGCCCGCCGCGTATTCGCAGTATGCCCCGGCGTTCCTGTCGCCGCCGGTGGACTCCGAACTGGTCGATCCCAATCGAGTGTTCTGGGCGCTGGCCAAGCGCATGGGCACGCCGCTGCAATTCGACGGCGTCGATCTGGACATGACCAGTGCACCTGCCACCGACGAGCTGCTGCGGCTGCTGGCTCGCAACGGACAGGTGCCGTTCGATGAGATCCGCCGGCATGAGGGCGGCAAGATCTATGCAGTGGAACCTCAGTGGGTCGAAGCGGCCGATCCCGCGACGGCGGGGCATTTCGAAGTCATGCCAGCGGATGTGGCACTGGAGTTGCGACGCGTGCTCACGGAACCGTTGGCCGACTCCGCCAGCTTCACGCATCGCCTGTGTGGCCGGCGCATGCGCGATGTGCAGAACAGCATGTACCGGCATCTAAGCGTGATCCGCAAACGGCACCCCTACAATCCCGCCCACCTGCACCCAGCTGACATCGCGGCACTGGGTCTGCGTGAGGGCGAATGGGTGCGCATCACATCGGCACACGGCAGCGTCCGCGCCGTCCTCAAGGCCGACGACTCGCTGCGCCCCGGGGTGGTGTCGATGAGCCATGGCTGGGGCGGCTTGCCCGGGGCGACCGAGGCCAATAACACGGAAGGCGCTTCCACCAATCTGCTGACCAGCACCGATCAAGGCCTGGATCCGATCAACGCCATGCCGGTGATGTCGGCGATTCCGGTGCGTATCGAAGCCGCGGATTGATATTAGAGGTATACAAATGAGGCGGGTCCGATGGGTATACGACTGAAGGATGATGATGAGGGCGTGCATGCAATCGGCCCGCAATCCAACTGGAACGAAAGCCGTTACATCGATTTCTGGGACGCCGGGCGGCATGTCGGCGGCTGGTTTCGCATCGGCAACCGGCCGAATGCGGCCTATGCCGAGATGTCGGCCTGCATCAATCTGCCGGACGGGCGCACGGCCTTCATGTTCAACCGACCCACGATCAGCGGCAATACCCTGCAGTCCGGCGACCTCGGCTGGGAGATCGTGGAACCCTGGCGCCTCAATCGCGTTCGCTATCACGGGGAGTTCCTGCTGCTCGAGGATGCGTGGACGCTGACCGATCCGAAGCGGGCCTTCACCAACGCCCCGCGCACGCATGGCGAGATCGATCTGAGCTGCCGTTCGACCGGCCTGGCGACGGTCATGGGCTCGGATCAGGATCATATCGACCGCATCTTCCTGCCCGGGCAGGCGGATTTTCATTATCAGCATCTGACTCACACCACGGGACAGGTTCGCGTGGGTGAGCAGGACTTCCGCGTGGACGGCCTCGGCGGCAAGGACCATTCCTGGGGCCCTCGCAACTGGCATGCCAAGATCTACCTGCGCTGGCTGATTGCCGCCGCCGATGACGACAACGGCTTCGTGCTCGTGCGCGGCGTCGGGCCCAACAAGAAGACCCGCAGCGGCTTCGTGCTGGCTGGCGGCGTATTTCACATCGTCGACGATTTCGAGATGAACAACCACTACGCGGGGCCGCCGAATTACGAACTGCGGCGCGTGGAGCTGCGGATTTTCAGCGGCAAGGGCAGCTGGAGCGCGGTCGGAACACCGCAGGCGTGGCTGCCGCTGCGGCACCTGCAGAAGAACCAGCGCGGCGAGGATGCGCTGTTGCGAATCGTCAAGTCGCCCACGGACTGGATCTTCGGCAACGGCGCGCCTGGCGCGGGCATGTGCGAATACCACGACCTGATGATCGAGGGAAAGCCGGTTGGATTGGAGGACTGAGAGGCAATGCACGCGGCGGCGGGTATCTCGGTCGAGGCGCTGCAAAACTGGTTCACACGGCAGGTGAGCGGATGCCGCTTGCCGTTGCGCGTCGCCTTGATTTCCGGAGGCCACTCCAACTTGACCTACCGCGTCGACGATGCGGCAGGGCATTCGTTCGCGCTGCGGCGACCGCCGCTCGGGGAAGTGCCGCGCAGTGCGCACGATGTGCTGCGAGAGCATCGAATTCTGGCTGCGCTGCAGGCAACGCCGGTGCCGGTGCCGCGCGTGGAGGCCTGCTGCAGCGACCTCGACGTCATCGGCGCGCCCTTCTACGTCATGCGCTGGGTGGAGGGGCGCATCCCTGATCGCATGGAGGTCCTGCCGCAGATACTGCCGTCCGCGGAGGCGCGACGGCGCGCGGCCTTCAGCCTCGTCGACGGACTCGCCGCGATGCACCGTCTCGACGTGGACGCCATCGGACTCGGTGGTCTTGGCGCGCGGGAGGACTATCTGTTGCGCCAGTTGACCCGTTTGCGCCGCGTCTGGGAGGCCACGAAAACGCGCGAGCTGCCCCTGATCGAATTACTGCACGAGCGCCTGCTGGCGAATCGGCCGGCCCAGCGCCACACAGGTCTCGTGCACGCGGATTATCGCCTGGGTAACGTGATTCTGGCGGCCGACGGTCATATCGCCGCGGTTCTGGACTGGGAGTTGTGTGCGCTGGGCGACGTGCTCACGGACCTAGCTTTCCTGCTGAACAATTGGGACCAGCCGACCGATCCCTGGGAGAATGTCTGGATGGAGATTCCGCCGACTCGTGCCGGTGGTTTTCCAAGCCGCGACGAGATGTTGTTGCGCTATACCGACCGTACCGGATTCGACGTCCGGGACAGCGTGGCCTATTACCAGGCATTCTGTTACTGGCGCATTGCGGTGATCGCCGAAGGCATCAAGCGCCGTTACGAGACCGGCGCCATGAGCACGCAGGTCGCCGACTCCGAAGTACTCGATCGACGCGTGCGCGGACGCGCGGCGCTCGCCGATCAATTCCTGGCCCTGGCGCAGGAACAGCGCCGCGCATCGCCGAAATGAGTGCCGGCGTTCCGGGTCTGATCGAGCTCGAGGGGGGATGCAACTTTCGCGCGATTGCCGCCTGCCGCAGTCGCGACGGGCGACAGCTGCGCACCGGACTTCTGTTCCGCTCCGGGGTGCTGAGCTATATCACCCCGGACGATCACCGACGGCTGCTGCCGCTGGCCATCCGCACCATCCTCGATTTGCGGCGCGCTGAGGAGCGGCGTCGCGAACCGACGCGCTGGAGCGACGTGCGCGCAACCGTGCTGCATCGAGAAAATTCGGCGGACCCGCCGCCGGTGCTGCGCTATGCGCTGCACCATTCGCCGGGACCGGGCGAGACGCGCCAGGCGATGCTCGAGCTGTACCGCGCGATGCCCGAGTCCCAGGCGGAGCGGTTGCGCGCACTGTTCGAGGTGCTCCTCACCCGGGAGGCACCGCTGCTGGTACATTGTTCGGCCGGCAAGGATCGCACCGGTTTCGTGATCGCCGTGCTGCTCGAGATTCTGGGTATTTCTCGCGAGCAGATCCTGCGCGACTATGCACTGACGAATCAGGCCGTCGACCTGGAGCGCTTCGTCTTCGAGCATCGCTCCAGCGCCGCCGGCGTGGCCGAAGGCTTACACCCGCTGCTGCGCGTCGCTCCGCAAGTGCGCCGCGTCCTGTTCGCCGCCGACCCGGCATACCTGAATGCAGCCTTCGAGCGGCTCGAAGCTGACTACGGCTCGGTGCAGGGTTACCTCAGCGGTCGCCTGGGGCTGTCGGGGCAAGCCGTGACCGGCCTTCGTGACGTGATGTTATGCGCTACAGGAGCAGCGGAGGGATTGGATGGATAGCGCTCGGGGACTGATCGCGGCGGCCAGCGTCGTGCTGATGCGTGCCGGAAACGATGCGCTCGAATTCCTGATGCTCAGGCGCAGTGCCTCGGCGCGCGCATTCGCTGGAGCCTATGTGTTTCCGGGAGGCATGCTCGACGTCGAGGACTCCGAACAACGAGCGCTACAGCGTCTGGTGGGCGTCACCGAGGAACAAGCCGCCCGGCGCCTGCGCCTGCCGGGGCCGCAGGCGCTGGCGCATTGGATCGCAGCCGTTCGCGAGTGCTGCGAGGAGACCGGCGTCTTACTGGCGGTCGATGCCGAGGGCAACGTGCCGACGGCCGATTGCCTGCGACAGCTGGCGGGCGCCCAACATTTCATTGACCGACTCGAGCGCGCACAACTGCACGTAGCCGCCGACACCATGCCCTACATTGCGCATTGGATCACGCCACCTGTTCAGCCTCGACGATTCGATACGCGCTTTTTTCTGGCGGAGTTGCCGGCGCAACAGCAGGTGCGCGTGGACGGCGTCGAGATGATCGACGCTCAATGGCTGGGAGCCGTCGAAATCCTCGAGCGTGAGCGGCGGGGCGAGCTCAAGCTGGGCTCGATCGCTACGCGGCGCATCCTCATGGACCTGGTGGAATTTGCGACGCCGGCGGCCGCACTCGCGCACGCGGTGTCCGTGCCGCTGGTGGCCGAAAACCGTCCACGCGTGGCGCACGGTCGGGAGGGGCGGCGCTTCTTCAACCATGGCGACGCACCCTATGCCGAGATCGGCTGGGTCGATCCGGATGAATCCGGACAGACCGGCTACGAGTTAGAGGTCGGTACCCCCAAGGTACTCGATCGGCATTGTCGACGCCTGCTGGCCCCCAACGCGGGGTTCATGACCGGACCGGGCACCAATACCTATCTGATTGGCGAACGAGAGATCGCCGTCATCGATCCGGGACCGGATGATCCGGTGCACATCGACGCCATTGTTGCCCACGCTGGGGGCCCTATCCGCTGGATTTTCCTGACCCACACACACCCGGATCACGCACCGGGAGCACAGGCATTGCAGCGCCTCACGGGCGCACCGATTCTCGGCGGTGGTCCCACCGCGGTGAGGTCATGCGACGTTACCTTCGACCGCATCCTGACGGATCAGGAGCAGTGCCCGATCGGCGCGCTACAACTGCGCGCGATCCACACACCCGGGCACGCGTCCAATCATTTCTGCTACCTGCTCGAATCCACACGCATGCTGTTCAGCGGTGATCACCTGGTGCAGGGGTTCACGGTCGTCATCGCGCCGCCCGACGGCAACATGCGTGCCTACCTCGATTCTCTGCAGCGGCTGCACGCGCTCGATTGTGCCATCATCGCGCCCGGACATGGTTTCCTGATCGGCGAACCGAAACAGGAGATCGAGCGAGTGATCCGCCATCGCCTTGCCAGGGAACACAAAGTGCTGCAGGCGCTGCGAGAGCAGGGCGGCAGTGGTACCCTGGCGTCGCTGCTGCCGCGCGTGTACGACGATGTGTCGGTATCGCTGCATGCGCTCGCGACCCGCTCGCTCGAGGCCCATCTTCAGAAGCTGCTCGAAGACGGACAATTGCTGCAACGCCAGGGCCGCTGGTCGTTCGCGCGACCGACCTGATCCGAGCGCTGAGCGCAGCCGCGAGGTAATCGGGGCAGTCAGCCGCCGAACAGCTTGCGCATGGTACCGCCCATGGGCACCGGCAGCGTGATGCCGCCATCGTGCGGCCAGCGCAGCATCCCCAGGCCCGCCGCCGTGCCGCCGTCGACGTGCAGCACCTGCCCAGTGATCGAACGCGCCAGGTCCGAAGACAGAAACAGCACCGCGTTGGCGAGGTCATCCGTCGTCGGCGGTGTCTGCAACGGGATGTACATCCCGAAAGCCTCGGCCCACCATTCGGGCGGCACGTCGGTGTTGAGCGCGTGGACCGCGGGTGGCAGAGCGTTGACGTTGCCGGCACTGGGCGTGGTGTCGGGCGCAATGACATTGACGCGGATCCCATACGCTCCCAGTTCCCAGGCCATGGCCTTGGAGAAGTTGGTCGTGGCGGCCTTGGCGCCGGCGTAGACTGCGAATCCCCCGGCGGCCCGGTGAGCCTCGATGGTCGTGAAATTGATGATGCAACCGCCGCCACCGGCTCGCCGCAGCAGCGGCACTGCGAGCCTGGTCGATTCGATGACGTAACCGAAGTTGCGCTGGATGTCCCGGGCGCAGTCGTCGGCGGAGCGCTCCAGAAACGGCTGCATGGTCACGCCGCCTACGACGTTGACGAGGATATGCGCTGCCGCAAACGCGGCCTCGGCTCGCTGGTAAAACTCGCGCAGTTGTGCCGGCACGGTGGCGTCCGCGTGCACACCCAGCACCCGCCGGCCAAGCGCGCGGATCTCTGCCGAGGTCGACTCGATGACCGCCGCGTTGATGTCGCAGAATCCGATGTCGACGCCGGCGTTCCCAAGTGCCAGGGAGATTGCCTTGCCGATGCCGTCGCCGCCGCCGACGATCAACGCCACTCGGCCGCTGAGATTGCCACGCTGGTCGAGAAATCCCACGTCGGTCCTCAATTCACGCTATCGATGCGAACCCAGGTGCCTTCTCGCTCGGAGCGAAACACCGCCTCAACCACCCGCTGGGCGTGTACCGCCTCGGCGAAGCTCGGCGAGCCGAGTCCATCCTCGCGAATGGCGCGCAGCATGTCGTGAAACATCCAGCCCATCGACACCATGTAAGGGGGTGCATTGGCCTTGCTAAAGGGTGTTCCGGGTACGCGGAAATACTCGTCCGGCGTCTCCAGCCATTGACCGCCCGGCTTGCCGTAGTTGACGACATGGGCCGGGCCGGCATACAGGCGCGCACTGATGCCATCGCCGAAGCACGGGTCGGTCAGCAGCAACCGCCCCCGGTCTCCCCATATCTCGAGCCGCAGGCCCTCGGTATCGGGTACTGCCCAGCCCGTCTGCAGAGTACCGGCTGCGCCATTGCGCAACCGCAGGACCGCCTGTCCTAAGTCTTCATTCTCGGGAACCAGTATCGTGCCGTCGGGCAGCTCCCAGCGCCGAACGCCCAGCGCCGTGCAGCCACTGGCCGATTCGACTTCCCCCAGCAGGTGCGTCAGCAACAGCAGCGAATGCGTAGCGAAATTGCGCCAGCCACCGGCGCCACTGGCGCGCTCGGCTAGCCAGCGGTAAGGCGTGAGTCCGCCTTCGGGATAGACGCTATGGGGATAGGTGCGTGAACCGTCGAAGCACAGCGGCAGAAACAGCTGCATGTTGAATCCCAACGGCTGGCCGACAAAACCCTCGGCAAGTAGCTGGCGCATGTGGCGCGCTGCCGGCACCCAGCGGAATTGCGCATCGACCACGCCGACGCGACCGCTGCGCTGTTGCGCCGCCAGCATCTGTTCGGCCGCCTGCACGCCAAGTGCAAACGGCAGCGCCGAATAGACATGTTTGCGATTGGCCAGTGCCGACAGCACCATCGACTGGCGGAACGATGGGCGCGTGCCGATATCGATGACGTCCAGCTCCGGATCTGCCGTCATCTCCTCGACGTTCCAGTAGGCCTTGCGAATGCCGAAGGCCTGTGCTGCAGCGGTCGCCGTTTCCTGATGCGCGGTGCAGATGGCAGCGACTTCGACGCCGGGCAGCTGGCGCCACCCCATACCGTGCACCTTGAGGCTCCAGTTGGCGCTGACAATGCCGACTCTGACGGGTGGCGTGCTCATGTCAAGTCTCCGAACTCAGCAGCGTCGCCGTCATCGTCACCTGCCGCTCCGCGTTCAGCGTCCACAGCTCGACGGTCTCATCGCCGCCGTCCATGCAGAGACTGAATGGCGCGGTGTCGAACAGCGGCCGGTGAGCGCGGAAGCTGAAGGCCGAAATGGCCGCCTGCGGATTGCGGTCGATGAAATGCTGCAACAGCAGCATCGCCGTCAGCGGCCCGTGGACCACCAGCCCGGGGTAGCCTTCGACCTGGCCGGCGTAATCCCGGTCATAGTGAATGCGGTGCGCATTGAAGGTCAGTGCGGAGAAGCGAAACAGTTGTACCGGATCGGGCCGCACTTCGCGCGTCCACTGCGAGATGCGCTTGGGCGCAGCGTCGTCGGCGCCGGCGCCGGGTGCGGAGGCGCGGACGGACGAGGAGGCCGCAGGGGCCACGGCATCGCGATAGACGATATCCTGCTGTTCGCGAACCGCGCAGCGGCCTTCGACGTGTATCTCGTGCTGCACGGTCACGAACACCATGGCGCCGCTGCGGCCGGATTTCGTGTTCACTTCGGCGATGCACGAGCGCCGCTCGAACGTCGCGCCGATGGGAATGGGGGCGTCGAAATGCAGACGACTGCCAGCCCACATGCGCCGTGGCAGCGGTACGGGCGGCAGAAAGCCGCCCTTGCTCGGATGGCCGTCCGCACCCAGCTGCGACTGCGGCGTACGCGGCAGAAAATAGAGCCAATGAGCAAGCGGCGGCAGCAGGCCGCTCGGACCTAGCGGTGAGACACGATCCAGCAGCGCGGCCAGCCCCGCGATCGGCCCAGCCGATGCGACGTCGAGCGCTGCTTCCGAACGGCCGATCCAGGATTTGAAATCCTCGCAGCTCGCCTCTGACGCAGCCTTCTCCACGCTGTGGGTACGCCGGGCGCTGTCGCTGGGGCTCATACGGCTGGCAGGCTCAGATCGGATCCCACGGTGTGAGCACTAACGAGGGTACGTTTGCAAAGAAGCTGGCCTCGAACGCGGGCATTGCGTGTTCCGCGATGCTTTCCGGGGTCCAGCCCTCGGAGCGGTGCACCGAACGCATCATCCGGATCTGACTGAAGAAGTAGATCTCGTTGGCGCGGACACCGAAGATCTGACCGCTGACCTTGGCGGCCGCATCGCTGAGCAGATAGACCGCCAGCGGCGCGATCTTGGCGGCTTCCATTTTCTTCATTTTCTCGATGCGGGGCGCATTCTCGGGCGTGTCCGGGATCGTGGCGGTCATCGGCGTCCAGGCCCACGGCGCGATGCAATTGGAGCGAACATTGAACTTGGCCATGTCGAGGGCGATCGACTTCGACAGTCCGACGATACCCATCTTGGCGGAGTTGTAGTTGGCCTGGCCGAGGTTACCGATCAGCCCGGAGGTCGAGGTCATGTGCACGTAGGCACCCCCGTTCTGGCCCTTGAAGTGCGTTGCCGCGGCGCGCGCGACGAAGAACGAGCCGTTCAGATGCACGTCGAGCACCGCGGCCCATTCTTCCGGCGACATATTGAAGAAGAACCGGTCGCGCACGATACCCGCATTGTTGACGATGCCGTCGATGCGGCCGAAGGCATCGAGCGCCGTCTGCACGATATGATTGCCGGAGGCCGCAGTCGTCACCGAATCGGCGCTGGCGACGGCTTCGCCACCGGCGGCACGGATCTCCTGCACCACCCGGTCAGCCAGCCCCAAGTTGTCGCTCTGGCTGCGACCGACGTCATTGACCACTACCCGGGCGCCATTCGCTGCCAGTGCCAGCGCCATTTCGCGACCGATGCCGCCGCCGGCACCCGTGACCACCACGACCTTGCCGCGCATCATGTCCGCCAAAGGTGCTCCCCCAAAGTGAACGAATAATTGAACGCTGTGCGGTATTATGAATCAAGCCCGAACCAAGTCAATTTCGGCAGCGCGGCGCAACATCAGCGTGAGTGTCCCTCAGTCGTGGGCTGCAACCGCAGTCGCTGCGGTACCGCCATCTTATTCGTATAGTCGAATGGCGTGCGGATTTTGACACTGCTTTCGGCGGTCTGCGATACTGCCGCCCGATGCACCCGTCGAGCACCCGCCCGCTGCCGCTCAAACTCAAGCGACTCGAGGCCGAATCGATCGGCATCATGCGCGAAGTCGCGGCGGAATTCCGCAATCCGGTCATGCTCTATTCGATCGGCAAGGATTCCGGCGTGCTGCTGCATCTGGCGATGAAGGCGTTTCACCCGTCCAAGCCCCCGTTTCCGGCGCTGCACGTCGATACCGGCTGGAAGTTTCGTGACATGATCCGACATCGCGATCGGATCGCGGCTCTCTACGGCATCAAGCTCATCGTTCATACCAACCAGGAAGGCGTGGCGCGCGGCATCAATCCGATCAGCTCGGGTTCGCAGCTGCACACCCAGATCATGAAGACCGAGGCGCTCAAGCAGGCGCTCGATCACTGGGGCTTCGACGCCGCGTTCGGTGGCGCACGGCGCGACGAGGAGCGCAGTCGTGCCAAGGAGCGCGTGTTTTCCTTCCGCTCGGCGGGACACATCTGGGATCCGCGCAATCAGCGGCCCGAGCTCTGGAACCTCTTCAACACTCGCATCGGGCCCGGCGAGTCGATCCGGGTGTTTCCGCTGTCGAACTGGACCGAGCTGGATGTCTGGGAGTACACGCGCGCCGAGGACATACCGGTGGTGCCGCTCTACTTCGCCGCGCCGCGGCCGGTGCTGGAACGTGACGGGCTGCTGATCATGCGCGACGATGAGCGGATGCCGCTGCGTCCCGGCGAGGTGGAGCAGACGCGCATGGTTCGCTTCCGCTCGCTGGGCTGCTATCCGCTGTCGGCGGCCATCGAGAGCAACGCCACCACGCTCGATGCCATCATCGATGAAATGCTCGCGGCGCGCACCTCCGAACGCTCGGGCCGCGTGATCGACAACGACGCGGCCGCCTCGATGGAAAAGAAGAAGCGCGAAGGTTATTTCTAGCAAGCGGGTTGCGATGAATCTGCCGCCGACACCCCAAGCACCGACCGACCAGAAGGATCTGCTGCGTTTCCTGACCTGCGGCTCGGTTGACGACGGCAAATCGACTCTGATCGGACGGCTGCTGTACGAGGCCGGCCGCATACCGGACGACCAGCTGGCGGCGCTGCAGCGGGACAGCCGCAAATACGGCACCACCGGCGACGACATCGATCTGGCATTGCTGGTCGACGGACTCGAGGCCGAACGCGAGCAGGGCATCACGATCGACGTCGCTTACCGCTTTTTCAGCACTCCGCGGCGCGCCTTCATCGTCGCCGACACACCGGGCCACGAGCAGTACACGCGCAACATGGCGACCGGAGCGTCGCATTCCGAGGCGGCGGTCATCCTGATCGACGCCCGCAAGGGCGTGCTCACGCAGACTCGCCGCCACAGCTATATCTGCTCGCTGCTCGGGATCCGCCATGTCATCCTGGCGGTCAACAAGATCGACCTGGTGGAGTACTCGGGCGAGCGCTTTCATCTCATCGTGGCGGACTACCTCGGCTTCGCCAAGGACCTCGGCTTCGCCTCGATCGCCCCGATCCCGGTGTCGGCGCGGTACGGCGACAACATCACCGCAAGCTCGCCCCGCATGAGCTGGTACGACGGTGCGCCGCTGCTGGCGCAGCTGGAAAGCATCGAGGTCGGGCGTGACCTGCAGGCGCAGCCGTTCCGGCTGCCGGTCCAATGGGTCAATCGTCCAAACCTGGATTTCCGAGGCTTTTCCGGCACCGTCGCCTCCGGCCGGATCGCGGTCGGAGACCGGATCGTGGTCGCGGGTTCGGGCAAGGAGTCCAGTATCGCGCGCATCGTCACTGCCGACGGCGATCTGCCGGAGGCCGCCGCCGGCGACGCGGTGACGCTGACGTTGACGGATGAGATCGATGCATCGCGTGGAGATGTCATCGCGGCGGCGACCGATCGGCCCGAGGTAGCCGATCAATTCGCTGCTCACCTGCTGTGGTTGACCGAGGAGCCGATGCTGCCGGGACGCTCCTATCTGATGCGTATCGGCACGCGCTTTCTGCCCGCGCGCGTGACGAGCCTCAGGCACAAGGTCGACGTCAACTCGCTCGAACATTCGGCGGCTCGTACACTGATGCTCAATGAGATCGGTCTGTGCAATCTGTCGATAGCCGCCCCGACTGCATTCGATCCCTACGCGCAAAATCGCGAAACCGGATCGTTCATCCTCATCGACCGGCTCACCAACGTCACGGCCGGCGCCGGCATGATTACTTTTGGCCTGCGTCGCGCCACCAATATCCATCGCCAGAGCCTGCTGATCGACAAGACCGCGCGCATCCGGTTGCACGCTCATCGACCGGCGATTCTCTGGTTTACCGGCCTGTCCGGCTCGGGCAAGAGCACCATCGCGAACATCGTCGAGCGCGAGCTGCATGCATCCGGTGCCAGCACCTACATGCTCGACGGCGACAACGTTCGCCAGGGTCTCAATCGCGATCTCGGCTTCACCGACGCCGACCGAGTTGAGAACATACGGCGTGTCGGCGAGGTTGCGCGCCTGTTCGTCGATGCCGGTACTATCGTGTTGTGCTCGTTCATATCGCCGTTCCGCGTCGAGCGCCTGATGGTGCGGGAGCTCGTGGCCAGCGACGAGTTCCTCGAGATCTACATCGATACGCCGCTGGAGGAGTGCATGCGGCGGGATCCCAAGGGCCTGTACGCGCGCGCACGGCAGGGCAAGATCAAGAACTTCACGGGCCTGGACTCGCCGTACGAGGCGCCCGAGCGTCCGGAGATCGTGGCGTCGACGCAACAGCGCTCTGCAGAGGATGTTGCGCGTGAAATCATACAAGCGCTGCGGCAGCGGGGCATCATCGCATGAACGGCGACCTGATCGAGCTAGCGCGTCGCGGCCGCGTGGCGTCGCTGACGCTGGCGCGGCCTCCCGTCAATGCCATAGACGACGAGATGATTGCGGCCTTTCATCGCCGCCTCGATCAGCTCGAGCACGACCGTGATTGGCAGGTGCTGCACCTGCGTAGCAATCAGAAAGTATTTGCGGCGGGCGCGGACCTGTCGCTGATCCGCGCCTGGAAGGATGCGCCGTCGCCGGCCGCGGCGCTGAGCGCCTACGTCGACCGCCTGCAGGGTCTCTACCGGCGCATCGAGTCGTTGCCGCAGGTGACTCTCGCGGAGATCCAGGGTGCGGCGATGGGCGGGGGTTACGAATTGGCGCTGAGCTGCGATCTGCGGATCGCAGCCGAGGAAGCCAAGATCGGCCTGCCCGAGGTGGGCATCGGTTTACTGCCGGGTGCCGGCGGCACGCAGCGGCTGACCAGACTGTGCGGTCGCGGCGTTGCCGCGCGCGTGATCCTCGGCTGCGAACCACTCGATGGCCGCAGTGCCGCGGCGCTCGGTATGGTCGAATTTGCGGTGCCGCAGGCGGAGCTCGCGCGCGAAGCGCAGGCGCTCGCCGAGCGGATGGCGGCGCTGCCCGCGCATGCGCAACGCGCCGCCAAGCAGTGCATCGGCGCGGCCGACTCATCCGCGCTGCACGGGTTTCTGCTCGAGCGCGAGCTGGGCTCCGCGTTGCTGGAATCGCCGCGCACCCAGGAGCTGATTACCGCATTTCTCGAACGCAACGCCAACAAGTCACGGCGCTAAGGACACAACCAGATGGCAGAGCCGATTGCATACAGCTGGCAGCAGGCGACGGATCTCGCCGGCAAGACCGCCATTGTCACCGGAGTGGCATCCGGCATAGGCCGCGCCACGGCGCTGGCCTACGCGGGCGCCGGGGTCAGCGTGTACGGCGCCGACATCAACGAGGAACAAGGGCGGGCCACACTCGAACAGGTGCGTGCCGCGGGCGGCCGCGGCGAGTTTCTGCGCCTCGATCTGACGCGCGCCGATTCCATCGACAGTTGCGTCGCCACTCTCAAAACGCAGACCGGGGGCGTCATCGACATCATCGCCAGCGTGGCGGGGGTGGACGTGGTCGAGCCGTTTCTGCAAAGCAAGCCCGAGACCTGGAGTCTGATCGTCAATGTCAACTACCTCGGCCCGGTGCGGCTGATCCACGGCTTGCTGCCAACACTCATAGAAGGAGGGCGCGGCGCCAAGATCGTCACTGTCGCCAGCGACGCCGGCCGAGTCGGCAGCACCGGCGAAACCGTCTACTCGGGCAGCAAGGGCGCCGTGATCGCGTTTACCAAGGCGCTGGCACGCGAGACCGCACGCTACGGCATCCGCTGCAATTGCGTCGCGCCGGGGCCGACGGATACGCCGCTATTCACGCGGGCCATGGAGGAGCCGCTGCGCAACGCGCTGATCAAGGCCATTCCGCTGCGACGCATGGCGCTGCCGGCGGAGATTGCCAACACGATCCTGTTCTTTTCTTCCCCGGCGGCGGATTACATTACCGGCCAGGTCATTAGTGTGAGCGGCGGGCTCACCATGCACGGGTGATGGCATGGCCGAGGTGCACCCGGAAGCCGAGTTCTTCGCTTTCCTCGAGACTGGACGGTTCATGATCCAGCGCAATCGCGAGAGTGGCCGCTGCTTTTTCTATCCGCGGGTGGCCGAGCCCGGAACCGGCAGTACGGATCTCGAATGGGTCGAGGCCTGCGGGCGCGGCACCGTGTACGCCACCACGATCATCCGACAGAAGCCTCCGACCCCAAGCTACAACTTTGCGCTGATCGACCTCGAGGAAGGACCGCGCCTGACGAGCCGCGTGGACGGCATCGATCCCGAGGCGGTGCGAATCGGCATGAGCGTGCGGGCCAGCATCATGCGCGAGAACGACAAGGCGATTCTCGTGTTCGTGCCGGTATGACGGCGACGGCGAACACCGCGCGTCTGCCGGATGCCTTTCCCCGTGGCGGCAGCGCCATCGTCGCGGCTGCGACCTTCGGGGTCGGGCAGGCGCCCGGCTACAGTTCGTTCGACCTGGCGGCGCGTGCGAGCCTCAAGGCGCTCGAACAGGTGAATCTGCGGCCGCGGGATGTCGACGGTCTGTTCATCGCGGTCATGGACGAGGCGCTGGCGGGGCTCAATTTTGCCGAGTACCTCGGGATACGCTCGCGTTTCAACGACAACTGCCGTACCGGCGGCTCATCGTCGCAGATCCAGGCTGCCATAGCGGCACTGGCGCTCGCCACGGGGCAGTGCGATGTGGCGCTGATCGCCTTCGGCAGCAATCAGCGCAGCGCCAGCGGCAAGCTGGTCAACAGCTCGCGCCCCTCGCCCTGGGAGTCGCCCTATCGGCCGATGCGGCCGATCTCCTCCTATGCATTGGCCGCGGCACGGCACATGTACGAGTTCGGAACCACGCGCGAGCAGCTCGGGGCCGTGGCGCTGGCGGCGCGCCAGTGGGCCCAGCGCAATCCGGACGCGGTGATGCGCGACGAGCTGACCATGCAGGAGTACCTGTCGGCGCGGATGGTGTGCGATCCGCTCGGACTGCGCGACTGTTGTCTGGTAACGGACGGTGCGGCCGCCGTAGTGATGACGCGAGCGGACAGGGCCCGTGAGATTTGCCCGCGCCCGGCCTACCTGCTGGGCGCGGCGCACGAGACCACTCACCGCGAGATCGCCAACATGCCCAGTCTCACCACGACCGGCGTGCGCGCTGCGGGCGAGCGGGCCTTTGCCCAGGCGCGCCTGGGGCCAGGGGATGTGGATGTGGTGGAGATTTACGACGCCTTCACGATCAACACGATACTGTTTCTGGAGGATCTGGGTTTCTGTCCCAAGGGCGAGGGTGGCCCCTTCGTCAGCGGCGGCCGCATCGCGCCGGGCGGTGAACTGCCGGTCAACACCAACGGCGGGGGCCTGTCCTTCTGCCATCCGGGCATGTACGGCACGTTCACGATGGTCGAGGCGGCGCAGCAGATCATGGGCGTCTGCGGCCAGCGCCAAGTCGCGGACGTCAACGTCGCAGTCGCGCAGGGCAACGGCGGCGAGCTCTCGAGCGAGGCGGTGCTGATTCTCGGCTCCGCGGCCACGCTCTGACGTCACCAAGCTGCCGGCATAGATGCGGGGATCACGCCATTGATTGACTATCAGGTAGCCCGGAACTGGGACTTCCCCGAGCTCGTGCATGCTTACGCGGTGCGCGACACGATGCTCTACGCGCTCGGCATCGGCATGGGCGCCGACCCGATGGACGAGGCCGAGCTGGGATTCGTCTACGAGAAGCAGCTGCAGGCGGTACCGACCCTGGTATCGGTGCTCGGATCTCCAGGACCTTGGCTGCGCGATCCGCGCACCGGCGCGGACTACGTCAAGCTGGTGCACGGTGAGCAGTCGATCCGGCTGCTGGCACCGCTACCGCCGGCGGCCACGCTCGTGGCCCGCAACCGCGTGGTGTCACTCACCGACAAAGGGGCGGGCAAGGGAGCGATCCTCGTGGTTTTGCGCGAGCTGCGCGAGCAGGGCAGCGGAACGCTGCTGGCCGAGTCGCGCCAGGTGTCGTTCCTGCGCGGTGACGGCGGCTTCAGCGCCACCTCCGGCAGCAGCGATCCCGGTCCGGAACCG
This sequence comes from Steroidobacteraceae bacterium, assembly GCA_049584935.1. Taxonomy (GTDB): domain Bacteria; phylum Pseudomonadota; class Gammaproteobacteria; order Steroidobacterales; family Steroidobacteraceae; genus FEN-1191. The sequence continues at coordinate 18,515 of JBAUYT010000158.1, forward strand.
CTGCCGTCGGCGCCCGAGCGTGCGCCGGACCTGGAGTTGTCGCTGCCGACACTCGAGCGGCAGGCGCTGTTCTACCGTCTCAGCGGCGACTACAACCCGCTGCATGCGGAGCCGGCCATAGCCGCCGCCGCCGGTTTCAAGCGCCCGATCCTGCACGGCTTGTGTACCTACGGCATGGCTGCGCACGCACTGCTCAAGGGCGTCTGTGGCTACCAGGCCGCGTGTTTGCGCGAACTGGCGGTCCGCTTTACCGCGCCGGTCTACCCGGGTGAAACCATCCGCTTCCAGCTCTGGCAAGGCTCGGCCGGTGTCTGGCATCTGCGCGCCCGCGTCGATGTGCGCGACGTCATCGTGCTCAACAACGGCTTGGCGCGCGTCACATGAGCGCGCTGTTTTCGCTGCGCGACAGGATCGCGCTCATAACCGGCGCCTCGCGTGGTCTCGGCCTGGCGATGGCTCAGGCGCTGGCGCGCGCGGGCGCCACGGTCGTGCTCGGTGCGCGCGAGCCGGCAGCGCTCGAGCGCGCGGTGGCGCAGCTGCGTGCCACGGGTGCCGAGGCCTACGCACAACCGTTCGATCTGACCGACGAGCGGGCAGTGCTCGATGCGATTCCGACGCTGCTGGGCCGACACGGCCGGCTCGACATCCTGCTCAACAACGCTGGTCTGTGTCTTTGGGGGGGATTCCTCGATTCGACCATCGATACCTGGCGCCGTACGATCGAGACCAATCTGACAGCCGCCTACCTGCTGGCGCGCGAGGCTGCGCGGCCGATGGTTGCCCAGGGGCGCGGGCGGATCATCAACATCGGTTCCTACGTGTCGGTCATCGGGCGCGAGCGACTGCAGGCCTACGTCGCGAGCAAGCACGGCCTGGTGGGGCTGACCAAGTCGATCGCGGGCGAACTCGGCCGCCACGGGGTCACATGCAACGCCATTGCTCCCGGGTTCTTCCTGACGGAGATGGCGGCGCCGATTACCGCTGATCCCGAGCGCATGCGCATCTTCACCAGCGCCATTGCGCTCGGCCGCTGGGGCCGGCCCGAAGAGCTGGCCGGTCCCGTGGTATTTCTGGCCTCCGACGCCGCTTCCTACGTCAACGGCCACACCCTGCACGTGGATGGCGGCGTCGCCGAGGTGCTTTCGCTGCCGACTGCGGTAAGCTCCTAGGCAAATGCAATCGCTGCTCGACAACTATACGAACAGCGTACTAAAATCAGAACGGTCTGCTGCGTGCTGGGATGAGCATAAATGCCTAAGACTCGACCGGTGGCCGGTACCCGGGATGTGACCGGCCCCCGATCTTTGACCCGCCTGCTCGGTCTGTTCGATGCGCTGGCAGCTGCCAAGGAGGGGCTCAGCCTGGCTGAGCTCAACACGGCGCTGCGCTCGCCCAAGAGCAGTCTGCTCAACTTGCTGCGCCCGCTGGTATCCGACGGCTACCTCAACTACGAGAACGGACGCTATCGCCTCGGTACCTCCATTTTCCGCCTGGCGGGCAGCATCATGTCGGTCTGGAACTTCTCGAGCGCCTATCGCCCGTACCTGCAGGAGCTCGCACAGCGGTCGCAGGAGTCCGTCTACATGGGAGTGCTGGATCGGGCCCACAAGACCATCTGCTACGTCGATGCCATCGAGAGTCCGCAGTCCGTGCGCTTTTCGGTACCGATCGGCGCCGTCCGTCCGCTGTATTCGACGGCCGCCGGCCGCGTGCTGCTGGCATTCGTGGACGGTGTCTGGCTCGAGGAATACCTGCGCACCACCAAGCTCGAGGCCATAACCCCCCGTACGATTTCAACCCGCAGCGCGCTCAGGGATGAGCTGGCCCGCGTGCGCCAGACGCTCACATCGGTCAGTCTCGGCGAGCTGTTCCCCGAATCCGCGGCCATCTCCTCGCCCGTATTCGGTGCCGACGGCAAGATCGTCGGCGCCATCGCCATCGGCGCTCCGGTCAGCCGGCTCGAGCCCAGGCTCGCGGAGCTGCGGCCTATCATTACGGATATCGCTGCGCGTGCATCCGGATCGCGCCGGGCCGCGCGCGCCGAAGAGCCGGCCACCAGGGATGTGCGCGCCGCCGTCACTCGCCGGCGCTACGCCAGTCTCTGAGCCGCCCCGGCGGCTGCTCGCGGTGGCGGTGCTCGAGCACAATGCTGCGGTGGCGTGCATGAACCAGCCCGATGATGCTTCATCATGAGATCACCCGACAATCACGAAGAGATTCGCGCCGGCGTGCGCGCGCTGTGCGCGCAGTTTCCGGACGAGTACTTTCGCAAGGTTGACGCCGAACGCGGCTATCCGCTCGAGTTCGTCGACGCGCTGACCAAGGCTGGCTGGCTGGCGGCGCTGATTCCACAGCAATACGGCGGCTCCGGGCTGTCGTTGGCCGAGGCCTCGGTCATCATGGAGGAAATCAATCGTTCCGGCGGCAATTCCGGCGCCTGTCACGGCCAGATGTACGTCATGAATGTGCTGGTGCGTCACGGCAGCGAAGCACAGAAGCGCGAATACCTGACCAAGATCGCGGCCGGCGAGCTGCGGCTGCAGTCGATGGCTGTCACCGAGCCGACCACAGGCAGCGATACCACCAAGCTCCGGACCACGGCGGTACGCAGGGGCGACCGCTATATCGTCAACGGCCAGAAGGTGTGGATCTCGCGTGTGCGACACTCGGAGCTGCTGTTGCTGCTGGCCCGGACCACGCCGGTCGCCGAGGTGAAGAAGAAATCCGATGGGCTGTCCGTCTTTCTGGTTGACCTGAGGCAGGCCATCGGCAACGGACTGACGCTGCGGGCCATCGCCAACATGGTCAATCACGAGACCAATGAATTGTTCTTCGACCAGCTCGAGATCCCGGCCGAGAATCTGATCGGCGAAGAGGGCCGCGGTTTCAAGTACATCCTCGACGGCCTGAACGCCGAGCGGGCTCTGATTGCAGCCGAGTGCATCGGCGATGGCTACTGGTTCGTTGAGCGTGCCGCCCGGTACGCCGGCGAGCGGCGCGTGTTCGACCGTCCTATCGGCCAGAACCAGGGCGTTCAGTTTCCGATTGCCGAGGCCTACATCGAAGTCGAGGCAGCCAGTCTCATGCGCTTTCGCGCCTGCGATCTCTATGACGCACACAAGCCGTGCGGCGCAGAGGCCAACATGGCGAAGCTGCTGGCAGCGAAGGCTTCGTGGGAGGCCGCCAACGCCTGCTTGCAGACCCACGGTGGCTTCGGGTTTGCCGCGGAGTATGACGTCGAGCGCAAGTTTCGTGAGACCCGCCTGTATCAGGTGGCGCCGATCTCGACCAACCTGATTCTATCCTACGTCGCCGAGCAGGTACTCGGCCTGCCGCGTTCCTACTGAGGCCATATGCGACCGCTAGACGGAGTCACGGTCATTACACTCGAGCATGCGGTCGCAGCCCCCTTCTGTACGCGGCAGCTGGCGGATCTGGGCGCACGGGTGATCAAGATCGAGCGGCCAGGGAGCGGGGACTTTGCGCGCGGCTACGATACCCGCGTGCGCGGGCTGGCTTCGTACTTCGTCTGGACCAACCGCTCGAAGGAAAGTCTGACTCTCGACGTCAAGCACGAGGAAGCGCGTGGCATTCTCGAGCGACTCATCGAGGGTGCGGACGTTCTGGTGCAGAATCTCGCGCCGGGCGCTGCGGCGCGGCTCGGTCTCGATTATGAGAGCCTGGCCCTGCGGCATCCGCGCCTCATCGTGTGTGACATCTCGGGGTACGGCAGCAGCGGTCCCTATGTCGGCAAGAAGGCTTACGACCTGCTGATCCAGAGCGAAGCCGGCTTCCTGTCGATTACGGGCACAGCCGATGCGCCGAGCAAGGCGGGTATCTCGATCGCCGACATATCTGCCGGCATGTATGCCTACAGCAGCATCCTCGCGGCGCTGCTGCAGCGCGGGCAGAGTGGCCGCGGCACGCGCATCGACGTGTCGATGCTCGAGACCATGGCGGAGTGGATGAGCCATGCACTCTATTATTCAATGGACGGCGCGCAACCGCCGTCGCGCACCGGTGCAGCACACGCCACGATCTATCCCTACGGACCGTTTCGCGCCGGCGACGGCCGGCTGGTCATGCTCGGAATCCAGAACGAGCGCGAGTGGCTGAAGTTTTGCCGAACGGTACTGCAACGACCTGAGCTGGCCACAGACGAGCGCTTTGCCGGCAACGGCCGGCGCGCCGCGACACGGGCCGAGCTCGAGGCCATCATTCTCGATTGCTTCGCTTCCCTGACTGCCGCCGACATCATCGAGCGGCTCGAGGCGGCGGGCATTGCCAATGCCAACATCAACGACATGCACCAGCTATGGCAGCACCCGCAGCTGGCGGCACGCGGACGCTGGCGCAGCGTCGAGACTGCGGCCGGGCGTGTCGCCGCGTTGCTGCCGCCGGCGCTGCCGCAGGATGTCGAGCCGCGCATGGACCCCGTGCCGGCGCTGGGCCAACACACCGAGCACATCCTCGGCTCACTGGGCTATGCGCCCGCAGCGATCGAACGGCTGCGCTCGGCCGGCGCGATATGAGCGCGATGCACTCTGCCTTGCGGCAGCGCCGGGTTTGCTTCATCGCCTGAGGGAACCGTCTCATGGCTTATCAACAGATCACCTACACTGTCGCCGAGCGTATCGCCACCATTACGCTCAATCGACCCGAGCAGCTCAACGCCTGGACCGATGTCATGGCGCAGGAGGTCTACGAGGCCGCGCACGCGGCCGATCGGGATCCGGACGTGCATGTCATGGTGTTGACCGGGGCGGGACGGGCCTTCTGTGCCGGCGGTGATGTGACCGGATTCAAGAGCAGCGATCCGCGCCAGCTCATCGACAAACTGCCGCGCAGTTACGACTTCAGCCGCCGGCCGGACTATCAGAGCCGGGCCGGCTATTTCCCGGCGCTCAGCAAGCCGATCGTTGCCATGCTCAACGGCGCGACCGCGGGGCTCGGGCTCGTGCATGCGCTGTTCTGCGACCTGCGAATCGCCGCAGAGGATGCCGTGTTGACCACGGCCTTTGCGCGCATCGGTCTGGCTTCGGAATACGGCATGGCCTGGATACTGAACCGGGTGGTAGGGCATGCGCGCGCATTGGATCTGTTGCTGTCGGCCCGCAAGGTCTCCGGCGCAGAGGCGCTGCAGCTGGGGCTCGTGCACCAGGCGCATCCCAAGGACCAACTCGCGAATGCCACCTACGGCTATGCGCGCGAGCTGGCCGAGCGCGTATCGCCGCGCTCGCTGCGGGTCATCAAGCGGCAGCTGTGGGAGCTGCCGTTCCAAAGCCTGCACGAGGCCGTGCTCAGTGACTGTGCCGAAATGATGAGCTCGAATGTCTGCCAGGATTTCGAAGAGGGCAAGCGCGCCTTCATGGAAAAGCGCCCCCCGCGCTTCACCGGACGGTAGGGCGGGCGCGCGATGGACCTGCAGGATTCGAGCGAGGATCGGCAGTTTCGCGCCCAGGTGCGCAGCTTTGTTGCCGACCACCTGCCGGCCGACATCCGCGCCCGCGTGCTCGGCTTCCAGCGCGTCGAGCGCCAGGACTATGTGCGCTGGCAGCGCATTCTGCACGCCCAGGGGTGGGGTGCGCCCGGCTGGCCCCGGGAATTCGGCGGCACGGGCTGGAGCGCGCGCTGGCGCTCCATTTTCGAAGAGGAGTGCTTCGAGGCGGGGGCGCCGCGGCAGATGCCGTTCGGCCTGTCGATGGTGGGGCCGGTGCTGATTCGATTCGGCACCGAAGCGCAACGGGCCCGCTTCCTGCCTCGCATCGTTTCCAACGACGACTGGTGGTGCCAGGGCTATTCGGAGCCCGGCGCGGGCTCGGATCTGGCCTCGCTCAAGATGCGCGCCGAGCAGCACAATGGCGGTTATGTCGTCAATGGCCAGAAAACCTGGACCAGCTTTGCGCATTGGGCCAACTGGATCTTCTGTCTGGTGCGTACGCGCGCCGAAGGCAAGCCACAGGCCGGCATATCGTTCCTGCTCATCGAGATGGGCACCCCCGGCGTGCGTGTCAAACCGATCCGCACGCTCGATCAAGGTTGCGATGTCAATGAGGTCTTCTTTGACGAGGTCGTGGTGCCGGCCGAGCAGCGTGTGGGCGAGGAGAATGCGGGCTGGACCATCGCCAAGTATCTGCTCGGCCACGAGCGCAGCGCCATTGCCGGTATCGGCATGTGCAAGCGGCTGCTGCGCCGGGTCAAGGAGCTCGCGCGCGAGCAGTGCAAGAGCGGCCGTCCGCTCATCGACGACGCGCGCTTCCGACAACGCATTGCGCAGCTCGAGATCGAGCTGATGTCACAGGAATGGTCGCTGATGCGCCTGACCTCGCAGGAGCAAGCGGGCAAGCCCATCGGCGCCGAGGCCTCCATCCTCAAGATCCGCGGCTCGCAGATCCAGCAGGATCTGGGGCGGCTGCTGATGGAGTGCGCGGGGCCTTATGCCATTCCCTATGTGCCCGAGGCATTGGCAGAGGGTGCCCCGGGACTTCTGGGATTGGACCCCACTTTGAACGGCCTCGCCGCGCAGTACCTCGACCTGCGCAAGGTCTCGATCTACGGCGGAACCAACGAGGTGCAGAAGAACCTCGTTGCGCAGTCGGTGCTGCGCTGATGGACTTCGAATTGAATGAAGAACAGCAGATGCTCGCGGATACAGTCGAGCGCTGGCTGGCGTCGAACTATGATTTTGCCTCCCGGCAGCGGCTGTGCGCGACGCCGGCGGGCTTCTCGGCTGAGAACTGGGCGCAGCTGGCGGACCTGGGCCTGCTCGGCCTCAACGTACCGGCCGAACATGGTGGACTCGGGGCTGGTGCGAGCGAGACTCTGATCGTGATGCGCGCCTTCGGCCGCGCTTTGCTCGCCGAGCCGTACCTGCCGACGGCGGTCATGGCGGTCGAGGGCTTCAAGGCAGCGGGTACGCCTGCGCAACAGTCACATTTTCTGCCGCGCATCGTTTCCGGCGAGCTGCGGTTCGCGCTGGCGCTGCTCGAGCCCGGCGCGCGTTACGATCTGGCGGCCGTCGATACCAGAGCAACGGCGCGCGCGGACGAGCTCGAGTCGGGCTATGTGTTGCAGGGCCGCAAGGGGGTGGTTCTGCAGGGCGCCGCCGCGCAATGGCTGATCGTCAGTACACAGCTGGGCGGCACGGGCGGGACGCAGCCTGGCGTGGCGCTGTTCGTCGTCGATGCTGCCGCTCCCGGAGTACGGCTGCATTCCTTCCCGACGATTGACGGGCTGCGTTGCGCGGAGATCGCCTTCGAGCAGGTACGGCTGCGGGCGGATGCGCGGCTCGCAACTGCTGAGCAGGGCGCTGATGTCATCGACCGCATGGTCGCCCGAGGAATCGCCGCGCTGTGCGCCGAGTCGGTCGGCGCCATGGAGCGCCTGATCGAGCTGACGGTCGACTATTTGAAGTCGCGCCGCCAGTTCGGTCAGCCGATCGCGACCTTCCAGGCGCTGCAGCACCGTGTGGCCGAGATGCTGACGGCGGCAGAGCAGGCCCGCGCCATGGCCTTCATGGCCGCGGCGCGCGTGGATGATCCGGATCTGAATGAGCGCCGGCGTGCCCTCTCGGCGGCCAAGGCCCTGGTGGGACAGAGCGGGCGCCTCATCGGCGAGCAGGCGGTGCAGCTGCATGGCGGCATGGGCATGACCGATGAGCTCGCGGTCGGTCATTACTTCAAGCGGCTGCTCGGTATCGACCTCAGTTTCGGCGACAGCGAGTATCACCTCGAGCGTTTTGGAGAGTTCCTATGAGCGAGGCGGCTGATGAGGTCCTGCAGGTGCGCCGCGAAGGCAGCATCGCCATCATGACCATGAACTTTCCGCTACGGCGCAACGCCTTCAACATGGCGATGCGCACCGCGATGTATGCGCGCCTGCTCGAGATCGAGGCCGACGACAGCTGCAGGGCACTGGTGCTCACGGGCGCGGGCGGGCACTTCTGCGCCGGCGGCGACATCTCGGAGATGAGACACCGCGAGATCCTCGAAGCGAGAATGCGGATGGATCTGCCGGCACGCATTTTCAAACTGCTGGTGAACGGTCCGAAGCCGTTCCTGACCGCGGTCGAAGGGCGCGCAGCCGGCTGCGGCGTGTCCTTTGTCGCCGCCAGCGATTACGCCGTGGCCGCGAGCGATGCGCGCTTCACCTGCTCCTTCATCAATGTCGGCCTGATGCCGGACGTCGGCGGAATCTGGTCGCTGCCGCGCCGCGTCGGACACCGCAAGGCCTATGAGCTATGCGCCCTGGCCGAGACCATCGATGCGGCCGAGGCGTTGCGCATCCAGCTCATCAACCGCAGCTGCGAACCCGGCCAGGCGCTGGCAGAAGCACTGCAGGTTGCCGAGCGACTGTGTCTGAATCCGCCGATTACCAACGCCTTGCTGAAGGCTGCACTGAGCACCGGCAACGACTCGGTCGATCTGGCGGTCAATACCGAGATGAGCTTCCAGTCGATTCTGATGAACACCGCGGATTACGCCGAAGCTGCCGCGGCCTTCAACGAGAAGCGCAAGCCCGTGTTCAAGGGCAGGTGAGCTCATGCCCCGCCAAGATAAGCCGGTCACAGGTTTGCGCCTGAATCATTTGCAGATCACGATCCCGCGGAGCGCGCTCGCAGCGATGCGGCCGGCATTGCTGGCCTTCTACGCCGACGGACTTGGCTTTGGCGTGACGACGGTGCCGAAATTCGGCGATTCGCACCTGTTCCTGACCAGTGACCCCGAAGGCAGCCAGTTCATCTACGTGGCAGAAAGCCCTACGCCGGCCGTCATCGAAGGCGACGATCACCTGGGGTTTCACGTGCGCGATCGCGCGACGGTGGATCACGTGCTCCAGCTCTGTCGCAACGTTCGCGCGCACGACGCGCGCATGCAAATCCGAGAGCTCGATGATCTGGAGCTGCCCGAGACCAGCACGCATGCCTTCTATTTCCGCTATCTGCTGCCGATCTGGATCGACGTGCAGTTCATCGACTATCGAGCTGGATTCGAGCCCAAGCGGCGCTGGCACTTCGACTGAGCCGCGCTGGCTCCATCAAGTCGTGCGCTGAACCGATGTCGGAGTCCAGCGTCGCAGAGCGCCGGCGGCGGCCAGGTAGTGCGCCACGGCCCACAGCTCGATCAAGTTGAACCCCAGCATCGTGTAGCGCAGCGATTCGACGCCGAATTCCGGCCGCAGCACATCGCTGAGCTTGCCGAGCAGCGTGGCACCGACACCGAAGCCCAGCACATTGGCGCTCACCTGCATCAGCGCTCCGCTCAGACCGCGAGTGGGCACCGGCATCAGACCCAGTACCGCACTGTAGCTCGGGCCTACGGTGAGCACGTGGGTTGCCGTCTGCAGCGCAAACGCGCCGATCAGCAGCGCCACCCAGGGAGTGGTCAGGCCGACGATGGCGGCGCCGGTGGCGACCAGCAGCGACGACGCCAGCAGAATCGCCACGCGTGGTGCGCGGTAGCCCCCGAGCCGATCGACCAGCGTGCCGCCGAGCACGGAAGCCATTGCCGCGAACGGCGCCATGCCGAGCGAGATCGCAAAGCCGACCTGCCGCACGTTCATGCCGTGCAGGCGAATCATGAATGCAGGCAGCCAGGTGAATAGGCCGGCGGCGACCATGTTGGAAAGCGTGCTGGCGGCCAACACGTGCAGGGCGGCGCGATTGCGCGCCAGCACTCGCAGGAAGTCGCCGAACGGCGGAGCGCTCTGGCTGCTCAGCAACACCGCGCTGGCCTGCTCGGCGGCGTTGCTGCTGGCGCCGCGCGCGGGCTCGCGAATCGTTTTCGCCAGCACCAGCACCAGCAGCAGACCCGGGAGTCCCACCAGCAGGAAAGCCGCGCGCCACCCGTATGCGGCGGCAACACTGCCCGCCAGCGCGAAGCCGATCACGGTGCCGATGTGCGGTCCCATATAGTAGACGCCAAACGCGCGCGCGCGCCGCTCGGGTGGAAAATAGTCGGACAGGATAGCCATGTTGGCCGGAGTGCCGCCCGATTCGGCAGCGCCCACGCCGATGCGAGCCAGCAGCAGCCACCAGAAGCTGGTCGCCAGCGCGCACAGGGCCGTTAGCCCACTCCAGATGGCCAGCAGCAGGATCAGCAGCCGCACGCGATTGACGCGATCGATGAGCAAGCCCAGCGGCATGCCGGCCAGCGCGAACGGAATCGCGTAGGCGATGCCTGCCAGCAGACCGCGCTGCGCGTCGGAAAGATGAAATTCCCTGCCGATCGGCTCGAGCAATAGCGCGATCGTCATGCGATCCAGATGGTGGATCATGTAGACGCCAAGCAGGACCGCGAGCACATAGCGCGCGTACGCCGGGCGCGTGGCGATGGCCGGAGCTGCGCTCATGAGAGCCGTTTCTGAATCGATGACGATCGCCGCGCAGTCATAGCCTCAGCACTCCCGCGCGACGACCCGCCAGGGCGGTACGGCGGCGCCCGAGCCCCCCCGGATCCTCCGCGGCCCGTGTCCGACCGTTGCCCACTGGGGAACGGCGGAACATTCTGCGCCATGCGACTAGATAACGCGCCGCTCGTAGCCTAGTCAAGTAGATAAATGCTGTTCATAATATCGAACGGGCAATGGATCGGGTGAGGAGTTGAGCGCCGGTGCCGCAGCCGCAGATTTTTTGGCGTCGACTGGCCGGCAAGCGTGCGCTGGTCACGGGAGCCGGCACGCAGGGCGTGGGCGTCGGTACCGGTAAGGCGATCGCTTATCTGTTTGCGCGCGAGGGTGCGCGCGTCTGCCTAATTGACCAGGATGAGACTCGCGCGCGAGCGACCGAACGCATGATCGCGGCCGACGGCGGCGAGTCCATGCTCTGCGCCGCCGACGTCACCCGCTTGGCGGATTGTGAGCGCGCTGTCGCTGCCACGGTCGAGCGCTACGGCGGGCTGGATATCCTCGTCAACAACGTCGGCATTGCCGCCGGCGGCACACGGCTCGAGCAGCTCGACGAAAGCACCTGGCAGCGGATGTTCGACGTCAACCTCAAGAGCGCACTGCTGATGAGCAAGGCGGCGCTGCCACATCTGATTGCCTGCCGCACCGGTGCCATCGTCAACATCGCCTCCATTGCAGGCGTGCGGGCGCACGGTTCGCTGGCTTATGGACCTTCCAAGGCGGGCATGATTGCGTTGACGCGCGAGCTGGCCGTGATGCACGGACGCGATGGTATTCGCGCCAATGCCATCGCGCCGGGCCACATCTTTACTCCGCTGGCCGCCGGCCTGCTGGGCGAGCAGGCGCGCGAGCGACGTCGCGCCATTGCGCCGCTCGGACTCGAAGGGGACGCATGGGATATCGCCTCGGCGGCACTGTTCCTCGCCAGTCCCGAGGCGCGTTTCATCAGCGGGGTCTGCCTGGCCGTCGATGGCGGCGTTACCGAAACCGGCCCTTCGAAGGCGGCCGAGTTTCTGCAGGGATTGATATGAGATTGGCGTCCCACGCCGTGCCGTGCCGGGACAGATCATGATGCTGGACGGAAAAGTCGCGCTCGTGACCGGCGCCGGGCAGGGAATCGGAGAGGCCGCGGCGCTGCTGATGGCGCGCGAAGGCGCCAAGGTGGTCGTGGCCGAAATCGACGAGTCGACCGGCGAGCGCACCGCGCAACAGATCATCCGCAACGGCAGCGAGGCGTTGTTCGTGCGCACCGACGTGGCGCAGGAATCGTCCATCGAGCAGCTCGTTGCGTCGGTTCTGCGTCGCTACGGACGCCTCGATTGCGCCTTCAACAATGCCGGATTCGGCAACCCAATGAAGCTCACGGCCGAGCTCGACGCGACCGACTGGGATCGCGTGCATGGCGTGTGCCTGCGCGGGGTGTTCCTGTGCATGAAGCACGAAATTCCGGCGATGCTGGCCGCTGGTGGCGGTGCCATCGTCAACACCTCATCGAATGCCGCGCTGCGCGCGGTGACCACGCAGAGCGCCTACTGCGCCGCCAAGGCTGGGCTCATCGGCCTGTCACGCAATGCCGCAGTGGAATATGCCGCCCGCGGTATCCGCGTGAATGTCATCTGTCCCGGGCTCATCCGCACGCCCTCGATCATCGAGTTCGAGCGGCAGGGGGTCGATTGGTCGCAGCGGGTGAATATGCCGCTCGGGCGGCCCGGCGAGCCGAATGAGGTGGCTGAGGCGGCAGTGTGGCTGTGCTCGCCCCGATCTTCGTACGTGACTGCTCAGGTGCTGTCGGTCGATGGTGGCAGCACGGCCGTTTGAACAGCACGTTGCGCCGCACGGCCGCGGCGCCCGGTCGCTTCGGCACGCGCAAGCGAGGGCCGCGCGAGCGCAGGCAGATGCGCAAAGAATCCGTCCCAGAATAGATCCGTGAAAATATCGAGCAAGGGTGAGGTGCGCGCATCCTCGCCCCGTGCGCGCGCCAGACTGCGGATCTGCGGCACCACCACGATCAGCGTCACGAGCTTGGCGTGCGCACGTGCGCGCTGCTCGCCTTCAAAGCGCGACAGGATGCCGGTCATGCTGGCCGTGACGCGGTAGGTATCGGGAATCGCGGTTGCAGCGACCGCCGGATCGGTCAGCAGCGCGTCCCCGTACGCCTCGAGGAATAAGTGGATGCGGTCCCAGGTGTGCGCATACTCGATGACCCAGTTGCGCAGCTTGCGCCAGCTGGGGCGGCGCATCATCTGATCGAGCCGGCGCGAGATCGCAACCATCTCCGGCTCGATATAGGCATCCTGCAGAAAGTGAATCAGTGCGCCCTTGCTCTTGAAGTACTGGTAGAAAGTGGTGCGCGTCGTGCCGGCGGCGCGCGCAATCTGATCGACCGACATGGCGCGAAAGCCGTGCCGCCGCAGCATTTGTACAGTGGCAGCTTCCAACCGTGCACGGGTGTGGCGCTTGAGCTGCTCGCGCAGCGAGGCAGGCTGCTGCGGGGTCTCGACCAGTCGACGCTGCGGTCGCCGGCTGCTACGGGGCGCTGTCATCTGTGCCAGTTTAGCATGCAGCGCGCCCATCCATAGCTGACTCATGACAGTTTTCTTTACAGCTGTAAAGCTAACCCCTATGATTGCGGCGGGGGTTACAGGGCGAGCCGCAGTGATGTCGTCGCAAATCAAGCAACTGATCGAACCGGTGGGTTCGCTCGATATCCTGTTCCGGCCGTTTACTTTGAAGTCACTCGAGCTTCGTAACCGCCTGGTCATGGCGCCGATGGGCCGCAACTTTTCGGCGGCCGGTGTGATCTCGCTGGGCTACCGGGACTATTTTCGGCGGCGGGCCGAGGGCGGTGCCGGGCTGTGTATCAGCGAGGCCTCGGCCATCGATCATCCGGTGGCCTCGAGTGATGCCTATCATGCCAACTTCCACGGCCAGAGCTCGCTGGCCGCCTGGTCGGACGTGGTCGCTACCGTGCACGCGGCCGGCAGCTGCTTCATACAGCAGATCTGGCATGCCGGACTGCTGCGTGGCAAGGGGCCGAGCCAGACCATTGCCCGTTCCGAGCTGCCCTCGATGGGTCCCTCGGGCTGGGCACTACCGCTGGTGCATCGCGTCGGCTGGGAGTCCCCGATCACCGAGGCGCAACAGTTGAGCGCGCCGATGACGCAGGCAGACATCGACCAGGTCATCGACGCCTTCGGCCGTGCGGCCGCCGATGCCAAACGCATCGGCTGCGATGGCATAGAGATTCATGCCGCGCACGGCTACCTGATCGATCAGTTCTTCTGGCAGCGCATGAATTTCCGGCGGGATCGCTATGGCGGTGACCAGGTTGCGCGCACGCGCTTCGCGGTCGAGGTCATCGAGCAATGTCGCCGAGCCGTGGGCGAGCAGTTCCCGATCCTGTTCCGCTATTCGCAGTGGAAGCAACAGGACTACCACGCCCGGCTTGCAAGCACACCCGACGAGCTAGCGGCATTTTTGCGGCCACTGGCCGATGCCGGTGTCGACCTGTTTGATTGTTCGACGCGTCGATTCTGGGAGCCGGAATTCCCCGGCAGTGAGCTGAACCTGGCGGGCTGGACGCGCAAGCTCACGGGCAAGCCCACGATGACGGTCGGTTCCGTGGCGTTGGCCAAGGCCAATTTCGTCGAGGGCGAGCCGATCTGCCTGACGAGCTCGGACCTGGGCCTTCGCCATCTCAACCGCCTGATCGAGATGATGGAGCGCGGGGATTTCGATCTGGTCGCCATCGGGCGCGCGATCATCACCAATCCGTCCCTGCCGAACCAACTGCGAGCCCGGGCGTTCGATGAGTTGAGGGCTTACAGCAATGAGCACCTGGCTGCGCTTGAATGAGTGCGCCACCAGGGTTCGCGTAATGGACCAGTATGGAGAACACCATGGGGCGTCTTGACGGCAAGGTTGCGGTGGTCACCGGGGGTACGCAGGGAATTGGCCAGGGCGTGGTGCTGCGCTTCCTCAAGGAGGGTGCGCGAGTCGTCTACTGCTCGCGCAACCCTAAGAATAACGAGTCCATGGGGCCTCTGATCGCAGCCATACCCGGTGCAATCGAGCGTGCACGCTACTTCCAGGCCGATGTCGGGGACAAGGGGCAGATCCAGGAGCTCGTGCACGCGACCGCGCGCCACTTCGGCGGTGTCGACATCCTCATCAACAACGCCCAGGGCATCGCACCGCTGCGACCGATCGAGGCCAAGCCCGATGAGGACTATGCCATGACGATGGCGACCGGCCTTTATCACTCGCTCTGGACCGCGCAGGCGGCCCTGCCCTACATGAAGAAGCGCGGCGGCGGGCGCATCATCAATTGCAGCTCTCACTGGGCCTTGCAGGGCATGGCCTACGCCAGCGACTACGCGGTCACCAAGGCGGCCAACGAGGCCCTGACGCGCACGATGGCCAACGAGTGGGGGCAGTTCAATATTCTGGTCAACTGCTTTGTGCCGGCCGGCGACAGTTACGCCTACCGGCAATACAAGGTGCAGAACCCGGCGGTTTGCGCCGCCATCGAGCGCAATATTCCGCTACGACGCATGGGCGACTGCGAGGTGGATATTGCCGGTGGCATCCTTGGCCTGGTCTCCGATCATGGCCGGTTCATCACGGGGCAGACGATCTACATAGACGGCGGCTGCTGGCTCGTCAATCCAGCCGAGGTCGAGCACGAGGCCGGAACGGACATACATGCCGGGCGGGCGCAGACCGCCACCGGCGTGCACTGAGCGCCGCAGCGCGGTCCCATATAATAAGGAGTCGCAATGGAACTCGAAGGCAGAGTGGCCGCGATCAGCGGCGCGACGGGCAGCATCGGGCGCGGCATTGCGATGCGCTTCGCACGCGCCGGGGCACAGCTGGCGCTGATCGATGAGGATGTGGTCGAGGGCGCGGCGCTCGCGCGGAAGATTGCGACCACGGGCGGCAAATGTCGCTTCATCCGAGCCGATTTCGCCGCGCG
>JBAUYT010000159.1:0-16029 GCA_049584935.1 Steroidobacteraceae bacterium
CCGACCTGACGGCTCACGCCGTGACCACCCGCGACGCGACGCCGCGCGCGACGAAGGTGGACGTGGACATGACCGTAACCGCGACGATTCATCACGGCGCGAGCCGCGCCGCGAGCCGCGTCGTGACGAGTACCGCCCGACCGAGGCGCCGCGCGCCGCCGAGGAGGCACAGGCCGGAGCCGAGTCGAGCGCCGAATCGCCTGAGACGGCGCACTCGCCGGCGTCAGGCCCGGGGGGGATGGACCGGCCCCGCAGTGGTCGTTCACGTCGTGGCGGCCGTCGGCGCCGGCGCGGTGGCAGTGGCGGCGGCAGCCGCGATGCACTGCCGGGCAGCACCGGCGCGGGCCCAGCCAGCAATGAGGGCGGCGGCTCTGCCGATTACGCATGGGGGCCATCCGAGCAGGGCGAGCCGCATCACGGCGGTTCATCACCCGGCGGCTCACCCAACGGCGTACCGATGGGGTCGTCGGACAGCGGCGGCAGCCACGGTGGCGGTGGTGGCGGCAGCGGCAACGGCGGTGCCGAGGCTGGCGACAGCCGGCCAGCCGAGAGCGTGCACCCGACACCGTCGCCGGCAGCGCAGGAACCGCGCCCGTCGGTCATGTGGTCGTCGGCCCCGCCGGCACAGCCTACCCGCGGCCCTGATCGGGACGACTGACCCTACGGGCCTGAATGCAGCAACGCCGCAGCGACCGCCAGGTCGTCCGCGGTGTTGACGTCCGGCCCCGGCGGCACGCTGGCGCGCGCAACCCGGATGTCCATCGCATGCTCGAGCGCGCGCAACTGCTCGAGCTTCTCGAGCTGTTCAAGCGGGCTGGGCGGCAGCGATGCCAGCCGCAGCAGCGCCGCCACGCGGTAACCGTAGATCCCCAGGTGCCGATGTGCGCCGCTGCAGCTGCGCTGGCTCAGCAGACCCGCAGGCGCGCTGTCGCGCGACCAGGGAATGGGGGCGCGGCTGAAGTAGAGCGCGCGCTGATCCGCGGCGGCCGCCACCTTGACGACGTGCGGATCGAGCAGCGCCGACACCGATTCGAGCGGCACTGACAGCGTGGTGATATCGGCGCCCGGATGCAACGCAAACATTTGTGCCACCTGGTCGAGCAGCTGCGGCGGCATCAATGGCTCATCGGCCTGCAGATTGACGACGATGTCGCGGTCGTCCCAGCGTTCGCGTCGCGCGATTTCGGCAATGCGATCGGTACCGGAGGCATGCGTGGCGGCGGTCAGGGCCGCTTCGCCGCCGACGTCACGCACCGCCGCGACGATGCGCTCGTCATCGGTAGCCACCAGCACCGAGCCCGCGCCCGAGCGCCGTGCGCGCTCATAGGTCCACTGCACCATCGGTTTGCCGGCCAGCGGCAGCAGCGGCTTGCCCGGCAGTCGCGTCGAGCCCATGCGGGCCGGGATGACGACGCGGAAATTGCTCAGACAGGCTCCTTAAGTGTCGAGCAGCGGGTCGTTGGGCGCCAGCACGCGGGCTTCGTCTTCGAGCATGACCGGGATGCCGTCGCGAATCGGAAACGCCAGCCGGTCGCCGCGGCAGATGAGCTGCTCGGGCGTGCGCTCATAGCGCAGCGGCCCCTTGCAGATCGGGCAGGCTAAAATGTCGAGCAAGCGTGTGTCCAAGGTCAATCTCCCGATCCGCTGCGGTTCCGGGCCTCGACGACTGCCTGCCGCACGCGGGTAATCAGTGCCGCGCTCTCGGTGGGCTCGAAACACGCGTCTACCGGCAGATACCAGCCGCGTGCGATGCCGAGGCCCCGGCATTTTACTGCATCCTTTTCCGTCATCAGCACCGGCAGCGCATCACCGAAATCCAGCTCCCCACTGCGGAAGCGATGGTGGTCGGGAAACGCGTGCTCGCGCAACTCGAGCCCAGCGGCGTGCAACTGTGCGAAGAAGCGCCGCGGATTGCCGATACCGGCGACGGCGTGCACCCGCCGGCCGGCGAAACTCGCGAGCGGCAGTTCTGCGGCGGCGCCATCGACGGGCTGCAGGCGCTCACCCTGGAGCCGCATCGTGAAAGTGCTGCCGGCCGCGGCGCTCCGCCCGCGCCAGCCGCCATCCGCGCCGTTGATGACGACGGCATCCACGCTGGCCAGCCGCTCCGGCCGCTCACGCAGCGGCCCAGCTGGCAGCAGGAAGCCGTTGCCGAAGCCACGATCGCCGTCGACCACCGCCAGCTCGAAATCGCGCGCGAGTGCCAGGTGCTGCAGGCCGTCGTCAGCGACGATGACGTCGGCGCCGTGCTCGAGCAGCAGCCGCGCGGCCTGTACGCGCTGGCGACCGACGGCCACGGCGCCGCCAGTGCGCCGCCGCAACAGCAGCGCCTCATCACCCACTTCCGCAGGGTCGCTGTCGGGCTCGACCAGCAGCGACTGCTGCCGTCGGGCCGCGTTGCCGCCGTAACCACGCAGCACTACCCCGGGCACGAATCCGGCGGCGCGCAGCTGCGCCACCAGCCAGATCACCAGCGGCGTCTTGCCGCTGCCGCCGACCGTAAGGTTGCCCACCACGATCACCGGACGCGCCAGTCGGGTGCTATGCAGCCAACCGCGCGCATAGGCCGCGCGGCGCGCCCGCACCGCCAGGTCAAACAGCGAGCTCAACGGCCGCAACGCCAGCGGCGGCGGCGTCGGTCGATACCAGAGCGATTGCAGCCGCGCGCTCAAGCGCCAGCCATCACGCGCTGAACTGCAGGCGGTGCAGCTCCGCATAGACTCCGCCGCGGCCGACCAGTTCGGCGTGTGCGCCGAACTCGACCATGGCGCCGTCCCGCAGCACCAGGATCCGGTCCGCGTGCTCCACGGTCGAGAGCCGATGCGCAATTATGAAGGTGGTGCGATTGCGCACCAGCTGGTCGAGGGCCGCCTGGATGTGGCGTTCGGCCGCGGTGTCGAGCGCCGAAGTGGCCTCGTCCAGGATCAGGATTGGCGTATCCCGCAGCAGCGCGCGCGCGATCGCAATGCGCTGGCGCTGCCCGCCCGAAAGCAGCACGCCCCGATCGCCCACCAGGGTATCGAGTCCCTGCGGCAGCGGATCGACAAATTCGAGCACGTAGGCGGCGCGCGCCGCCGCCACCAACTGCGCCTCGTCGATATCGGTGGCACCGAATAGGATGTTGTTGCGGATGGTGTCATTGAACAGCACCACTTCCTGGCTCACCAGGCTGATCTGCCGGCGCAGGTCGAACAGCGGGTACTCGCGAATGTCGACACCGTCGATCAGCACCGTGCCCGAGGTCGGATCGTAGAAACGCGGCAGCAGGGATACCAGCGTGGACTTGCCGCTGCCCGAGCGGCCGACGATCGCTACGGTGGTCCCGGGCGGCACCTCGAGCGAAATGTGGCGCAGCACCGCGCCCTTCTCGGCTACGTACTCGAAGCTCACGTCGCGGAACTCGACCGCGCCGCGTGCGCGCGTCAGCGGATGCGAGCCGCCGGCCGGCTCGCCCGGCGTGTCCAGCACTTCGAACACCGCCTGGCCCGCGGCGATGCCCTGCTGCATCGGCCCGCTCACCGCCAGCACCCGCTTCAGCGGCTGCGTCACCTGGAATAGCGCGATCAGAAACGGGATGAAGCGCGCCACCGACAGCGTACCGGCCTGCATCTGCTTGTTGGCGATGAACAGCACCGAGGCCAGACCGACCGCGGCGATCATCTGCACGATCGGATTGCTGCTCGAACGCGCCGAGATCAGCCGTACGTTGGTGCGGCGATTGAGTTCGTTGACGTTCTCAAACAGCTGCGCAATGTGCCGCTGCGCGTTGAACACCTTGACCACGCGGTGCGCATCGAGCGACTCCTTGACCACGCGCGTGACGTCGCCCATCGAGTTCTGGATGCGCTTGCTGTAGCGACGAAAGCGGATATTGACGTCCCGTACCAGCCAGGCAATTGCCGGCGCCACGAACAAGGCGTAGATCGCCAGTTGCCAGTTGAGCCAGAACAGTGCTGCAACGTTGAAAGAGATGGCGAGCGAATCGCGGATGATGACGGTCAGCGAATCGGTGGTCGCCGAGGCAACCGACTCGGCGTTGTAGGTGAGCTGCGACAGCATTGCGCCGGTGGAACCGCCGTCGTAGACGGTGGTCGGCAGACGCAGGTAGTGCACGAACAGATCGGTGCGGATCGCCTTGATGACCTGGCGGCCGACCCAGTAGGGAAAATAGTTCGCCAGGTAATCGCCGATGCCGCGAAACGCGAAGATGCCGAGCACCCACAGCGGCAGCCAGGTCAAAATCTGCCGGTCGCGCTCGAGCGCGAGCGAATTCTGCAGGTAGGTCTTGGTGAAGTTGATGGTCAGCAGGTCGGTGCCGGCGTACATCATCATGCCGAGCACGCCGAGCAGGTACATGCCTATATAGGGGCGCGCGTAACGCAACAGCCGGGTGTAAACAGCTCGCGCCTGCTGCGTGCTGGCGCTGGCTTCCTTGCCCGACGCGCCTGGAGTCAAGGGGCGCCCGCGGGATTCTCGTTGACGGTGGCGACATTCATCTGCGTGAAGCCCATGCGCCCGAGCACGTCCATGGCAGTGACTACCGCCTGATGAGTGGCGCGGCCATCGGCGCGGATCGTCACCGGCGCGTTGCGCGCGGCTGGCGTGCTGCTCTTGAGGATGGCCGAGCGCAGCGTGTCGGCACTCGAGTTGATCAGCTCCCGGCCGTTGACGAGGTAGGCGCCGGTGGCGCTGACGGTGACGACCAGGCCATCGCCGGCGGCGCGCTCGGACGGCTGCTCAGTGGCCTGCGGCAACCGCACGCGCAGGCGCCCCTCGGCAGTGAAATTGGAGGACAGCATGAAGAACACCACCAGCAGCAGCACCACGTCGATCAGCGAGGTGACGTTGATCTCGGGATCTTCCATGCGGCGCGGCTTCAGGTTCACGGGTCAGCCCTGCGCCACCAGCTGCGGTGCCGGCGCAGCGGCGCGGCCGGCGCTGGCGACCGCGGCCGCTTCGGGCGGCCTGCGCGCTGCGGATTCGACCGCGTCGACGAGACGCAGCGCGTTCTTTTCCATTTCCACCACGATGCGTTCCACGCGCCCGCGCAAATAGCGATAGGCGATCAACGACGGGATCGCCACGCACAGGCCAGCGGCGGTTGCCACCAGCGCCTCGGCGATGCCGCCCGAGAGCATGCGGGGATCGCCGGCGCCGCCGGCGTTGATGGCGTTGAATGCCTTGATGATGCCGGTGACCGTGCCTAGCAGGCCGAGCAGCGGCGACACCCCGGCAATGGTGCCGAGCGTATTCAGGTAGCGTTCCAGCTCGTGAACCATGTGGCGGCCGGTGTCCTCGAGCCGCTCCATGAGGATCTCACGCGGCCGATGCCGGTTCTGCAAACCTACTGCGAGCAGCCTTCCGAGCGGCGAATTCTGCTCCAGCGCCTGGATGACCTTGTCGTTGATCTGGTGCGCTTCGACCAGCTTCCAGACCTTCTGCATCAGGTCGGGCGGCAGCACGCGCCGGTCCTGCAGCGTCCACAGTCGCTCCAGTATGATCGCCACGGCGACCACGGAACAGAGCATGATGGGCCACATCAGCGTTCCGCCCGCCTGCACGATTTCCCACATTTCCGGCGTCTACTCCTGCAGTTTCAATTGCGGCGGCCGCATGATACCTAATGCGCGCGGCCGGCAGCGCAAAATCGAGACCCCACCTATGGAACTGTAACCCCGTGCTGCTACAGTCGCGGTGACATGCCTCGCCGATTCGCCAAAAAACTCGCGCGCTGGATCCACGCAAAGCGCCACAAATGGTACCTGAGCATCTGGGGGGACCGGCTCACCGATTCGCATCTCTGGTCGCTCAACCGCCATTCCATCACGGCGGCTTTCGGTGCCGGCATCGCCATCAGCTTCATTCCGCTGCCGGTGCATCTGCCGCTGGTCGTGCTGGCGGCTCTTTGGTGGCGGCTCAACCTCGCCGTCGGCATCGCCGCCACCTACGTCGTCAATCCATTCACGATGGTGCCTGCCTACTACATCGCCTACCGCGTTGGTGCGGCGCTATTACGCTACCGGCCGCACCACTTCGAATTTCAACTCACCTGGAACTGGCTGGAACACGGCCTCGGCCCGGCCTGGCGGCCTTTTCTGGTCGGCTGCCTGGTGTGCAGCGTGGTGCTGGGTCTGACAGCCCGCTTTGCGCTCGAGTTCTTCTGGCGCATCGCGACCGTGCATCGCTATCACACGCGCCACGAAGGTCGCTGCCAGCGCGTGGTCAGGAGCCTGCCTGAGTAATAAACGTGCCGCGACCGCGGCTCACGTTTATTACTCAGGCAGGCTCCCCGGGCAGCGCCACCGCGCCAGGCGGACCCAGGCGGCCGGCGCTGAGTTCCAACACGCGATCCATGCGGGCGGCCAGCCTCGGATCGTGTGTTACGACCACCAGGCTGGTTCCGAGTTCCCGGTTGAGCTCCAGCATGAGCGCGAACACCTGCTCGGCGTTGCCGCCGTCGAGATTGCCGGTGGGCTCATCCGCCAGCACCAGCTGCGGCGCGGTCACGAGCGCGCGGGCCACTGCAGTGCGCTGGCGCTCGCCGCCGGAGAGCTGGTGCGGCTTGTGGTCGAGGCGCTGCTCGAGTCCGACACGCGCCAGCAGCGCGCGCGCGCGCGCCGCCGCCACCAGCGCGCTTTCGCGCCGCACCAGTAGCGGCATCGCCACGTTCTCCAGCGCCGTGAATTCCGGCAGCAGGTGGTGAAACTGGTAAACGAATCCGACGCTGCGATTGCGCAATGTGCCGCGATCCCGCTCGGACAGCGCATGAATATCCTGACCCGCCACCAGCACCTGACCCGAGTCCGGACGATCCAGACCGCCGAGAATCTGCAGCAACGTGGTCTTGCCGGAGCCGGACGCGCCGATGATTGCCAGCCGCTCCCCACGCCGCACCTGCAGCTCCACTCCGGACAACACTTCGAGCGTGCTCGAGCCCTCGCGGAAGTGGCGCCGTACCCCGCGCGCGACCAGGACCTCCGGCGCCATGTCAGTCATGCCTCAGTGCCTCGGCCGGCTGCGTGCCGGCGGCGCGCCAGGCCGGATAGAGCGTAGCCACGGCGCACAGTCCGAAGGCGACGGCACAGATGCGCAGCACGTCTCCCCATTCGGCATAGGCCGGCAGATCGCTCATGAAGTACACCCTGGCGTCGAGGAAGTGCGTGCCCAGCAAACGTTCGAGTGCGTGCACCAGCGCCTCGAGATTGGCGGAGAGTATCAGTCCCAGCGCCGCACCGGCGGCGGTGCCGGTGAGTCCTATGAAGGTGCCCTGAAGCGTGAAGATCGCCAGCACGTTGCGTGGCGCAGCGCCCAGCGTGCGCAGAATCGCGATGTCGCTGCGCTTCTCCTTCACCACCATGACCAGCGCGGCGACGATGTTGAAGGCTGCCACGGCCACGACCAGCAGCAGGATCACGAACAGCATCGACTTGGTAATCTCGATGGAGCGGAAGAAGTTGGCGTGGTTGCGGGTCCAGTCGCTGACGTAGTAACCGCCACCCAGCGAGATCGCCAGATCGCGCACCAGCCGCGGCGCGCGGAACGGATCCCGCAGCGCCAGACGCAGCCCGGAAACGCGGTCGCCGAGCTGGTAGACGCGCGCGGCATCGTGGATGTTCACCAGCGCCAGCGCGCGGTCATACTCGTACATGCCCGAATGGAAGGTGCCCGCGACCCGGAAGCGGCGCATGCGCGGCTCGATCCCGGCCGGCGTGGCATCCCCCTTGGGCGCAATAAGCACTAGGTCATCGCCGATGTGCACCGCCAGCGCCTCCGCCAGGGCATCACCCAGCACGATGCGATAGCTGCCGTCGCTGAGGTCCTCGATGCTGCCGCCCTCGATGCGCTGCGCCAGTCCGACGGCGCGCCGCTCCTGCGCGGGTTCGACCCCGCGCACCTCGGTGCCGGCGGTGTGCTGTCCGTGCATGAGCAGCGCCTGTGCCTCGATGTAGGGCGCTGCCGCCAGCACTCCCGGCATCTGCAGCGCCTTTGCCTGGTCCCGGCGCCAGTCCTCGAGCGTGCCGTCCAGACCCATGAGCGTCGCATGCGAGGTGACACTGAGGATGCGCGTCTTCAATTCGCGCTCGAAGCCATTCATGACCGACAGCACCACGATCAGCACCGCCACACCGATCGCGAGCCCGAGCACCGATACCACGGAGATGAACGACAGGAACCCGCGGCCCGAGGCGGCGCGCAAGTAGCGCGTGCCGATGATCCACTCGTAGGGTATTGCCACGCGCTACTCGTAACGCAGCGCGTCGGCAGGCGGCGTGCGCGCTGCCCGCAAGGCCGGATAGACCGTCGACAACAGCGTCAGACCAAAGGCCGCGGCCGCTATACGGATGACGTCCTGCGCATGCACTTCCGATGGAATGGTGGTGATGTAGTAGACCTGCGCATCCAGGAACTGGAAGTGGAACAGGCGCTCGAGCGCCGGCACGATCGTGTCGACGTTGAGTGCCAGCACGATGCCCAGAACGAGGCCGCCGGCCACGCCGAACCAGCCAATCGCGATGCCCTGGGTCATGAAGACCTTGAGCACGCTGCCCGGAGATGCCCCCAGGGTGCGCAGGATCGCGATGTCGGTGCGCTTGTCGTTGACGACCATGACCAGCATGGCCACTGTGTTGAAGGCAGCTACCGTCACAATCAGCAGCAGGATCAGCGCCATCATGGTCTTCTCGATGCGCACGGCACGAAAGTAGCTGGCGTTGTCCTCGGTCCAGTCACTGGCGCGATACCCCGGTGGCAGCAGCGCGCGCACCGCCGGCATGAACTGTGGCGCAGCCAGCGCGCTGGTGAAACGCAGCCGCAGGCCGCCGGCGCCCTGCGCGTTGGGCGCAAACGCCCGCAGGTCGTCGATCTGCGCCAGAATCAGCGAATTGTCGAGTTCCTCCAGCCCGGCCTGGTAGACCCCGCCGACCGTGAACTGCCGCAGCCGCGGTTCCGGCAGGCCGCTGGCTGTCGCGGTAGGCACTAGCAGCGTGATCGGATCGCCGACCTTGAGGCCGAGCTGATCGGCGATGTCGCGGCCAATGACGACGGCGTTGCTGCCCGGCTGGAGCGAAGCGAGCTGGCCCTCGACGATCAGCGGGCTGACGTCAGCAACGCGTCGCTCGAGTGCCGGGTCGATGCCGCGCAACTGCACCGGCAGCATCTCCGGCCAATGCACCGCCAGCGCCGTGAGCTCCATGTACGGGGACACGCCGATCACGCCCGGCAGCCCCCGCAGGCGCTGCTGCAGAGCACTGTCGCCATCGGCAGGCACGCTGCCCTCATCGACCACGTGCGCCTGCGCGCCGAGCGCCAGCAGGCGGTCCCGCAACTCGCTTTCGAAACCATTCATGACCGAGAGGATCACGATCAGCGCCGCGACGCCGAGCGAGACCCCGGCCAGCGACACCCAGGTGATCAGCGAGACGAAGAATTTGTGTTGCCGCGAGCGCACATAGCGCAGGCCTATGAACAGGGGCAACGGCTGAAACATGCTGAGTGCATTTAAGCACACGGCATCATGAAACTGGACCTGGATCACAGAAACAGACCACCTGCCGGAGAGCCGTTGAGGGGCCGTCTGCGGCCGGTGCTATAGTGTCGCCATGGACGAGCCGCCACGCAGGAACGCCATGAAAAGCCAGCTCAAGAGCCGGGTGAGACCGGCAGCGTCCGTTTTATCCCCCACCTGGATCGCGGCGCTGGCCGCGGCGCTGCTGCTGCTCTTCAGCCTCGGCGCCCACGCCGAGACGATTGCCGTCGACGATCAGGTCAGCGTGCGCCCATCGGATATCGATCGACCAGCCAAGGGCATGAGCATGAAGACCGTGGAGGCCAAGTACGGCGCGCCACAGGACCGCCACGAGGCCGTCGGCAACCCGCCGATCACGCGCTGGGACTACCCGCTGTTCACGGTGTATTTCGAGCACGAGTACGTCATTCACGCGGTGGTGAATCCGGGCTCCTGAGTCGCTCCCCACGCCGGTACTGCCCGGCGCCACCTGCCCTTGCTATAGCTCGCGCAATCCCACCGTGATCGGCAGCCGCGCAGCGCGCAGCGCCGGAAGCAGGCCGCCAATGAGCCCGATGGCCAGAGCCCATCGGAGCCCCGTCCAGAGCAGCGACGGTGACACCTCGAAGGCAAATACCACCTGGCTGAAGTTCGCACCCAGGGTCGACGCCGTGTAGTGGTCGAAGATCAGCCACGCCAGGCCTGCGCCGAGCATGCCTCCCAGCAGCGCCAGCAGCATGGTCTCGATCAGCACCGAGACCACTACCGGCAGGCCGCGAAACCCGATCGCCCGCAAAGTTGCGATTTCCCGCGTGCGCGCCGCCACCGCCGCGTACATGCAGTTGAGCGCCCCGAACACCGCACCCAGCGCCATGATGGAGCCGATCGTGATGCCGAGCGCGCGAATGAACTTCGACAGGCTCGCCGACTGCTCGGTGTAATAGACACGGGTCGTGCAGGCATCGACCTTGAGGCGCGGATCGCTGGCCAGCGCGGCCTTGAATGCATCGAGCGCCGATGGCCGGGTCAGTCGCACAGTGACCGAAGTGACGCTGCTGCCGCGTCGATAGGCTGGCCCGACGATGGCGACGTCCGCCCACAGCTCGCTGTCGTAGGCATCGCCGGATTCGAACGCGCCGACGACGCTCCATTGCTGGCCATTGAGATTGATGCTCGAGCCCACCTCCAGGCTCGAGAACTGCGCCCGCGCCCCCTTGCCCACGACCAGCTCGCGCAGGCCGGGCTGGAATCTGCGCCCGGCGGTGAGCCTGATCTCCGGGCGCAGCTCCCAGGCGCGCTCGCCGACACCGCGGATCTCGACATTCGTATCGAGTCCGGTGCTTTTTTTCGGCAGCGACGCCACCACCACCAGCTCCGGCGAGGCCAGTGACAGACCTGCGCCGTTGTGTGCCACCTGCGGCATTTGCTCGATCAGGGTCGCGCTGTCGTGGTCGAGCACCGAGTTGAGCTCTGATTGCGCGCCGCCGCGCATGACGATGGCGGTATCGTCGGTGCCGGTCTCCTTGAGCGTGGCCTCGAAGCCGGCACCCATGGCGAGCACCGCCACGAGCACGCCGACCACGCCGGCGATGCCGATCACCACCACCAGCGAGGATCCCAGCCGTTCTGGAATGGTCAGGATCCCGACCTGAGTCACCGACCAGCTCTGGCGGCCGACGCGTGTGCAGCTCAGCCAGAGCACCAGCACGACCAGCAGTGCGACAATTATCATGGCTGCATTTGCTCAGCGTCCGGCCAGTGCATCGACGATCCTGAGGCGCATGCCGCGGCGCGCCGGCAGCGCACCGACGATGAGCCCGATCAGCAGCATCAGCGCCAGGCCGCGCAGCCAGGCCGCGCCACCGACCGGCAGCATCGGTAACGATCCGCCCAGCGATACGGTCAAGGCGCGCACGGCCACGCCGGCCAGCACCAGTCCGACCGCGCCGCCGAGCACGATCAGCGCCACCGATTCGGCCAGCAGCAGCAGCAGGATGCTGCGATTCGAGAAGCCGATGGTCTTGAGCACAGCCAGCTCCGGTATGCGCTCGCGCACGGCCTGCGCCATGGTATTGCCGGTCAGCAGCACCAGGGTGAAGAACACCGCGCTCATGATGGCGCCGACGATCAGGCCGATGTCGCCGAACTGACCGACGAAATTGGTGCGCGAGGCCTGTTCGGTCTGGGTCTTGGTCTCGTGATCGGAATTGAGCGAGAGCGCATCGATCGCCTGGGCCACGCGCCCGGCGTCGTCCCGATTGGCGAGCTTGACGATGTACCAGCCCACCTGGCCGTTGCCGAAGGCACGCGATTCGTCGAAGTAATCCCAGTTGAAGAACATCAGACCTTCCTGGCCCTTCAGGTTGGCATCGGTCACGTGATAGAGGCCGACCAAGTCCAGGGTCCAGGCATTGCTGCCGCTCTTCTGCGGAAAGATGGTCGCCTGCAGCGGAATCTTGTCGCCGATCTTCCAGTGGAAGCGGTCCGCCAGCTGCTGCCCGGCCACCGCGCCGGTGCGGGTGTTGCGAAATGCCACACGCTGCTCGTCGGGCATCTGCCACTCCGGGTACAGATCGAAGTAGTTGGGCGCCACGGCCTCGTTCGGAAAGAAATTCTTCGGATCTTGGTAGACACCACCGAACCAGTTGGCGAAGGTCACCTGCGCCACACCCGGTACCGCAGCGATACGCTCGAGCAGGCTCTTGGGCAGTTCCAGCGTGAACGAGATTTTCGAGAACACCACCAGGCGGTCGACGCCGGCGACATCATTGCCGGCGCTGGCGAAGGCGCTGCGCACCGAGTCCAGCAGGCCGAACAGCAGAAACGCCGCCAGCACCGACAGCACCGTAAAGACGGTGCGGGTCTTGCGCCGGAACAGCGCCGCCAGAACCAGATGCAGGTATTTCACAGCGGCAACGGCTCGCCGCGCTCCACCAGCGTGCCCTTGTCCAGGTGCAGCGCATGAGCGGCGTATTCCGCCGCCTTCGGATCGTGGGTCACCATGATGATGGTCTTGCCGTGCTGGCGATTGAGCTGCTGCAACAGGCCCAGGACTTCGGCGGCCGAGTGCCGGTCGAGATCGCCGGTCGGTTCATCGCACACCAGCAGCGTGGGATCCGAAACGATGGCTCGCGCAATCGCAACGCGTTGCTGCTGTCCGCCCGAGAGCTCGCTCGGCTTGTGGGCAGAGCGGTCCTCGAGGCCGACCAGCTCGAGCGCGATCTCGGCATTGCGCCGGCGCTGCGCCGCCGACAGGCGTGTCAACAGCAGCGGCAGTTCGACATTGCGCCGCGCCGACAGTACCGGCAACAGGTTGTAGAACTGGAATACGAAGCCAACATGAGCTGCGCGCCAGCGCGCCAGCGCGCTCTCCGACAGCGCATCGATACGCTGATCGCCGACCGTGATGCTGCCATCGGTCGGTGAGTCGAGCCCACCGATGAGATTCAGCAGCGTGGTCTTGCCGGAGCCCGACGGCCCCATGAGCGCCACGAAATCGCGTGGCTGGATATCGAGATCGACATGATGCAGAGCTTCCACCTTCTGCTTGCCACGTTCGTAGACCTTGCTGACCTGCCTGATTTGAACCAATGCGCTCATTGGGGCCTCACTGCTTGCTGATGGCAATGGCCGAGCCGTCCCGCAGGTTCGGCGGCGGCGCGCGCACGATAGTGGTGCCGCTCGTCAGTCCATCGACCTGCCGCAGGTCCGCGGACGTGGCACCGGGCGTGACCGCGCGCGCGCGCGCGTGGCCGGCGTCGAGCACGAATACCACACTCCGCCCCTCACGCTCGACGACCGCCGAGGACGGCACCAACACACCGCCCGCCGCCGTCCCGCCGCTGCCGCCCGCTTTGGCTGCGTCCGTGGCCTCGAGGAACGACACCCGCACGCCCATGTCGGGCAGGATGCGCGGATCCTTCTGGTCGATGCCGATACGCACCTTGACGGTGGCCTTGCTGCGGTCCGCGGTCGGGATGATGGCAATCACGTGCGCGGGAATGGTCCAGTCCGGATAGGCATCCAGCACCGCCTTGGCGCCCTGCCCCGGCTCTACGCGATTGATGTAGGCCTCGTTGACGTCCACCTCGATCTCGAGCGAGCCCATGTCGACGATGGTGCCGACGCCGGTACGCGTAAATCCGCCGCCCGCCGAAATGGGCGAGACGATCTCGCCGGCCTGCGCCGCCTTGGCGACGATGACGCCGGAAAACGGCGCGCGAATGACCGTATAGCCGAGCTGCACGCGGGCTGCCTCGATGCCGGCCTGTGCCAGCTCCTGCTGCCTTTCCTGTGCGGTCACCTGCGCCACCAGCGTATCGACCTGGGTCTGCGCCTGTTCCGCGGCCTGGCGCGACACGGCGTCTGCATCCACGAGTTCCTGGTTGCGCACCAGATCGCGTCGCGCCTGCTCGAGCTGCGCCTGGTACTGGGCGCGCAGCGCAACGGCTGCCTTCAGCTGCGCCTCGGCCTGATCGAGCGCGGCCTGCTGCGCGGTATTGTCGAGCCGCGCCAGCACCTGCCCCGCCTTGACCTGCTCGCCCTCTTCGATCAGGACCTCGGTGAGCGTCCCGGTAATCTGTGCCGACACCGTGGCTTCGCGCCGCGCGGTGACATAGCCGGTGGCCTGCAGCACCGAAGCGACACCGCCCTGGGTGCTGGGTGCAATGGCACTTACGGTGTCGACCTCTATTCGCTGGCCGCGCAGCAGCGCCCAGGCCGCCACGGCCGCCAGCGCGGCCAGCAGCAGCAGGAGCAACAGCAGGATACTGCGCCGCCGCCGGGGGCTGGCTGCGTCCTGGCGCTGCTCTCGCTCGATCCGCAACTGCTGCAGCAACCCGCTCTTGTCATCGTCCGATGCCATGGCGCTCCTTCATTTGCGCGGCCACGCTTGAAATCATGCCGTGGCAGTTTAAGCTCGCGCGCTTTGCTGCGTCCGGCGCAGCGCCGGCACCGACCCGCATGACCACCCTGTTACAACCTCCCCTGCCCGATGCCGCCGTGCGCCACTGGCGCTGGCGCGGCCTGCATGGCAGCGCCCGGGCGCTCGGGCTGGCAGAAGCCGTGGCGGCAGACAGCCGTCCCTGGGTATTCGTGGCAGCCGACACGCGCGAACTCGAGCAGCTCGGCGCCGAGCTGCGCTTCTTCGGCGGCGGCAGCTTCGAGATTCTGACGCTGCCTGACTGGGAGGTACTACCATACGATATCTTCTCGCCGCATCCGGACATCGTGTCCGAGCGCCTGCGAACTCTATCGCGGCTGCCGCACCTGCGCCGCGGCATTGTGCTGCTGGCGGCGGAGAGCCTGCTGGCGCGGCTGCCGCCGATGGCGTACGTGCAGGCGCGCACCTTCGAGCTCAACCGCGGAGAGGCGCTGGAGCTCGAGCCGCTGCGGCAACGACTGGCACAGTCGGGATACGCAAGCGTCGGGCAGGTCCGCAGTCCCGGCGAGTTCGCGCTGCGCGGCTCGCTGTTCGACATCTTCCCGATGGGCTCGGCCACGCCGGTGCGGGTCGACCTGCTCGACGAGCGCATCGATACCATCCGCCGGTTCGACCCGGAGACCCAGCGCTCGCTCGAAAGCGTCGAGCAGCTGCGGCTGCTGCCGGCACGCGAGCTGCCGCTCGATGCGGACGCGGTCCGGGCCTTCCGCCGGCGCTTCCGCGAACGTTTCGAGGGCGACATCACCCGCATGAGCGTGTATCGCGGCGTCAGCGAGGGCATAGCGCCACCAGGCATCGAGTTCTACCTGCCGTTGTTCTTCGACGGCACGGCGATAGTCACGGATTACATACCGGCCGATGCCGTAATCGCCTGCGACGGCGGCCTCGAGGCGGCGCTCGACAAGGCCTGGGACGGCATCGGCACACGCTACGAGGACCGACGGCACGACATCGAGCGGCCGCTGCTGCCGCCGGCCGAAGGCTTTGTGGCACCCGAGCTGCTGCGCACGGCGCTCGCGGCGCGTGCCGGCGTCAGCATCGAGCGCTTCGCGGGCAGCGCGCAGGAGGCGGCGCAGGATACGCGCGATTTTGCCACCACGGCGCCGCCGGACTTCCGGCTCGACGTACGCGCGGCGCAACCGCTGGCATCGTTGACCAGCTTTCTCGCCAATTATGCCGGTCGCGTACTGATCGCAGCCGATTCGCCCGGGCGGCGCGAGGTCATTGCCGAGATGCTCGGCGCCCATGGGCGGCGCCCGCGCGCGGTGCAATCCTGGCAGCAGTTCGTCGATGGGGATGCGGTGCTCGCGATCCAGGTGGCGGAAGACGTCGCCGGCCTGGCACTGACCTCGCCGGCGCTGCTGCTGCTGAGCGAGTCGCAACTGTTTGGCGCGCGGGCGCGACAGGAGCGGCGGCGCCGGCGTGCCGCCGCCTCGGACCCAGCGGTCATCCTGCGCGATCTGCAAAGCCTCGATCCTGGCGCACCGGTGGTGCACGACACCTACGGCGTCGGGCGCTACGTCGGCCTGCAGCCCATGGAGATCGCGGGCCAGAGCAATGAGTTCCTGGTGCTGGAATACCG
>JBAUYT010000160.1:0-2545 GCA_049584935.1 Steroidobacteraceae bacterium
CCGTGGCACCGATCCTCTTCAGTAGAAGCTTGTAGTTGCCGGCGCGCGCCGGGCCGTCCGCGCCGGCCAGCTTGAGGTCGGCGAGTTCGCATGATTCGGATTCGAGCGGCAATCTCCCGCAGTCTGAATCGACCATTGTTGCCAGGGCCTGGAAATCCGATTCGTGTGACAAGAACCTCGCGACCAGTTCCTCGTCGCTTGGGTGACTGCCTCGAGCGGACGTATAGGACGCGAGCAGAACCAAGGCGGCTGCCACGGTGATAAACAGACTCCACACGAAGATGTCGCCCGACGACGACCGATTCGCTGCGGGCTGCCCTACGGAACGAGCGATGGGCACTTCGTGCGTGCAGCAACTCACGGCAAACGCTCGTACCCGATAGGAGACTCACCTATACTTTCTGGCGTTGACACGATGGACTCGATAGTAGGGTCACTGCGTGGGTGTCAGGGATCGCACGCAAGAATAGTAGGCGCTCGCCGGAGAAAGGCCGAGTCATGTTTTGTGCGAGTTATTGGTAGAAAATCTTTAGGACCCTTGCGATGCGTCGACGCTTGCCTCCCCTAAATTCACTGCGCGCTTTCGAGGTAGTTTCTCGGCACGAGAGCTTCCGTGCTGCGGCCAAAGAACTGCACGTCACTGCCGCGGCGGTAAGTCAGCAGGTAAAGGCATTGGAGGATCACCTGGGTCGAAAGCTCCTGCGGCGCCGAAGTGGCGGATACGGTCTGACGCCTGAGGCGCTGGCCGGACTTAAGTACTTACGCGACGGATTTGAGCAACTGTCGTCTGCCGTGGCAATGATGAGCTCGGGCGGGCAACGTGTATTGACTGTGAGCGCCGTGCCTTCTCTCGCCGCCGAATGGCTCGTTCCGCGTTTGCACCGCTTTCGGGAGCAGTATCCCGAACTTGATATCCTGCTGCATGCATCGGAGGAACTGGTTGACTTGGAGCATTCGCGGGTTGACCTCGGAATTCGCTACGGATCGGGCAATTATCCTGGGTTGACTTCCGAGCGGTTGTTTGTCGACGAGATATTTCCCGTCTACAGTCCTCGAATGCTGAAAGGCCGGACTTCGATTAGGAAACCCGGCGATCTGCGCGGCCAGCCACTGATCCATACCGACTGGATTCCGGAGCGAGGCCAGTGGCCCGGATGGACGGAGTGGGTACGGGCAGCGGGCGTCACGGGTATCGACGTGACCAAGGGGCTGCGATTCTCGGATGGCGGCCTGGTCATACAGGCCGCTGTCGGCGGGCAAGGCGTCGCATTAGGAAGCAAAGCATTGGTCCGGGAGCACCTCGCTGCGGGACGGCTGGTAAGGCCGTTCAAGCTGTCTCTGGTGACGGAGTTCGCATATTACGTGGTCTGCGAGAAAGCGCGAGCGGATGAACCGGACCTTCTTGCGTTTCGTCGTTGGCTGATCGCGGAGGCACAATGAAGACAGCATTGCGCGTCGCATGGCCCAGGCTTGCGACGGGTGAGGAAGTTGCGGCCAATCGGAAGGTGTAGGCGAAGGCAGCTCGCTCCCACTGGGTCACCCGGAAAGCCTCATCGAAGCTCGCTCCTGATCAGCTCACACCCTACGAACGCGCGTCCAGGTTACCCGGCCGCGGCTGAGCGTGCCGCGAATCGCGTCTTATCCTCTCTACCGCTGCCGTTGACTTCGTCGCCAGATCAGACCATACGCGGCGGCATTAATTACTACCACCAGCGTGCCGAGTACGACTTGGATGGGACGCGTCAGGGCTGCGGGGTACAGTGCCGAAGTCACGTAGTGCTGCACGAAATCGCCCGAGTATGCAGCCTCGCCCGCCTGTCTGCGTAGCTGATGTTCGAGCGACGTGAGCGGACACAGCCAACCGCCATACTCAATCGCCGCGCCCCAGAGCGAAGCTGGCAGATGTACCCAGATCAAGCCTCGCCAGCGCAGCGCCAGCCACCCACCAGTGATGACAAACACGGCGAAGCCAGCGTGAACGAGGAGCACGGCGTCAGCGAGGAATTCCGGAAGCATGTGTGCGATTCTGCGCTAAGGGACTTTGAGTGTTTGAGTGGCAGCCAACGCCGACTTCAGCGTACGTGTCGATCAACACGCGTGCTTCACCATTGCAACTGCGGTGACCTGCCACAGAGGGGACTCGCAATCCGACTGCGCAGGTATTTGACGCTGCTCGGCGGTTTCCAATCTTGGCAGGGTTACTGGTCTGACTCGACTCAGATCGTGGTGAGTCCGATGCTCACCGGTTCTCCCTGCGCCTCGTGGCGCATGATGCGCGCTTGGACTTAATGATAATTATATGAAGTATACGGTATAAGTCTCTGAGATAGCTGCGGTAATTATACAAAAGCCGTTGGCGCTCAATGACTATTGGTAGTTGGCGGCTGCTTCCAGCGTGCCTCCAGAAAGAGCTCCGCCGCACTTATTGCCTAGTTTCAGATCGTCGGAGCGCCGCCCTCAACTGCGAGGGTGTCGTCCCTTCCCACGTTCGGAAAGCTCGATAGAAAGAATTCGAATCCTCGTAGCCGAGCAGAAATGCCACTTC
>JBAUYT010000161.1:0-2965 GCA_049584935.1 Steroidobacteraceae bacterium
CCGGCTCGGTGCCGCAACCACCGGCAGCGCCTGCGAGCGGCGGCACGGTCGCCGGCGCAGCAGGCGCGTTCAGTGGTCCGAAGATCAAGGCGCTGGGCGGCTCGTGACTGGAAGCCCCGACTCGGTAGAACATGCAGTATGACTGAGCTGGCGACGCAAACTCTGCAGACGGTCGCGCGCGAAATTGGCGTGGCCCTCGGCGAGGGCCGGGTGGCGCTCGAGGCGCACGTCGAGCAGCCCGACAACGCGGCGATGCTCGATCGCGTCCGCCACGAGATGCACCAGGTGCAGGGCGCACTGCGGGTGCTCGAGATCTATGGCGCAGCGCTGCTGGCCGAGGAGATGGAGCAGGTCTCGCGCTACCTGATCGGGCTCGGACAGGAGCGCAAGAACCAGGCCGAGGCGCTCGATGCGCTGATGCGTGCCATGGTGCAGCTGCCCGGCTATCTCGAGCGGGTGCTCGCGGGTGGTCGGGATCTGGCGCTGGTGCTGCTGCCGCTGCTCAACGATCTGCGCGCGGTGCGCGGCAGCGCGCTGCTGTCCGAGGGCACTCTGCTGCTGTTGAACCTCAAATCCGATCGGCAGGCGCAGCCGGTGGCGCCGGCGCCCGGTGAGCCGCCATTAACCGCCTCGCAATGGGCACGGCGGCTGCGCGCGCGCTTCCAGACCGGACTGATCGGCTGGATCCGTGGCGAGCGCCCCGAGCAGAACCTCGAGATCATGTCGGTCGTGGCCGCACGGCTCGAGCAGGTCGCGACCCAGCAGCCGGTCTTTCAGCTCTGGTGGGTGGTGGGCGCACTGATCGAGGCGCTGCGCGAGAATGGAGTCGAGAGCGGCATCTCGCTCAAGCGGCTGCTGGGCCTGGCCGACCGCGAGATGAAACGCCTGTTCGAATGGGGCGAGGCACGCTACGCCCAGAGCCCGCCGGTGGAGCTGCTCAACAACCTGCTCTACTACGTCGCGCGTTCCACCAGCGGCGGTCCGCGTGTCGCGGCCGTGCGCGCCTCCTTCCGGCTGGCCGAGCTGCTGCCGGTGGACGAGTCGATCGAGCAGGAACGCGAGAACCTGTCAGCGCCCTCGATCAAGCTCATGCATACGGTCGCCGCGGCCATCCGCGAGGACCTGTCCAAGGTCAAGGACGTGCTGGATATCTTCGTCCGCCGCGGCGGCGGCCAGCCCGAGGATCTGGGGCCGCAGGTGGTGCTGCTGAAGAAGATCGGCGATACGCTCGGGGTGCTGGGGCTCGGGGAACTGCGCAGCCGCGTGCAGGAAGCAACCCGCCGGCTCGAGAGCATCGTGGCCGGCACCGAGCAGGGCGGCGAGGCCACGCTGGTGCAGGTGGCCGCGGGTCTCATCGACGTCGAAGACCACCTCGACAGCCAGCTGGTGGGCCTGATTCTGCCGCGCAAGAAAGGCGACAGCGGCGAGGCCGAGGGTGAGACCCAGGATCAGGATTTCCACCAGGTGCAGAGCGCGGTGCTGCGCGAGTGCGTGGTGAATCTGGCTCGCATCAAGGAGTACGTTGCGCAGAACGTTGGCGGCACGCTCGACGCTGCCGGCTTCGACAGCTGGCCCGATCTCATGCGCGGCGTCAAGGCCGGCCTGCTGATGCTGGGCAAGACCCGCGCCGTCGAGATCATCGAGGAGATTACCCAGCACCTGAAGCGCGTCATGCAACCGGGCGGAGTGGCGTTGCCGCCCGACTATCTCGACCGCCTGGCGGATGCCATCGTCAGCCTCGAGTACTACATCGAGACCCTGCAGGCCGGCCGCAGTGATCCGTGGTACATGCTCGACAACGCACGCACCTGCCTGGAAGCACTGGCGCACGCGCCCGAGCGCGTTCTGCCCACGGTGCCGCCGATCGATAGCGCCGCCGCCTATGCCAAGACGCTGCTGATCACGCCGCGGGCCGGCACTGCCGAGACGACCGGCATGCGGGAGCTGCCAACCGCACTGACCGAGCCACCGGTGCTGACGGCCGCCGATGACAATTCGAGCCAGACCAGGACCACGCCCGATCCGGAACTGATCCGGCTGTTCGTCGATGAGGCCAACGAGGAAGTGGCCAGGATCCGCCAGCAGTTTCCGCTCTGGGACCATAATCCGCTCGATGCCGAACCGCTGCTGACCGTGCGGCGCTCGTTTCATACGCTCAAGGGCAGCGGCCGCATGGTCAATGCGCGTGCGTTGAGCGAATTCGCCTGGGCCATCGAGAATCTGCTCAACCGCATCCTCGACGGCACGCAGCAGCGCTCGCTGCCAATGCTCGAGACGCTGCGCTCGGCGGTGGAGGTCTTGCCCACGCTGGTGTTGGATCTCGAGTCCGGCCACGGTGGTCGCACCGATGTATCGCGGCTGGCCGTGCGCGCACACGCGCTTGCCAGTGGTCGTGACGTAGCGGCGACGGCCGCGCCCGCGCCAGAGTCCCCGCAACCGTTGCCGCCGGCATTTCCGCGCGATTCGGTCATGCCCGGCGTACCGCTCGAGGCGCCAGTCAGCACGCCTGCGCCCGCCGCGGTTGTCGCGGCGCCAGCCGTTGCCGCGCCGGAGCCGCCGCCCGCAGCGGCGGCCAGCGTGTCACCACCTGCGCGAGTGCCGCAGCCGGAACCCGAGCCGGAGACCTTGTCGGAACCTGGTGTTCAAGGCGATCCGGCGCTGCGCGAGATCTATGCGCGCGAGACCGCCAGCCACGTCGCCTCGGTGCGCGCCTGGATCGCACGCGAGCAGAAGCACCGCGCGCCGCACGTGATACCCGAAGACATCTATCGGGCGTGCCACACGCTGCTCGGCAGCTCCACCATGGCTGAGGCACGGCACGGCATGCGCCTTGCGGACCCCATCAACCACTGGTTGCGCAAGTCGTTCGATAGCGCGGTCGGGCTCGACGATTCCGATCTCGTGCTGCTGTCCGAGTGCATGAAGGCCATGGAGACCGTGGCCGGTCACCTGGATGAGGGCACGG
>JBAUYT010000162.1:0-1749 GCA_049584935.1 Steroidobacteraceae bacterium
CGGCCATTTCGCGCCCTTCAACCGGCGTGTCCGGATGCAGCGGGAAATGCACGAGCACCGGCTCGATGTCGTAAGTCGCCCTGAGCTTTTCGATACGCACGGTACTTAAATAGCACCAGGGTCAGACGTAGTCGGTGAAGACCTCCAGCTTGACTTTCTCACTCATAAGACACTCCATCAGTTTAGTTTTTGCCGAATTCCTGCCACTTGAAGATGCTCTCGTTGCCCCATGCTGGATCATCGTAGCACGCCGTGCCTAACGAGACTTTGTGCCTAGGGCGTGCCTAAGAACGTGCCTAGCGGAGAATCGAGATATGCCTGACCGACATGACCGTTCAGAAGCTTGCTGTCCCCGACGGGGGGCAGAAGCTTCATATGGACGATACTCTACGTGGCTTTGGCGTCAGAGTCTCGCAGGGAGGCAGCAAGACCTTCGTGGTCCTCGTCGGCCCAGAACGCAAGCGACAGACCATCGGCCGGTATCCGATTGTCACGCTGGCTCAGGCGCGCGAGAAGGCCCACACGATCCTTGCGGAGCGCCAGCTCGGCATCGTGCCGAAGCTGTCGCCCACGTTTGGGGTTGTCCGCGAGGAGTATCTCGCCCAACGAGACGAGCGAGTGCGAGCCACGACCCGACAGGCCGACCGATATCTGCTCAAGTCATTTGCTTCGCTTTCACAGAAACGGATCGCAGATATAGAGGCATTGGATATCGAGCGCATCCGGGATGCCATGGCCGCACCGAGTACACGCCGGCATGCCTTAATCCGCGTGCAAGGGCTTTTCCGGTACGGCGTAAAGCGGGATCACTTGGAGAGCTCACCTATGGAGCGGCTCGATTGCTTGCCACAAGGCGCAGCGCGAGAACGCGTTTTGTCCGACGCGGAGCTGCGCAAGGTTATCGAGACAGCGCGTCTGTACGGGTATCCCTTCGGGACCATCGTCTAATTATGCGCGGTGCTGGGTCAGCGTCGGCGCCAGATCGGTGCGCTGCACGTAGAGCACGTGGATTTCAAAGCCGGAACCATAACCTGGCCGCCGGACCTGATGAAGACCGGCCCACGGCACACTATGCCCATCGGCCCAACTGCGAGAGTTATCCTATCAAACACCACACCCGGTGAACTCGGGCTGTACTTTCCATCGCGCCTCAATAGCCCCTTTGTCGGGTGGAGCTATCAAAAGGCGAAGTTCCATGCTGAATGCAAGGTCGCGAACTTCGGCCTTCACGACCTCCGGCGAACGCTCACGACCCGTTGGCAGGAACTCGCCATCGAGATCGCGACGACCGAGAAATACCTGTCACACTCAGCGATCACTGGCGGCTTGGTCAGCGGTCCTCGTATCTGGAGCAGATGCGCAAGGCCGTTCAGCATTGGGAAGAGTGGCTCCAGACGCTCTTCCCGAGTTCGGGAGGCACTGCCCTGAGGCCGGCGGCCAGCCGCATAGCCGTCGAGGAGAAAATTCGGGTCCGCGCATATGAGATCTGGGAACGGGACGGGCGCCCTGCCGACAGGCATGACGAGCACTGGCATCAGGCCGTCAAGGACATCGCCGGAGAATAACCTTGCCGCGCACGCGACGTCGCATTATCCGCGCTCTTACATCAGGCATTAAGAGGTCGATCCACAAGCGGAGGAGATGGCCCGCCCACCCAGTCAGTACTTCATGCCATTAAGGCAACGCACGCCGAAGCCGAACAGTGGTGCCGGCACCAGCGGAGCCCGGCAGAACGCGCCCCGGCAGCGA